>DATLUE010000087.1:0-35407 GCA_035533255.1 Allostellaceae bacterium | reverse complement strand
GTCACCGGCCTCGTCATGACCAAGCTCGACGGCACCGCCAAGGGCGGCGTGCTGGTGGCGCTGGCCGAGAGCTACGGCCTGCCTGTGCATTTTATCGGAATCGGCGAAAGCGCCGAGGACCTGCGTCCCTTCGATGCCGCGGATTTCGCCAACAGCCTGGTCGGCCTTGAGAGCTGAGCGTTCCCCCGCACCCTCCCGCGCGTCGCGCGGACCCCTCCCTCTCCCCGGCGGGGAGAAGGACAACCCGTTCGACCGCGCTTCGCGGTCGAACCCGAAGGGGCCAATCGCGAAGAGCGATTGGCCGGGTTGTCGATGAGGGAGCTTTTGCTCGCATTGATGTTGGTTGTTTTCTCCTTTCACGCCGCCGCCGCGGCGGACGCTGTCATTATCACCGACATCCATTTCAATCCGCTCGCCGACAAATCGCTGGCCGATCGGCTGGCCGCGGCGCCGGCCGAGCAATGGGCCGCGATCCTCGACCGCGGTGGCGAGCGCCTCAGCGCCTATGGCGAGGATTCCGACTGGAAGCTGTTGCGCGCGGCGCTTGCCGCGATCAAGACGCAGCACCAGCCGAATCTCGTCCTCGTGCCCGGCGATTTCCTGGTTCACAGCTTCCGCGCCGTTTTCAATGCCGGCTTTGCCGAGCACGATGCCGCGTCCTATCGCCGCTTCGTCGCCAAGACCCTGGGCTTCCTCGCCTTGCAGCTCAAAGCCGCGTTCGATCGCGCGCCGATCCTGCCCGCGCTGGGCAACAATGATTCCGATTGCGGCGATTACGCAATCCGCCCCGGCGGGCCTTTTCTGGCCGATACCGAGGCGAGCGTCGCCGCGATGATCGGGCCCATGATACTCAAGGGGGCCGCCGGCGACAGCTTCGCCAAGAGCTGGACCGCGCTCGGCAATTACGTCGTGCCGAACCCGGCGGTGCCGGGCGAGAGCGTTGCGGCGGTGAACCTCAATTTCTTCTCGCCGCATTACCGCAATTCCTGCGGCAGCGACGCCGATGGCAATCCCGCGCGCGCGACGCTGGCTTGGCTCAAGAACATACTCGCCGATGCCGCGCGCGCCGGGCGCAAGGTGATTCTCGTCTATCACATCCCGCCGGGCGCCGATGCCTATGGCACCGCGCGCCAGGATTCCTGCCCGATCACACCGGTGCCGCTGCTCGCCGCGCCCTATGCCGACGAGTTGCACGCGTTGATGCTGCGCTATCGCGACACGATCGCGGCAAATATCGCCGGGCATCTTCATACCGACGCGTTCCGGATCTTGCGCGAGCGCGGCGCGCCCTTCGGCTTCGTGATGATCGCGCCGGCGCTGAGCCCGATCTTCGGCCAGAATCCGGCGTTCCGGCGCGTAGAGATCGGCGCTGACGGTACGATCGCCGACGAGACCACGTTCTATCTCGCGAATCTGCCCGAGGCCGCGGGCGGGGCGGCGCCGCAATGGCGCGCCGAGACCCGCTTCGATCGCGCCTGGGGCTTACCGCGCTTCGATGCTGCGAGCCTCGATAGGCTCTATCGTCGCATCGGCACTTCGCTCGAGGCGCGCACGCGCTGGATCGCGACGTATGGCGTGCAAGGCCCCGCCGGCGCGGCGATCACGCCGGGGAATTTCCCGGTCTACCGCTGCTCGGTCGGCAGCGATCGGATTACCGATGTCGCGCGCTGCCTCTGCGGCGAAGCACGTTGAGGCCGCGAAAAACAGCGGAGGAACCGCCATGACGAATAAAGCTCCGAGCCGCATTCGGGAAATTCCGGCCGCGGCGCTCACACCGGCGCAGCAGGCAGCGATCGACGCCGTGCTCGGCGGACGCGGCCGCATTCCCGGCCCCTACAAGATCTGGCTGCATAGCCCGGTGCTGATGCAGCGGTTGGAGCGGCTGGGCACGTTCCTCGTCACGGAATCGTCGCTGAGGCCGCGCGAGCAGGAGCTCGCGATCCTGATCGTCGCGCGTCATTGGCACGGCGATTACGTCTTCAGCGTGCATGCGCGCGTCGCGCGCGATGCCGGCATCGACGACGCCGCGATCGAGGACATCCGTGCGGGCCGCCTGCCGGCGCTGAGCGATCCGCGCGAGGCCGCCATCGTCGAGATCGCGACCACGGCGCAGGATCGCGATCCGGCCAATGACGCCGCGTTCGCGCGCGCGATCGCCGCGCTTGGCGAGGAGGGCTTGGCTGATCTGCTCGTGTTCATCGGCTATTACAGCGCCGTCGCGATCGCGATGAAGCTGCATCGCGTGCCGGCGCCCGCCGGATAACCGGCATTCGAGTGGGCAAGCGCGGACTTGCGATCCCGGGCGCTTCCAGCCACATTGCGCCCGATTTCGAAAGGGAGCGGGAACGTCATGACGAAGCTGAAGCGCGGCCGGCATTTCCTTCATGTGCCGGGCCCGAGCAATGTGCCCGATCGCGTGCTGGCGGCGATGAGCCATCCGGTGATCGATCACCGCAGCCAGGAATTCTTCGACCTGGTCAAACACATCTGCGCCGGCATGCGACGCATCTTCCGCACCGCCGGCCCGGTCGCGATCTATCCCTCGTCGGGCACCGGCGCCTGGGAAGCGGCGCTGCTCAACACGCTGGCGCCCGGCGACAAGGTGCTGGCGTTCGAGAGCGGGCATTTCGCCAATCTGTGGCGCGTCATGGCCGAGCGGCAGGGCCTGTCGGTCGAGTTCATCCCCGGCGATTGGCGCCATCCGGTCGATCCCGCCGAGATCGAGCGCCGCCTCGTCGCCGACAAGAGCCACGCGATCAAGGCGGTGACGATCGTCCACAGCGAGACCTCGACCGGCATTCTCTGCGACGTCGCCGCGGTGCGCAAGGCGATGGATCGCGCCCAGCACCCGGCGCTGCTGATGGTCGACGCGATCTCGTCGCTCGGCGTGCACGAGTATCGCCACGACGATTGGGGCGTCGACGTCACCATCTGCGGCTCGCAGAAGGGCCTGATGCTGCCGCCGGGCCTTGGCTACAACGCGATCTCGCCAAAGGCGCTCGCCGTCAACAAGCAGGTCAAGAACACGCGCGCCTATTTCGAGTGGCAGCCGATGGTCGACGCCAACGAAACCGGCTCTTACCCGTTCACGCCGGCGATCAGCCTGTTTCTCGCCGCCAAAGAGTCGATCGCGATGATGGAAGAGGAAGGGCTCGACAACGTGGTTGCGCGGCATGAGCGCCTCGCCGAAGCGACGCGGCGCGCGGTGCATGCCTGGGGTCTGGAAATCCTATGCGCCGATCCCAAAGCCTATGCCAACGCGCTGACCGCGATCATGGTGCCGGAAGGCGTCAACGCCGACCAAATCCGCGCGACCATCCTCGATCTCCACGACGTCTCGCTCGGCGCCGGCCTCGGCAAGGTGGCGGGCAAGGTGTTCCGCATCGGCCATCTCGGCTGGATGAACGAGTTGATGCTGGTCGGCGCCCTGGCCGGCGTCGAGATGGGCCTCAACGCCGCCGGCGTGAAGCACAAGAACGGCGGCGTGCAGACGGCGATGGATTATCTCGGCGGCAACGCCGCCGGTCATGGACGTTGAGCGTCTCGCGACCAAGCTGATCGAGGCGCGGCGCAGCGGCATCCGCATCGCCGCGCTCGCGGCGCAAGAGACGCCCGCGAACGCCGCCGAAGCCTATGCGGTGCAAGATGCGATCCTGCGGCAGCTCGGCATTGCGGTCGCCGGCTGGAAGGTCGGCGCCGCAAGTCCCGATGCCGAGCCGCAAGCGGGACCGCTCCTCGCCGACCGACTGCTGCCGAGCCCGGCGCGTTTCGCGCTGTTGCCAAACGCCCTCCGCACCGCCGAGGCCGAGCTCGCGTTTCGCATCGCCCGCGATCTGCCGCCGCGATCGCATACCTATGGCGAAGACGAGGTGTGGGAAGCGCTTGCGAGCCTTCACGTCGGCATCGAGATTCTGGAATCGTCCTTCGTCGATCGCCGCAAGATCGCGGAAGCCGCGGTGCTGGGCGATCTCTTGAACAATGGCGGCTACAGCTATGGGGCGCCGCTCGCCGATTGGCGCGCGCTCGACCTCGCGGCGCCGCAAGCCGTGCTGATCATCGACGGCAAGGAAATCCGCCGCGCCAAAGCCGGGACGCCAGGTGGGCATCCGAAGCGGCTGCTGGCATGGCTCGCCAATCACGCGGCCGCCCGCGGCCGCCCGCTGAAACGCGGCGACATCGTCACCACCGGCAGTCATACCGGCATGATCGACGCCGTGCCGGGTGCGCAGGTGACCGCGCGATTCGAGGACATCGGCGAAGCGAGCCTGATTTTCGCCGCTTGACTTATCGTAAGTTATTGCTTACGGTAAGTAATGGCTTACGCAATGGCAGCCCTCGCGGCGCTCGGCGACTCGACACGGCGCGAAATATTTGAGCGCCTGAGCTGCGGCCCGCGATCGGTCGGCGATTTGGCGCGCGACCTGCCGATCAGCCGCCCGGCGGTATCGCAGCATCTGCGGCAATTGAAGGAAGCGGGGCTCGTGACCGACCGCGCCGACGGCACCCGGCGGGTCTATCGCATCGACCCGGCCGGCCTGGGCGCGATCCGCCAATGGCTCGACCGGTTTTGGGACGATACGCTCGCTGCCTTCAAGGATGAGGCGGATAAAGACGCGGAGACATTGCCATGAGTCCGACCATCGCTCCGGCGCCGATCCGCAAAAGCATTCGGGTCGATGCGGCGCCCGCGCGCGCCTTCGATATTTTCACGGCGGGCATCACCCGCTGGTGGCTCAAAACGCATAGTATCAGCATCACCAAATCGCCCATCCAAGAGGTGGTGATCGAGCCGCGGGAAGGTGGGCGCTGGTACGAGCGCGGCGCCGACGGCAGCGAATGCCCCTGGGGCAAGGTGCTGGCCTGGGAACCGCCGACCCGCCTGCTGCTCGCGTGGCAAATCAACGGAGGCTGGCAATTCGATCCGGCGCTCGTCACCGAGGTCGAGATTCGTTTCACGCCCGACGGTACCGGGACGCGGGTAGAGCTCGAGCATCGTCACCTCGAGCGCTTAGGCGAGCATGCCGGGGCGATGGCCCAGGCCTTCACCGGCGGTTGGGGTACCTTGCTCGACAGCTTCGCGAAACAGGCAATTTGAAGGAGGAGCATCATGGCCGAGCTACAGATCATCGGCGCATCGCCGAGCAATTTCGTCTGGGTGACGCGGATCGTCTGCGTCGAGAAGGGCGTGCCTTACACCCTCGTCCCAGCGATGCCGCACACGCCGGACGTCGATGCGATTCATCCTTTCGGCAAGGTTCCCGTCATGCACCACGGCGACGTGACCTTGGCGGAGTCCCGTGCCATCATCGGCTATATCGATCGCGCCTTCGACGGTCCGTCGCTGATGCCGCGCGATCCCATTCCCGCCGCGCAAACCGAGCAATGGGTCTCGATGGTCTGCACGACGATCGATCCGCTCTGGTTGGGTCAATATTACGCCGCCTATGTGATGTTCGTGAATAAGGATGGCACGCCCGACCGCGCGCGCATCGAGGCCGCGATCCCGAAAATGGCGTCGCAATTCGAGATCATGGACCGCGCCGTCGCCAAGACCGGCTTTCTCGCCGGTGATGGTTTCACCCTCGCGGACGCTTATCTCACGCCCATTCTCTATTACATGAATGCCGTGCCGGAGAGCCACGCTCTCCTCGCCAACTGCGCGCATCTGAGCGCCTATTTCGATCGACAGATGGGGCGCCGCAGCGTTCAGGAGACCAAGCCCGAGGTTCTTGTCCATCAAATGCGGCAGTGAAAAAACGGCCCCAAGGCCTGTGACTCCCGGGGATAACGCGGAATGCGGTTGAGGCTCAAGCGCTTCCGCCGCAGCCCGGCGCGAACAAGCGGCGGAGCGATTGTGGACGCGATGCGCTTTGCCGTCGCGCCGGCGAGCGTCTAAGCTCGGTCTCATGGCCGAAACTGCGGCGAGAAGCCTCTTTCCCGACGACGCGAAGAATGCCGCGCGGACCGGCATTCTGCCGTTCCAGGCAATCAACGCGATGCTGCGCGAGCACGAGATCTGGTCGAAGACCGAGATCCTGGCCGACCAGGTGCAGCCGGCGAGCATCGATCTGCGGCTCGGGCCGATCGCCTATCGCGTGCGCGCGAGCTTCCTGCCCGGCCCCAACAGCACCGTGCTCGACAAAATCCAGGAGCTCGACGCCTATCCGATCGACATCGGCGGCGGCGCGGTTCTCGAAAAAGGCTGCGTCTATGTCGTGCCGCTGCTCGAAGCGTTGACGCTCAAAAGCGGCGTCACCGCCTTCGCCAATCCCAAAAGCTCGACCGGCCGACTCGACGTCCTGACTCGGCTGATCGGCGACCGCAGCCACAGTTTCGACCGGCTCGACAAAGGCTATCAGGGGCCGCTCTATGTCGAGATCGCGCCGCGCACCTTCAGCGTCGTGGTGCGCCCCGGCTCGCGCCTCAATCAGCTCCGCTTCCGCCGCGGCTCGCCGGTGATCGCGGCCAGCGAGCTGCAGCGCCTCCACGACGAGGGTCAGCTCGTCCTCTCCGAGGGCGCCGACCAGAATTTGATCGAGCGCAAGATGCTGCGCCTCACGGTCGATTTGCATGGCGGCGGCAAGGGCGGACTGATCGGCTATCGCGCGAAGAAGCACACCGACCGCATCGATCTCGAGAAGATCGGGCAGTACGACCCGATGGAATTCTGGGAGCCGATCCATTACCACCGCGACCCGCCGCTGATCCTCGATCCCAACGATTTCTATATCCTCGTCACCAAGGAGGCGGTGCGCATCCCGCCCGATTTCGCCGCCGAGATGGTCGCCTACGATACCTCGGTCGGCGAGTTCCGCGTCCATTACGCTGGCTTCTTCGATCCCGGCTTCGGCTGGGGCGATGCGGTCAGCCGTGCCGTGCTCGAAGTCCGATCCCATGAGGTCCCGTTCACCCTCGAGGACGGCCAGACGGTCGGCTGGCTGCAATATGAGCGCATGGCCGGCCGGCCGGACCGGCTCTACGGCGCCGGCCTCAAATCGAATTACCAGGGCCAGGGCCTTACCCTCGCCAAGCAATTCGCCGCGCTCAAGGGCTAAGCGTTTCCAGCAGCGCTGGCCGTTAACCGCCCGTTCACCTTTTATTAACCATCCGCGCATCAAAGTTAAGAGGTGATGAATCCCGTCGCGGGCTTGCGGCGGCGCTCACTCCTTGCGAATACTCGGAGACCAGCAGTGCGGGCTTCAACCTTGGCCAGACCGGAAACCAGCCTCAGGCACCAGACCGTCGCGATCATCGACGACCGTGCCACCAATCTGAAGATTCTGGAGCGGCTATCGAAGTCGCTGGCGGACGGCGTCGAGGTCACGATCTACGACCGGCCGCAAAAGGCGCTCGACGCGGTGCCGACCGCCCCGCCCGATCTCGTGATCACCGATTTCAACATGCCGGAGCTCGACGGCGCTGAATTCATCCGCCGTTTCCGCGCGATTCCGTCCTGCGCCGACGTGCCGGTGATCGTCATCACCGCCTATGAGGATCGCGAGCTGCGCTATCAGGCGCTGGAAGCCGGCGCCACGGACTTCCTCTTAAGCCCGGTCGACCACCACGAATTCCGCGTCCGCTCGCGCAATCTTTTGACCTTGCGCCGGCAGCAATTGCAGTTGAAGGAGCGCGCCACCTCGCTCGAGCAGAAGATGCTCGCCGATGCGCGACGCCACCGCAACGCGCTGCGCGAGAGCCATGAGCTGCTGATGCGCGTGATCGACGCCGTGCCGGTGATGGTGGCGGCGACCGACCGCGAAGGCCGCTATGTCTTCGTCAACGACTGGTTCGCCAAGCGGATCGGCAAACCGGCCGATCAGATCATCGGCCTGACCCCGCTGCAGGTGCGCGACGATCTCGCCGCGCGCGGCGCGATGGAGCGCGACCGCCGGATCGTCGCCGGGATCGACCAGCCCGGCGCTTTCGAAGAGACCTTGCCGGCCGGCGGCACGACCGAGAAGGGCCTTGGCGCCGAGCGCCGCGTGCTGCTGACGACCAAGGCGCTGCTGCACGACACGAGCGGGCGGCCGGCGCTGGTGGTGACCGCCTCGCTCGACATCACCGACCGCAAGGCGGCCGAGGTCGCGCTGGTTCACGCCAAGGACGAGGCCGAGCTGGCGAGCCGCAGCAAGACCGAATTCCTCGCCAATATGAGCCACGAGCTGCGCACGCCGCTCAACGCCATCATTGGCTTCAGCCAGGCGATGGCCGAAGAGATCATGGGGCCGCTCGGCAGCCAGCGCTATATCGGCTATGCGCGCGACATCTGCAGCAGCGGCCAGCACCTCCTCGGCATCATCAGCGACATTCTCGACGTCTCGAAGCTCGAGGCCGGCAAGGTCGATCTCGACGAGGAAGAGACCGAGATCGCGCAGGTCGTGCGCGACGTGCTGCAACTCGTCGGCGAGCGAGCGCGCGCGCTCGAGATCGGGCTGGATGTCGATCTGGCGGCCGGCATGCCGCAATTGCGCGCCGATCCGCTAAAGCTGAAGCAGGTGCTGCTGAACCTCGTCACCAACGCGGTGAAGTTCAGCCAGGCCGGCGACCGCGTGCTGCTGGCGGCGCGCTACGATGCCGAGGGGTATCGCGTCTCGGTCACCGATCACGGCATCGGCATGGACGCGGCGGAAATCGAAACCGCCGTCACCCGCTTCGGCCAGGTGGCGAGCGCCTGGAGCCGGCGCCATCCCGGCACCGGCCTCGGCCTGCCGCTGGCGATCGGCCTCGTCGAGCTGCATGGCGGCCGGCTCGGCATCGAAAGCCAGAAGGGCGTCGGCACGACCGTCACCTTCACCCTGCCGCGCGAGCGCGCGCTGACCGCGCCGAGCATCGCCGCCTCGGCCTGAGGCTCGCGGACGGTGCCGCTGGCCTTCGCCTTCGCGGCCATTGCCGGTTACGCCGATGCCGTCAGCTATCTGCGCTTCCACGCTTTCGCCGGCATGATGACCGGCAACACCGTGCTGATGGGGCTGGCGCTGATCGAGCGCGCGGAGTTGCCGGCCTGGGAATATGCCGGGCTGCTGGCAATCTTCTTCCTAGCCTCGGCCATCGCCTATCTAGCGCTGCGGCTGCGCTGCCCGCCGCTGGCGGTGCTGCTGGCCGAGGCGGCGGCGATCCTGCTGACCGACGCGTTCGCCGCCACCTGGGCGGTCGTTCCGCTGGTCGTCGCGATGGGGCTGCAGAACCCGCTCGCGAGCCGGCTCGGCGTCGCGCTCAACACCACCTTCATCACCGGCGACATTCTGCGCTTCGCCGAAGGGCTGGTCGGGCGGATCTGGCCGCAGGGCCAGCACCGCCAGCCATTCGCGATCTACGGCCTCGCCTGGCTCGGCTATGCCATCGGCGCGGCTCTGGGCGCGGCCGGGTTTGCGCTTCTTTCACGGCCGCTTCTGGTGCCTGCCGCGGTGCTTGCCTACATTTACTGGCAGGCGCGACGCAACGGCGGGCTCTCAACATCTCGTCGGTGATGCGCGCAAGGCCATCAAGCTGTAGATTTTTTCTGTGATAACCGGCACTATCCTGCGGAACATTTCCGATGGGGCGGATATCCTCCCATGCCCGGACGGGGGAGCCGGAAAGCCGCGTTCATGAGCGCCAGCCAGTGACCGACCGCCAGGATGCCCTGCGGCCCGCCGGAGCCAGCCGTTCGGCGCGCGGCGCGACGGTTGCGTTGGCGATCTATGCCGTCGCGACGCCGCTGCTGGTCGCGGCGATCGTCGCGCTGAAGCTGGTGCCGGTGCCGGCACCCGATTTCATCGTGGTCGGGCTCGCCCTCGCCCTGCTGGGGCCGGGGCTGGCGGTCATCACCCTCGCGCTGCGCGGCTTCAACGCGGTGGCGCGCGATCTGACCCAGCGCCCCGACACCGAGCCGCAGCAAGCCGTTATCCGCCTCTTCATCGCCGGCGCAGTGCTCGCCTATCTCGCCGGCCTCGCCTATGCGGGCAAGGGCGGCGAGGCAATCCTGCCGCTGCTCGCGGTGGACGTGCCGGGCATCCTGACCGCCTGGCTGCTGCTCATCCATCTGATGGCCGATCCGGCGCCGTCGCTCGCGCGCCGCGCCGCGGCGATGATCAACGACGTCACGCTGATCTCGGTCTTCCTCCATGTCGGCGGGCCTTATGCCGCGCCGTGGTTCTCGATCTATCTCTGGGTGATTCTCGGCTTCGGCTTCCGCTTCGGCGTCCGATCGCTGATCGCCTGCGCGCTGCTGGCGCTCGCCGGCTTTGCCGCGGTGTTCGCGACCACGCCCTATTGGCAATTGCGCTGGCCGGTTGCCGCCGGCATCGGCATGGCGCTGGTACTGCTGCCCAGCTACGCGGCGAGCCTGGTGCGCCGGCTCAACGCCGCCAAGGCGCAGGCCGAGGAAGCCGCAAGCGCCAAAAGCCGGTTCCTCGCGATCATGAGCCACGAATTGCGGACGCCGCTCAACAGCGTCATCGGCATGGGCTCGCTGATCGGCCGCACCAGGCTGGATGGCGAGCAGCGCGACATGCTCGCGACCATGCAGTATTCGGCGCGCACGCTCCTCAGTCTCATCAACGACCTGCTCGATCTCTCGAAGCTCGAAGCCGGCAAGCTCGCGGCGCCGATCGAGAGCTTCGTCCTCCACGAGGTGCTGGGCGGTGCGGTCGCGATCGTGCGGCCGCAAGCCGAGGCCAAGGGGCTGGCGCTGACCTTGCGCATCGACCCGCGCCTGCCGCACGCCTATCGCGGCATGCCGCTGCAGCTTCGCCAGGTGATGGTCAATCTGCTCGCCAACGCGATCAAATTCACGCCCAAGGGGCATATCGCTTTGACCGGTGCCTTGATCGCGCGCGGCGAGGGGCAAGTGCGGCTGGCGCTCGCGGTGCGCGACGACGGCGTCGGCATCCCGAAAGAACTGCACGAGCGCGTCTTCGATATCTTCACCCAGGCCGACGAGACGGTGACGCGCCGCTTCGGCGGCACCGGCACCGGCCTCGGCCTTGCCATCGCCAAGCAGCTCACCGAGCTGATGGGCGGCAGCATCGCCTTGGCGAGCGAGATCGGCAGCGGCAGCACCTTCACCGTCACCGTGACGCTCGAGCAGGATGCGAGCGGCATCGTGCGCGCGCCCGACCTGCTCGGCCGCCGGCTGGTGCTGATCTCGACCGATGTCGAATTCGCCGGCACGATCGAGGCGCGGCTGAAGAGCTGGCGCGGCGAGGTGCAGTGGATCGGCGACGGCGAGCAGGCGCTGGGCGAGCTTGCGCTCGCCGGCAAGTCCGACCGGCCGGTGGTCGTCATCATCGACGGCATCCAGAACCCGCTCGCGGGCTTGAGCCTCGCGCATCGCGCGATGACGGCGATGGCGCTGCCGCCGGTGATGTTGTTCATCGCCCCGGCGCGCGGCAGCGAGGCGATCGCCGGCCTTGCCGCCTCGCAGCTCGCCGCCGTGATCGAGGCGCCGCTGAACGACGCCGATCTTGCGAGCGCCTTGCTCGGCATCCTCGCCGGCGACGAGCGGCTGGCGCGGTTCGCGGATTCGGCGCCGGCGTATCGCGTCGCCGAGCCTGCAGCGCCAACGCTGGCCACCCCGGCGAGCGCGCCGCCGCCGGCCGAGATCCCCTCGATCGCTGCCTCAAAACCGCTGAAGGTGCTGGTCGCCGAAGACAATCCGGCCAATTGCAAGGTCCTGAAAAGCGTCCTCGAAGGCGCCGGTCACGAGGTCGAGATCGCGATCGACGGCGAGGCCGCGCTGACCGCGCTCGAGCGCACGCGCTTCGACATCGCGCTGCTCGACATCAACATGCCCGAGGTCAGCGGCTACGAGGTCGCCAAGCTCTATCGCGTCAGCCATGTCGGCGAGTGGCGGCTGCCGATCGTCGCCCTGACCGCGGATGCGACCAGCGAGACCGAGCGGCTCTGCCGCGAGGCCGGCATGGACATGGTGCTGACCAAACCGATCGAGGCGGCGCAGTTGCTCGGCGCGCTCGACGAGATTCACGCCCGTCTGTCGCGGCCCGAGCGCATCGCCGTCGGCGCGCCGCCGGTGGTGACGCCGATCACGGCGCATCCGCGCTTCGTGCCGGATTCGGGCGCGACGATCGATGAATCGACCTTCGAGGCGCTGCGCAATCTCGGCGGCAGCGAATTCGTCTTCGAGGTCGTCGACACCTTCCGCAAGGATGGCTGGCGGCTGGTCGAGCAGTTGAAGCAGGCAGCGGAAAAAGCCGATCTGCGCGAGTTCCGCGACCTGATGCACAGCCTCCGCAGCGGCGCCGCGAATGTCGGCGGCGTGAAACTCTGCCAAACGCTGACCAGCCTGCGTGACGTCTCGACCAAGGATCTGCGCGCCAACGGCGGTTCTTATGTCGAGAAGATCGAGGGCGAGCTTACCCGCCTCGACGCCATCTTGGGCCAGTTGCTCGAAACCCAGCGGCGGGGATAGACGCCCATCAACCAATTATTCGTCGCCCCTGCGAAAGCAGGGGCCCAGGGCAGCCGCTCATCTCGGGCCTCTGGGTCCCCGCTTCCGCGGGGACGACGATTGGTTAGGCCGGTGCCTCACCCCCTCAGCTCGCCCACCGCGCGCTCGATGCCGGCGCGCAGGAAGCCGGCGTCGCCGCCGAAGGTGACGAGGCGGAAGCCTTGCGCGGAGAATTTCTTGGCAAAGCGCGCCGAGCCGGTATGGATGCCGGGGATGATCTTGTGCTTCTGGCAGGCAGCGAGAATCTTCGCCACCGCCGCGACATGCTCGGGCTCGTCGCGGTCGAGGCCCGGTCCAAGCCCCAGCGAGATCGCGAGATCGCTCGGCCCGATATAGAGGCCGTCGAGGCCGGGGGTCGCCGCGATCGCGTCGACGTTGTCGAGGCCTTCGCGAGTCTCGATCATGGGCAGACACAAAACCCCGTCGCCGAGCGCCTTCTGGTCACGCGTGCCCATGACGATCGCGGCGCGCGCCGGACCGTTCGAGCGCTCGCCCTTCGGGGGATAGCGGCACGCGGCGACCGCCTTGGCCGCCTCGCGCGGTGTGCTGACCATCGGAACGATTACGCCCTGCGCGCCGGCGTCGAGATTCTTGCCGATGATCCAATCCTCGTTGGCGGGGACGCGCGTCAGCGGCACCGCGCCGCGCGCATCGATGCCGCGCGCCATCTCGACCATGTCGCGATAGTCGCAGACGCCGTGCTGCTGATCGACGCAGATGTAATCGACGCCCGGAAGTGCGGCGACCTCGCAGGCAAAGGCGCAAGGCAGCGACGCGAAAATGCCAAAGACGGTCTCGCCTTTCGCCCATTTGTCGCGCAGCGCGAATACCGTGGCCATCGCTTCTCTCCCTTTGTTGCGGGGCGATTGTCGGCCGCGCGGCGACGCGGAGTCAACCGCGCGTCCTTCGATACGCGCCCTTTGGGCGCTCCTCAGGATGAAGGGTCTAAAAAACAAACCTCATCCTGAGGAGGCGCGAAGCGCCGTCTCGAAGGATCAGGCGCCGAGGCGCGTGGCGCGCCGGTCTTGCGCCGCAACGAGGCGCAGCATGCGCCGCAAGCCGGCCTCGTCGAGCTTCAAGGCAGCCTCGACCCACAAATCGGCGATGCGGGTCATTTCTTCGAAAGTCACGGTATTTACGAGGCGGCGGGCGCGGTAGAGCGCGCGCAACGCGGCGTATTTCTTGCCGCCGCGGCCGATGAAATCGTAGAACGCCGGCACGCCCTGCCCGTCCGGCGCCAGCACGTCGACGGCGCCCATCGCATGCAGTTGCTCGGCGCTGTAGAGCTCGCCGCTCATGATGATACGCTCGGCCAAGCCCGGCGCGACACGGCGGGTCAGGAAGGTATAGGCGCCCATGCCGGGGAAAAGGTTGAACAGAATCTCGGGCAGGCCGAATTTCGCGCTGCGCTCGGCGACGATGAGGTTCGACGACAGCGCCGCCTCGAAGCCGCCGCCCAGCGCGTCGCCTTGCACCAGCGCCACCGAGATGACCGGCAGATCGAAGCCGAGGCCGGTCGCGTTGGTGAAGCCGACCTCGCAGCAAGCATGGGCGTAGCGCCGCAGCGCCGCGCGGTCGCGGTCGCGGATCAGGGTCGCGAAGAGGTCGAGGTCGCCGCCGAGATTCCACACCCCCGGCAGGCGCGATCCGAGCACAAGGTAGCGCAGCGGCGGCTCCGCCTCGGAGCGGTCGCCGAATAGCCCGCGCGCCATGCGCTGCACTGCCTGGGCCTCGCGCAGGACCGAATTGGTGAAACAGGGCCGGCCGGCGAAGTCGAAATAGCAGAAGAGGATCTTCTCGTCGGGATCGTATTCGAGGTCGAATTCGGCGAATTCATGCGAATCGAGCGCCGCCTGGACGGGATCGTCGGCGCCGCCGACCAGCTCGGCAAAAAGCTGCTCCGCCGGCTTGGCGCTCGGCGCGGCGATCCGGTCGGGAACCAGGTCAATAAGCTGTGGCTGACCCGCCATCATTCTCCCCCAAGACGCCCCAACGGCGCGCCGATGCCAAACAGTTAACGCCAGGTTAATTTCTAACGCAATCAAGAAGATTCATCTGCTTCTTGATTTCATTGCTGAGCTTATCGAACACTGCCTATCGCCATAAGGATTCTTCCGGCCACAATCAGTTGTAACCTTCATAGCCATTAAAAAGGGTTATTATATTTTATAATATATTTTTAATTGTATAAGAAGGGCCGCAGCGCCGCGTTGCCGATTCGTCGATTGGCCTGCGCCGGACCCATGCTAAAGAAGGCGCAACAACCGAGATGGTCCTGCAATGGATGCCCTTGACGCCCTGACCACCCGCCGCAGCCCGGCGCAATTCGCCGAGCCCGCGCCCGACGACGCGGCGCTGGCCGAAATTCTGCGGGCAGCGATGCGGGCGCCCGACCACGGCAAGCTGAAGCCGTGGCGGTTCATCACCCTGCGCGGCGATGCGCGCAAGCGCTTCGGCGATGTGATGGCCGAGGCAATGAAGCGCCGCGAGCCGGACGCGCCGGCGAACCTGCTGGCGCGCGAGCGCGAGAAGCCGCTGCGCGCGCCGCTGATCGTCGTGCTCGCGGCCGCGATCAAGGCAGACCACAAGATCCCGGCGATCGAGCAATTGCTCGCCGCCGGGGCGGCCGCCCAGAACGTCATGATCGCCGCACACGCGCTCGGCTATGGCGCGGCGTGGAAGACCGGCGCGCCCGCCTATGACGATTTCGTCAAGCAGGCGCTGGGCCTCGCGCCCAGCGATGCGATCGTCGGCTTCCTCTATCTCGGTATGCCCGCGACGATGCCGGCAATGCCGGCGCCGCCCGAATTGTCGGGTTTCGTCCGTAGCTGGACCGGCTGATTGCTCAACCGCAATTACTTGCTCGGCGCGCTCGTCGTCCTGGCGGGGATCGCCTATCTCTCGCTCTATCCGTTTCGCTGGCGCATCGGCCTGCCCGCCGGCGGGCCGGTCGATGCGCTGTTGCTGACGTGGCGACGCTGGCCCAAGAGCCGCGGCGATGTCATCGCCAATGTGCTGCTCTATTTGCCCTGGGGCTTTTTCGTGGCGCGCAGCGTGACGCGCGCGATGCCGTCGTGGCTGCGCCTGCTCGTCGCGACCGTGGTGGGCACGCTGCTCAGCGTCGCGATGGAGCTGTCGCAATTCTACGTCGCCGAGCGCTACACCGACATGTACGACGTTTATACCAATACGCTGGGGGCATGTTTGGGTGCGCTGGGCGGGCTGATGCTCGCCAGCGACAGCCGCGCGAATTTGCCGCGCGCGTCCAATTTTCAAATGTTCCCGGCGCTGCTGCTCGGCGCTTTCGTCTTCGTGCGGCTCTATCCATTCGTGCCGGTCATCGATCTGCACAAATATCTCGCGGCGTTGCGGCCGCTGCTCGCGGTGGCGACGCTCGCCAAGGGCGACATGTTCCTGCGCACCGTGACCTGGCTGGTCGTCTGCTACCTGGTCGAGACGCTGTTCGGCCGGCGCTCGGCGCTGCCGATGTTCGTTCTCGTGGCGGGCGGCATCTTCCTCGGCCGCATCCTGATCGTCGACGCGCGCGTGAGCCTGCCGAGCGTCTTGAGCGCCGGCCTGGCGCTGCTGCTGTGGTTCGCGGCGCTGCGCTTCATGCCGGGGCGCGTCGCCGTGCTCGCGATCGCGTTCGCGTCCGTGGTCATGCTGCAGCGGCTGGCGCCGTTCCAGTTGAGCGCGACCGGGCGTGGCTTCGACTGGGTGCCGTTCCTCGATCTGCTCCGTGCGCCGATCGAGACCGGCTTCCTCGTCATGATCGATAAATTCTTCCTCTATGGCGGGCTGATCTGGCTGCTGATGAGCGCTGGCCTGCGCCTCTGGCGCGCGACGGTCGCGACCGCGCTGCTGCTGCTGTTCTGCAGCTTGATCGAGATGTATTTGCCGGGCCGCAGCGCCGGCATCACCGATGCTTTGCTGGCGCTGCTGATCGGGACGTTGCTGCGACTGACGGCGAAGCCGCGGCAGGTTGCCGCTCAGCCGGCGTGATTTCGGCCGGCCGCGTTATGAAATCGAGAGGATGAGCTTCAGCCCCAAGCCGAGCCCGGCGGCGCCGACCATGCCGAGCAACAGCCCGCGCTTGGCGAGGAACACCAGCGCGAGGGTCGAGAGGAAGACGATCCAGGGCACGAGGCCAGTCAATGCCTCGCGGCTGATATTGAACGCCACCGAGAACATCAGCCCGACCGAGGCCGCGGTCAGGCCGCGGATGAAGCCTTGCACCGAGCGCTGATGGCGCACGCGCTCGTAGCCTTTCAGCACCGGCAGCACGAGATAGCCCGGCACCTGGATTGCGACGATCGCCGCCAGCGCGCCCAGCCAGCCATAGATCATGTAGCCGATCGAGGCGAGGTAGAGGTTGTTTTGCCCGGGGGTGATGCGGCCGAGCGCATAGGCATAAAGGAACTGGTCGAGATTGAGGACGCCGGCATCCTGCACCAACCGGTGCTGCAGCAACGCCAGCACCGCCGCGCCATTGCCGAAGGTCAGCAAATTGTAGGTGAAGATGACCAGAAGAAGCTGCACGAGGCTCACGGCGCGGGCGCCTCCTTGCCGCGCAACAGGAACGCGCCGGCGACGCCGCCCGCGAGGATCACCAGCGCCGGGCTGACATCAGGCATCAGCGCGGCCGCGCAGGCGATCACAGCGAAAGCGAGATCGAGCGACAGGCGGAACAGCGGCCGGCCGAGTCGCACCGCCGAAATCACCACGATGCCGAGCGCCGCCGGCAGCAAGGTCGCGTCGATGTAATCGAGCACGGGCCCGTGCGCGAGATAGCCATAGGCGATCGTCAGGACAACGACGCAGACGAAGCCCGGCACGATCATCGCAACCAGTGCGACCACCGTGCCGGCGAAGCCGCAGAGGCGATAGCCGACCGCGACCGCGACCGACGTCATGGTGCCGCTCGGCATCAGCCGGCCGATGCTCCACAGCGTCACCAGCTCTTTGTCGGGCAGAATGCGGCGCAGGGTCACGAGCTGCTCTTGCAGCAGCGCCAGGACGCCGAGCCCGCCACCGAACGCGCAGCCGGCCCTGAAGAACACCGCGAAAAGCTGCGCCAGACTCAGCTTTGGGCGCGGCTCGGCGATCTCCGTCATTCCCCATCCCCGATCGACGCCGCGCATTGAAAACATGGTTAAGCGATTGTCGCCATCGTCACACGGCGCGGTTTCGGCCGCAAGACGGAGCGGATTTTATTTAAGTGCCCTTTAATGTTAGCGGCCCAATCTTCGCGGATGGTTTATGAGGTCAGAAAGGTCATGCAGGGGCGCACGGCGATATCGCAACCGGAGCTGGATCGCGCCTTGCGCATGCATGAAGCTTATCGGCTGTCGAAGCCGGGCGGGCAGCGCGCGCTGTTCTCGTATCGCGACCTGAGCGGCTGCGATCTCAGCGGCCGCGATCTCTCGGGCGCCGATTTCACCGGCGCGTTCCTGGTCGGCGCGCGGCTCGAGGGCACGAACCTGACCGGCGCCGTGCTGTTCGCGGCCAATCTCAGCAAGGCCAATCTGCGCAACGCCAAGCTGGTGCGCACCGATCTACGCGGTGCGATGCTGCGCGGCGCCGATCTGACCGGTGCCGATCTTTACGATGCCGATCTGCGCGACGGCTTGATCGCGATGTGGCAGCGCTCGGGCGAGCTGCAGCATGTCGAGGTCGAGGCACGCAGCTCGGCACAGCCATTGCCGGAAGATGGCAGCGAGACGCGCCGGCCGACACCGTCGGCGCATACCGATTTCTCCGACGCCGTGCTGCGCAACACGCGGCTGGTGCGCGCCGATCTGCGGCAGGCGACGCTCGCGGGCGCCGATCTCGGCGGCGCCGATTTGTCGGGCGCCGATCTGCGCGGCGCCAATCTGAGCGGCGCGGTGTTGACCGAAGCCGTGATGGAGAACACCCATTTCATCGGCGCCAATCTCAAGGGCACGCTCAACGAGAAGCCGGCGGGGCTGTTGCTCTCCGATCTCGACGAGCCGTTGTCGGAGCTGGTCGCGCAGCACGAGCGCTGGGTCGCCAGCAAGGGCCGCGACGGCACGCAGCTCGACCTGAGCGGCTTCGATCTGCGCAATGCGCCGCCTCTGGCCGGCGCCGAGCTCGCGGCACTGAAGGCGAGCGATTCGATCTTCTACGGACTCAATCTCCAGGGTATCGGCTTGCAGGCAGCACAACTCGACCGCGCCGATCTGCGGTCGTGCAATCTGCGCGGCGCCGATCTGCGCGGCATCAGCCTCAAGAGCGCGCGGCTCACCAATGCCGATCTGCGCGAGTGCCGGCTCGGGCCGCTGGTGGTGAGCGAGGATCACACCATTGTCAGTCGCCTCGACAAGGCGGCGTTCCGCAATGCCGATCTGCGCGGCGCCGATCTCGACCGCGCAGTTCTGCGCAACGCCGATCTCTCCAACGCCAATCTTGCGGGCGCGGATTTCGACGGCGCCGATCTCGAGGGCACGCTGCTCGCCGGCACGATCAAGGCAAACTGACCGCGATTTCGATGGTAGTAGGTGACGATGAGTGAGTAGGTGAGTTCAACGCAGTCGAGCACGCTCCTCGGGAAACGAGGCGCGGCATCGGAGGAACGCATGGGCATGACACACAAGCGCAGACCGCCGGCCCACAAACCGGCGGAGCAAGAGCGGATAGCCGACGGCGATCTTGCCGTGCTGGAACGCGAAGAGGATCGCGACGAGCCGCGCGCCGGACCGCAGCGCCGCGAGCGCTACGGTTGGCGCGGCGAAGGCGTGGTCGGCAACTACCACACCGACTGAGCACGAGCGCCGGCGCGGTTGACAGGGCCGCGCCGGCCCGCATGCTGATCCCCGGGCGGAGCGAGCGAGGCGGGATCGGCGGTGGAGCGGCACAACAATTTCGATGCGTTGCGGCTGGTGGCCGCGATCGGCGTCATCTTCTCGCACGCCTTCCTGATCGGCGAAGGCCGGCAAGACAACGAGCCGCTGATGCGCCTGACCGGCGGCCAGACCATCCTCGGCGTGGTTGGCGTGTTCGTGTTCTTCACCATCAGCGGTTTCCTCGTCACCCAAAGCTTCGAGGCGACGCGATCGGCGACGCGCTTCGCGCTGAAGCGCGCGTTGCGCATCTATCCGGGGCTGCTGGCCTGCTTGCTGGTCTCGGGCTTCGTGCTCGGCCCGCTGGCGAGCAGCCTTGCGCCCGGCGCTTATTTCCGCGACGGCGGCGCCTATGCTTACGTCGTCAGCAATTTCACGATGGTGAGCCCGACCCGCAGCCTGCCGGGCGTGTGGTTCACGCGCTGGGGTGCGGGCGGCGTCGTGGATGGGCCGCTCTGGACCCTGCCTTGCGAGCTGGCGATGTACGTCATGGTGCTGGCGCTCGGCGTTTTACGGGCACTCGATCTGCGCGTCATCGGGGCGCTGATCGCGCTCGGCATGGCCGCCATCTGGTTCGACACCGCATCGAGTGAATATTTCGCCGGCAGCGCCTTATGGCTGCTGGCGTTCTTCGCCAGCGGCATGGCGCTCTACCGTCTTCGGAACAGCGCCATCCTCGATGGCCGCTTGGCGCTGCTCGCCTGCGCCGGTCTCGCGCTGAGCGTTCCGCTCAAGGCTTTCATCCTGCTGTTTCCGCTCTTCGGCAGCTATCTCGTGATCTATCTCGCTTTCGCACCCTGGCTGAAACCGTTTCCGGCGGCGCGTTTCGGCGATCTGTCCTACGGGCTTTACATCTATGGCTGGCCGGTCGAGCAGACCCTGGTGCGGCTCAATGGCGGCGCGATGTCTTGGGAAAAGCTGTTCGCCGAAGCGCTGCCGATCGCGGCGGCGATCGCGTTCCTGTCGTGGCATTTGGTCGAGAAGCGCGCGCTGCGCTTCAAGCCGCAAGCGCCGCGCCGCACGACAACTTCGATCGAGGCGATCGGCGCCGGCGCGACCGATCCCTAGCCGATCAGCACCGTCGCCGAGCGCTCGAGCCACTGCCGCAATTCCGCCGGACTGTCGAGCCGCTCGGTCGCCGCGGTGGGTCGTTCCGCGCCGACGCGAATCGCGCGGCCGCCCAGGGCAAGCACCGCTGCGAACCCATCTTCGTCGGTAACGTCGTCGCCGATGAAGACCGGCACGCGCCCCACGAACGGCGCCGCCGCCATGAAGCGCTCGACCACTTTCCCTTTATTCGCTACGCGCGGCCGGACATCGAAGCAGAGATGCGAATCGAGCAGTTGGAGCGTGTCGTCATGCGGCGCTACCGCCGCGGCGAGCGCCGCGCGCAGCGCCGGGCCCTCCCGCTCGGCGCCGCGATAGTGGAAGGCGGTGCTGAGCCCCTTGTGCTCGACACGGATCGTCGGACGCGCGGCGAGATGGGGCTGCACCGCGGCCAGCACCGCCGCCAGCGCGGCTTGCGGCGACGCCAAGATTTGCGCAGCGCCGCCGCTCGTCATGCGCGCCTCGGCACCATGCTGGCCAGCGGCGGCAAGCTTCAGCGGCATAAAGAGCCGATCGACATCGGCGAGCGCGCGGCCGCTGACCGCTGCGAGCGCGCCGCCCAGCGCTTGCTGCAGCGCGGCGATGATGGCAAGCAGCGCGGGCGGCACGCGCGCATCCTCGGGCCGCGGCACGAACGCGATGAGCGTGCCGTCGATATCGAGAAACAGCGCCGCATCGGGCGCCAGGAGCGGAAGAGCCATCGCGAGGCAGTCTGGGCGGATCGGCCGCCGCTATCAACAGCGCGCAATTCGCACGGCAATAACGGGCGGCACAACCGCGCGCCCCTGCGACAGGAGGCGGGGTTGCCTTCGCGCTTGCGTGTTTTAGACTGGAATCGATGGACCATAACCCGCCGCTGGCGCGCCAGGATCTGTTTCCGCCGATCGAGCCCTATGCCAGCGGCATGCTGCGGCTCAACGCGGTCCATACGATGTATTGGGAGCAGTCGGGCAATCCCGAAGGCAAGCCGATCGTGTTCCTGCATGGCGGTCCCGGCGCCGGCTCGACCGCGACCCACCGGCGGTTCTTCGATCCGCAATTTTACCGCATCGTGGTATTCGACCAGCGCGGCGCCGGACGCTCGACCCCGCTCGGCTCGCTCGACGACAACACCACCCCGCATCTGATCGCCGACCTCGAGGCGCTACGCCAATTTCTCGGCATCGAGCGCTGGGCGGTGTTCGGCGGCTCGTGGGGCTCCACTTTCGCGCTCGCCTATGCCGAAGCGCATCCCGAGCGCGTGCTGGCGCTGGTGCTGCGCGGCATCTTTCTGTGCCGCCAAAGCGAGATCGACTGGTTCCTCTATGGCATGCGCACGGTCTTCCCGGAAGCCTGGCGCAATTTCTCCGGCTACATCCCGGAGAGCGAGCGCAGCGATCTGCTCGACGCGTATTACCGGCGGCTGGTCGATCCCAATCCGGCGACCCACATGCCGGCGGCGCGCGCCTGGAGCACCTATGAGGGCGCGTGCTCGACCTTGCTGCCGAGCCCCGATACGGTGGCGGCTTTCGGCGAGGACCGCATGGCCTTGGGGCTGGCGCGGATCGAGGCGCATTATTTCCGCTTCAACGTGTTCCGGCCGGAGGACGATCTGGTCGCGCGCATCGACCGCATCCGTCACCTTCCCGGGACGATCGTGCAGGGCCGCTACGACATGGTGTGTCCGATCGTGAACGCCGACGAGCTCGCGCGCGCATGGCCGGCCGCCGAGTATATCGTCGTGCCCGATGCCGGCCATTCGGCGATGGAGCCAGGCATTCGCGTACAACTGGTCGGCGCCACTGAAAGACTGAAAGCGCTGCGCTGAGCGGCGCAAAACCGCAAGCGACCGCGGTTTCGGCCTTGCCAGCCTCGCGGCTTTCCCGGAAGATGCTGCGAGTGCCGTGACGAAGTTGGGGGAAAGAATGCGGGGGTGGTTCAGCCGGGTCGCGCTTGCGGCCGCCGTGATCGGCACGATGGCGGTCGCGAGCACCGAGGCCAATGCCGAGATCGCCGGGCTGGTGGCGGGCGGGCTTGGCGCCTTCGACTTCCTGCACAACTACACCGCCGCCGAGGGCCGGCTCGAATTCCGCTTCGCGCAGAGCTTCTTTTACTGGAAGCCCCTGATCGGCGCTTACTTCACCGATCGAGGGTCGGTCTACACTTATGGCGGCTTCCGCCTCGAGCTGCCGGTCGGCCGGCATATCCTGATCGTGCCGATGGCGACGGTCGGCGATTACGAGCAGGGCAACGGGAAGGATCTCGGCGCCCATATCGAATTCAAGACCGGCGCCGAAATCGATCTGGTCTTCGCCAATGGCGTGCGGGTCGGGCCGGTGTTCGATCACGTCTCCAACGCCGGGATCGGGCGACGGAATCCGGGCGAGGAAAATCTCCTGCTGATGGTCTCGGTACCGCTCGGCATCGTGACGCCGTAGAACGCCGGCGGTCGCGGGCAAGCCGCGCGAGGATGTTAACCGGCGTTAACGAAGCCTCAACCATCCCCTGCTATTTCTGCGATCACGCGCCGATCGGCTTCGCCGCGACCGCGACAACGGAGATTCGGCCATGCGCAACACCGATCGGCAGGTGCTGATCGTCGACGACTACAACACGATGCGCCGGATTCTGCGCAATCTCCTGGGTCAGATCGGGTTCGCCAATGTCGAGGAGGCCGAGGATGGGGCCGGCGGCCTCAAGAAGATGCGCGAGCGCAATATCGGCCTGGTCATTTCCGACTGGAACATGGCGCCGGTGTCGGGCCTCGAATTCCTCAAAGAAGTGCGCGCCGACGCGCTCTTGAAGGAGACGCCCTTCATCATGATCACCGCCGAGAGCAAGACCGAGAATGTGGTCGCCGCCAAAGCCGCCGGCGTCAGCAACTACATCGTCAAGCCATTCAACGCCGATACGTTGAAGAAGAAGATCGAGGCGGTGCTCGGCGCCGTCTGATCTTATTGGCCCGTTCTATTGCTGCTGCGTGCGTTGGCCGGCGGGGACGAGGAAGCACAACGCGAGCGCCATCGCTGCCATCACCGCCACGGCAATATAGACCGTCGTGAGCGAGCCCGCGATCGCATCCGAAAGCCGCGCCAGTTCCGCCGGCGCCATTGCCGCGCGCAAAGCCGGGTCCATCAATTGATCGATCGCATCGCGGCCTTCGGGAATGCGCTGCGCCAGCGCCCAGTTGATGACGCCGCCGAGCAGCGCCGCGCCCAGCGCCGCGCCAAACTGCCGCATGAAGAGATTGCCCGAGGTCGCCGCGCCGCGCTGCTGCCACGGCACCGCGTTCTGCGCCGCGACCAGGAAGGTGGTGTTGCAGAAACCGATGCCGAAGCCGATGAGCCCGCCGCTCAAGAACGCCCAGGTTGCGCCGCGCGCGGGATCGAGCGCCACCAGCATCAGCGCGCCGAGCACCAGCAACACGCCGCCCCAAATCGCCATCGTGCGATAGGTGATGCGCACCAGCAGGCGGCCCGCGAAGGCGCCGATGATGGTCCAGCCGAGCGACTGGCTGATCAAGGTGAAGCCGGCGACCACCGGGCTTCGTCCCATCACGCCTTGGACATAGGGCGGGATGAACACGATCACCCCCATCATCACCATGCCGATCGCGAACGAGCCGAGATTGGTGGTCGAGACGATCGGATTGCGCCACAGCTCGAGCGGCACGATCGGCTCGGGTGCGCGGAGCTCCCAATAAGCGAGCCCGCCGAGGGCGACCGCCGCGGTCCCGAGCAGGATGGCGATGGTCGGGTATTCGAGCGCGGAGAACTGCACCAGCGCCAGGAGCAGCGCGCCGACGCCGACCACCAGCAAAAGCGAGCCGAGGTAATCGACGCGGTGCTCGCGCACCGTCATCCGATCGCGGAATGTTCTCCAAAGAATCGCGATCATCGCGATGCCCGGCAGCAGGTTGATCCAGAACACCGAGCGCCAGCCCAGGGTCGCTGTCAGCAGCGCGCCGATCAACGGTCCCGACAGCGCCGAGACGCCCCAGATGGCGTTGAGATTGCCCTGGACCTTGACGCGCTCGACCGGCGGATAAAGGTCGCCGATGATGGTCAGCGCGAGCGGCTGCAAGCCGCCGCCGCCGACCCCTTGCACGAAGCGGAAGATCACCAGCGGGATCATCCCCCAGGCGGCGCTGCACAAGAGCGTGCCGACGAGGAACAGCGCGGTCGAGCCGATCAGCAGCCATTTGCGGCCCCAGAGATCCGCGAGCCGGCCATAGATCGGAATCGCCACCGCTTGCGACAGCAGATAGGCGGCGAATACCCAGCTCACATATTCGAAGCCGCCGAGCGCGGCGACCACCGAGGGCATCGCGGTCGCGACGATCGAGGATTCGACCGACACCATGAAGATCGCGACACAACAGGAGGCGACGATCCAGCGGCGCTGCGCGGTGGTGAAAGCGGGAAGCTCGGCCGCTACGGGTCCGGTTGCGGATTCAGGCAAAGCCACGACTCGTCATGCGCATTTTCGCGAGCGACGATAGCGCAAACTTCCCACTCAAGCGATTGACAGCGCCCGGCGCTTCGGCTTGCCTGCACTGCGTGACGGGAATGACAGAAACCAGCCTTGCCGAGCTGACAGGCCGCGCGCGCGCGCTGGTGCCGGCGCTGCGGCAACGTGCGTTGGAAACCGAAAGGCTGCGCCGCCTGCCCGATGCGACGATCGCCGATCTCCAAGACGCCGATCTGTTCCGCCTGTTCCAGCCGGCACGCTACGGCGGGATCGAAGCGCCGTTTCGCGCCTTCGTCGATATCGGTGCAACGCTCGGGCGCGGCTGCGGCTCGACCTCCTGGGTGTTCAATAACCTCGTCGTCCATAATTGGATGCTCGGCTATTGGCCGCTGCCGATGCAGGACGAGGTGTGGCGCGCCAACCCGCGCGCGCTGATCGGCTCGTCCTTCGTCTTCCCCGCCGGCCGCGCCGAGAAAGCTCCCGGCGGCTATCGCCTCTCGGGCAAATGGCCGTTCTCGAGCGGCATCGATGCCTCCGACTGGATGATGCTGGCGGCGCCGGTTGCGCGCGGCGATGGGGCAGCGCCGGAGCCGCGCTTTTTCATGGTGCCGCGCGGCGATTACAGCGCGCTCGACAATTGGCATGCGATGGGCCTCGCCGGCACCGGCAGCAAGGATGTCGTTGCCGATCATATCTTCGTGCCCGAGCACCGCAGCGTCGCCGCGAGCGACGGCAAGGGCGCGCCGCATCCCGGCAGCGACGCCAATCCGGGCGCGCTCTATCGGCTGGCCTGGTACGCGCTCTTCGGCTTCGTCAACGGCGCGACCGTCTTGGGAATCGCGCAAGGTGCGGTCGACGATTTCACCGCCGCAATGCGCGCGCGCGTCGCCACCGCCTCGGGCCGTCAGGTTGCCGATTTCGCGACCCTGCAAATTCGCCTCGCCGAGGCCGCGACCCAAATCGACGCCGCCGAAACGCTGATGCTCAAGGATTGCGACGAGGCGATGCGGATCGCCGAATCCGGACGGCTCGCCGGCATGGACGAGAAGACCCGCTGGCGCCGCAACGCCGCTTTTGCCGTGCGCATGAGCGTCAAGGCGATCGACCTGCTGTTCGCCGGCGCCGGCGGCGCGGCGATCGCCGAGAGCCACCCGCTCCAGCGCGCGCTGCGCGACGCGCATGCCGCGCAAGGCCATATCGGCCTCAACTGGGACGCCAACGGCACCATGTTCGGCCGCGTCGCCCTGGGCCTCGATCCCGATTTTCCGTTGCTGTAGCGGCTGCGCCTTCAGCGGCAACCGTCGACGCCGGGCACCGTGACATCGGCCATGCGCGCACGAATGGTCGCGGCGCGCGCGGCGATGTAGGCATCCGGCCGCGCCGGCGACCAGCGGCGCGGATTGGGCAGCACCGCGGCGAGCAGCGCCGCCTCTTGCGGCGACAAGCGCGCGGCCGGTTTACCGAAGAAAATCCGCGATGCGGTCTCGGCGCCGTAAATCCCATCGCCCCATTCGATCACGTTGAGATAGGTCTCGATGATGCGGTGCTTGTCCCAGAACAGCTCGATCAGCACCGTCAGATAAGCCTCGATGCCCTTGCGCAGGATGCTGCGTCCCGGCCAGAGGAAGAGGTTCTTCGCGGTCTGCATGCTGATGGTGCTGGCGCCTTTGGGCTCGCGGCCGGCACGCCAGTCGCGCCACGCTGCACCGATCGCTTGCCAGTCGAACCCGTGATGGAAGCAGAATTTCTCGTCCTCGCTCGCCACGACGGCACGCATCAGCGACGGCGCGATGCGGTCGAGCGGCAGCCAATGCCGGTGCAGCGGCGCGCCTTCGAGCGAGCGGATCGCCATCAGCGCCGTGATCGGCGGCGGAACGAAACGATAGGCGATGATAAACGGCATCGGCAGCAGAAGACCGGCCAGCACGACCCATAGGCCGATCCGCCGCGCACGGCGCCAGGGGTCGCGGTAGCCAGCGCGTCGGCGCCCGGTGTTCCGGCCCGGGGCGTTGCGCGACTGCCGCGGGTCAGGCGGCGCGGCGAGGATCGGAGGCGTCATCGGACGGCGCCAAGATAGGCGCCGGCGGTGGCGGCGCCAACACCCGCCCGCAGGCACGGACGAGCGACTTACACGGATTTAACTGTTGACGCGGGAGCGCGAAGGGTATTTTTTCGCGCGTCCGCGATGATCGCCCGCGCCGGGCGACGCGCTCGGAAAAGAAACGCCACGGGGAATGATCGCCATGATGCGCCCATTTGCTTTCGTCGTCGGCCTTCTGCTCGCGCTTGCCGCGCCGTCCTTCGCCGCCGACACGACGACGCAAGGTCATCTCAAAGGCCTCTGGCTCACCACCGACTATCCCTCGGTGACGGCGCGCGCCGGCGACAGCACCACGATCAAGGTGAAGCTGCAGAATTACGGCCTGCCGCCCGAGCGCGTCGCGCTGTCGGTCGACGGCGTGCCGAGCGGCTGGACCGCGACCGTGCTCGGCGGCGGCGCGCCGGTGACCGCGGCGATGCCCGCGACCGACGACAGCGTGCCGCTTCAGCTTCGGCTCGATATCCCGGCCGGCGCCGCCAAAGCGACCCAGACCGTGACCCTGCGCGCCAAGGCGGCCGACGCCAATATCAGCCTACCGGTCGACGTCAGCATCGGCCAGTTGCTGCCGGCGAAATTGGTGCTCAAGACCAAGAACCCGTCGCTGATCGGCACCGCCAAGACCAGCTTCGAATTCCAGTTCAACGTCGCCAATCAGAGCGACCGCGACCTGGTCGTCAATTTCAAGGCGCAGGCGCCCCAAGGCTTCCGGACCACATTCGAGGAAGCCTATGGCACGCAAGAGATCGCCTCGATTCCGATCGAGGCCGGCAAGAACAAGGATTTGAAGGTCAAGGTGCAGCCGCCCTCGGATGCGAAGGCGGGCGACTATCCGGTCGCGGTCGAGGTCGCGGCCGAGAACGCGACTGCCGATGGCAGCATGACCATGGACATCACCGGCCAGCCGCAATTGAAGCTCACCGGACAGGACGGCCGGCTCTCGACCGGCGCGGTCGCCGGCACGGCGACGCCGGTCGCTCTGACCTTGAGCAATGACGGCAGTGCCCCGGCGCGTGACATCGCGCTCAGCTCGTCGCCGCCGTCGGATTGGAAAGTGACGTTCCAGCCCGACAAGGTCGCCGAGCTCGCACCCGGCCAAAAGATCGACGTGCAGGCGCAGCTCACCCCGTCATCGAAAGCGGTCGCCGGCGATTACATGACCACGTTCCGCGCCAATGGCAGCGGCAGCGATTCGAGCTCGGCCGATATCCGCGTCACGGTCTCGACCTCGACCCTGTGGGGCATCGTCGGCGTCGCGATCGTCGCGATCGCGCTGTTGATCGCGGTCGGCGCGGTCGCGCGGTTCGGCCGCCGCTGATCGCCGCTGCGATGGCCGAGCCAGCCGCCACCGACATCATCATTGCCGCGACCGGCTTGCGGAAGCTCTATGGCCGCGTGCCCGCGGTCGACGGCATCGATCTCGCGATCCGGCGCGGCGAGATTTTCGGCCTCCTCGGTCCGAACGGCGCCGGCAAGACCACCACCATCCTGATGCTGCTCGGCTTGACCGAGGCGAGCGGCGGGACGGTGACGGTCGCGGGCTTCAACCCGATGCGCGAGCCGCTCGAGGTGAAGCGCCATGTCGGATACCTGCCGGATTCGGTAGGCTTCTACGACAATCTCACCGCGCGCCAGAATCTGCGCTATACCGCCCGGCTCGCCGGCCTGCGCGGGCAAGAGACCGAGGACCGCATCAGCGACGGGCTGCGCCGCGTGCGGCTCGCCGAGGTCGGCGACAAGAAGGTCACCACCTTCTCGCACGGCATGCGGCGGCGCCTCGGCCTCGCCGAAGTGATCATGAAGCGCGCCGAGATCGCGATCCTCGACGAGCCGACCTCGGGCCTCGATCCGCAAGCGACCTTCGAATTCCTCGACATGATCCGCGGGCTCAAAGCCGATCGCGTCGCCGTGCTGCTGTCATCGCATCTGCTCGACCAGGTGCAGGCGGTGTGCGACCGCGTCGCGCTGTTCAATCGCGGCAAGATCGCGATCGAAGGCACGGTCGAGAAGCTGTCGCAGCAGGTGCTGGGCGGCGGCTATGGGGTCGAGATCGAGGCGGCCGGCAGCGATCTGCCGCGGGTGTTCGCCGGGATTTCCGGCGTGCTGCGCGTGACGCAATCGGGCGACGG
Organism: Allostellaceae bacterium; assembly: GCA_035533255.1. Classification (GTDB taxonomy): domain Bacteria; phylum Pseudomonadota; class Alphaproteobacteria; order ATCC43930; family CGMCC-115725; genus CAIKMD01. Next base: position 6,316 of record DATLUE010000087.1, on the reverse strand, counting down.
AAAATATCGGCTGGTGGCGTCGCGCGACATCCGCGCCGAGCTGGGATCGGCGATCGTCGCCTCGGGCGGCGCGTTGCTGCGGCTCGATCATGTCGAGCCCAGCCTCGACACGGTCTATCGGCATTATTTCGAGGCCCAGCATTCAGAGGAACAGCATGGCGCGGCGTAGCGGCTCGGTCTGGACCGGATGCGGCACGGTCTTCTTGAAGGAATTCGCCGATCATCTCGGCAGCGGCCGGATGCGCGTGCTCGAATGGCTGGTGCTGCTGACCGGCATCGGCGCGGTTTACACGGCGATTCAAGACCTCAAGAGCACGACCTCGCAAGATCCGTTCCTGTTCCTGCGCCTCTTCACCGATTCGCACGATCCGCTGCCGTCCTTCATGGCGGTGCTGGGGTTCCTCATCCCGCTGGTCGCGATCGGCCTCGGCTTCGATAGCGTGAACGGCGAGTTCAACCGCCGCACCATGAGCCGCATCCTCGCCCAGCCGGTCTATCGCGACGCGCTGCTGCTCGGCAAATTCTTCGCCGGGATCGCGACCCTGGCGGTGGCGCTTGTGACGCTGTGGCTCCTCATCATCGGCCTCGGGCTGTTGACCTTGGGCGTGCCGCCGACCAGCGAGGAGGTGTTTCGCGGCATCGCCTTCCTGGTCGACTCGTTGGCCTATGGTGGGCTCTGGCTCGCGGTCGCAATGCTGTGCTCGGTCATCTTCCGCGCCGCCGCGACCTCGGCGCTGGTCGCGCTCGGCCTGTGGCTGCTGATGAGCGTCTTATGGCCACTGCTCTCGCAATTCATCACCAGCGCGATCTTCCCGACCACCCAGCTCAACCTGCTGATGGGGCCGAGCTACCAGCAGATCATGCTGCAGCAGACCCTGGCGCGGCTCTCGCCCAACACGCTCTATGCCGAATCGCTGCTCGGCATCATGCACCCCTCGACGCGGGCGCTTGGCCCGGTGTTCATGGACCAGCTCGAAGGCGCGGTGATGGGCAATCCGCTGCCGCTCGGCCAGAGCCTGCTCCTGGTGTGGCCGCAGGTCACCGGCCTCATCGCCGGCGTGATCGTGCTGTTCGTCGCCGCCTATGTGATCTTCCAGCGCCAGGAAGTGCGGGCCTAACTTCGTTTCATTGCGCTATTTCGCTATCGTCATTGCGAGGAGCCCCTTCGACAAGAGCTCAGGAGCGACGAAACAATCCAGAGCCTTACGCGTGGACTGGATTGCTTTGCCCTCATTCTGAGCTTGGCGAAGGACGCTCGCAATGACGATACGATTTAAAATTTTCAGCAACACCGAAAACTACTTCACGCCGGCCGCGCGCAGATAGCTGTCATCGACGAAACGGTCGGGCGCCGGCAGCGGCGCCTTCAGCACGCCCGCTTCGCCCATGAACGCGATCACCTGCGCGAGGCCCTGGCGGTCGATCTCGCCCTGGCGCGGGATCACGCCGCGATCGGGCTCGAAGTAAAGCGCCAGGGTCGCCCGCGCGATCCGGTCGGAGACGCCGGTGGTCGCGACGATCGTCTTTGCGACCGCGTCGCGTTGGGCGGGATCGCGGAAGAAGCGCAACGCCGCCGCAAAGCCGCGCAGGAACCCGACCAGCGCTGCGCGATTCTGCTTGGCCCAGTCGGGCCGCACGATCAGTACCGTGAACTCGAAATGCTTGACCGCCTCGGTCGACACGCCGAGCCGGACGAAGCCTTGGTCGATGGCGACGAAATCCTCGGGCTGGCCGAGCGGCACGCCGTCGCATTCGCCGCGCCTCAAGCAGTCGAAGCGCGCCGGCGTCCCGACCAGCTCCTTCACCTGGTAGTCGCCGTCCTTCAGGCCCTTCAGCGCCAGCAGCTTGCGCATCGAGATCGAGATCGTGTCGAGCGCGAGCGACAGCCCGAGCGTCTTGCCCTTGAGGTCGGCGAAGCTCTTGATCGCGGGCTTGACGATGAGGCTGTAGAGCGGATTGGCGGTTGCAGCGGCCACCGCCACCGCCTGCGATCGGCCCTCGGCGACCGCCCGGATGAAATAGGGCGTCGCCGAGGAGCTGATCTCGACATCGCCGGCGTCGAGCCGCTTCACCATCTGGTCGGTGCCGCCGGCCAGCGGCACGAGTTGCACCGCGAGATGCTCGCGTGCAAAAAAGCCCTGCTGCTTCGCGATCATGTACGGCACCACGCCGATACTCTTCATCGTCGACGGCACCTGGCCGAGGCGCAGCGTGGTATCGGCATGAGCGCCGGCAGCGAAGGTGGCGCCCACCCCAAGGATGATCGCGGCGTAAAAATGACGCTTCATGGCTCCTCCCGATGCCCGGCCAAGCCGTGGCTTGCCCGCCAAAATAGCATGACCTCATGGGGGCGGGTGCTATAGTTGCGCCACCCCCTTGGGAGGGATGCCATGTTCTTGCAGAATTGCTGGTACGTCGCCGCCGAATCGCGCGAGGTGAGCCGGGCGCCGATGGGCCGTGTGCTGCTGGGCGAGCCGGTCGTGCTCTATCGCCGCGAGGACGGCACGCCGATCGCGCTGGAAGATCGCTGCTGCCACCGCCGCGCGCCGCTGCACAAAGGCAGGCTGATCGGCGACCGGCTGCAATGCGGCTATCACGGCTTCACCTTCGATACGAGCGGCGCCTGTGTCGCCATTCCAGGCCAGGACCGCGTGCCGGCGAGCCTTGGCGTGCGCGCCTATCCGGTCGCGGAGCGGCATCGCTATGTCTGGATCTGGATGGGCAAGAAGGAGAAGGCCGATCCGGCGCTGATCCCCGATTTCTATTACAACGACGATCCGAGCTGGGCGGCGGTCGGCGCCTGCCTTCATGTCGAGGCGAATTACCTGCTGCTGGTCGAGAATTTGATCGACCTGTCGCATGTGCCGTTCGTCCATGCCGCGACCATCGGCAGCACCGAGGACACCAACCCGACGCTGAAATACGAGCGCGGCGACGATTTCGTGCGTGTGGTGCGCGACGCGCCGGGCATTTCCTGTCCGCCCTCGATGCGCAGCCTCGGCTTCGCGCCGGTGGTCGATCAGAGCAAGATCATCACCTTCACGCCGGCCTCGAACATCTGGATCGACATCCCGACTCGCGACGCTGCCCCGGTCGCGGGACGCAACGAGCCGATGCAGCGCCGCGTCGTGATCCTCAACGCGATCACGCCCGAGACCGATGCGAGCTGCCACTACTTCTGGGTCAATGCGCGCGATTTCGACCAGGACAATGCCGAGCGCTCGGCGTTCTTCCTGAAGACCGTCACCCTCGCCTTCAACGAGGACAAGGACATGCTAGAAGCGCAGCAGCGCAACATCGCGCTCGACCCCGTCGCCAGCACGGTCAACGTCCACGCCGATTGGGGTGGCGTTCAGGCGATGCGGATGATGGAACAGATGATCGCAGCCGAGACGCGGGCGTGAGACACTGCCGCTCCCGGTGCGGCATTAACGCTAACTTTCCCTAAAATTTTAGACGATTGAACCGAAATTAACGTTGATGTTGATTGAATTAACGTAAGCGTTTCCTTGATGCTCCTAAGCGTTGCCAATGCAATTGGCGCCGCTTAGGAGCAAAAAAATGTCCCCCGTTCGCCGACTTCTCGTGGAATACCGGTCGAGCATCTCGGCCGCGGCTTTAGCCATAGCACTCGCCGGGGCCTCGTCGTCCGCCCTTGCCGTGCCGCTCGCTGCCGGCACCGACATCGCGGTGAGTTATGACCAGGCCGTCACCGGCCAGCCCGATCTCACCGGGATCCTTAATCTTCAAGTGACGGATCTCACCAGCACGCAGATCAATCTCGGCGTCACCATCGACAACACCACCTCACCGCTCTTCACCAGCGGCCGGCTCACCGGCATCGGCTGGGACAGCAGCATCTTGCCGACGGGCGCCACCGACACGTCGAGCATCTATAGTGTCTACCTCAGCCAGACCTTCCCCGCCAATTCCGCGGTCAATTTGTGCCTGAGCAGCGGACCAACCTGCGCGGGCGGCGCCAGCGGCGGTTTGTTGCCGGACCAGAGCGACATCTTCAACCTCACACTGACCGGCAATTTCGGCAGCTCGACCGTCGATTTCTCGAGTTTCGCTGCAAAATTCCAGACTGCCTATGGCTCGTTCGAGCCGCAGGGCACGATCACAAGCGGCACATGTACCAGCAACTGTGGTGGTGGTGGCGGTGGCGGTGGCGGTGGCGGTGGCGGCGGTGGCGGCAGCCCCGTTCCCGAGCCCGGTACGCTGAGCCTCCTCGGTGTCGGTGTGCTCGGCAGCGTCGGCTACCTGCTCCGCCGCTCGCGCGCGCAGACGTCGCAAGCGATGGCGTGACCATGGCCTCCTATCGTTTCTATTTCTTCAACGAGATCGGTGCGCAGAACGCGGGCGCTTCCTGCACCCGCGCCACCGACCTCGAGGCCATGACGCAGGCACGAGGCCTGCTTGCAGACCAGCCCGCGACCGCTGCGGTGGAAATCTGGCGCGGCAACTCGCTGATCGCCGCGACCAAGCGCAATGGCGAGCGTTACGCGCCGCTTCCCGTGAGCGCTCGGCTGCGCCTCCATCCGCTCTTCGCCGCGGAGTATGCCGATGCCGCCTAACGGTTCGCTTTAAGCTCGCGCTCGAGGCGGTCGAGCGTGCGCATCGAATCGAGGCATTGCTTGACGCTCGATTTGGGCTCGCGCTTTTCCTTGATCGCCGCGAAGAATTCGCGGTCCTCGAGCTCGATGCCGTTCATCGAGACATCGACCTTCGAGAGATCGATCACCTGGTCCTTGCCGTCGGACAGATCGTCGTAATAGGCCTTGTAAGTGCCGTTGTCGCCGATGTAGCGGAAGAACGAGCCTTGCGCCCCATTGTTGTTGAACGACAGCGATAGAGTCAGGATCGCGCCCGATTTCGGCGCCTTGAGCTGAATGCTCATATCCATCGCGATTTTCAGCTCGGGATGCCACGGGCCTTCGACCGCGTGCGCGACCGAGGGCAGCTCGCCGATCTGCCACTGGAAGAGATCGACGGTGTGGCAGGCGTGATGCCACAAGAGATGATCGGTCCAGGTCCGCGGTTGGCCGGCCGCGTTCATGTTGACGCGGCGGAAGAAATAGGTCTGCACGTCCATCTGCTGGATCTTCAACTCGCGCGCCGTGATCTTGTTGTGGACATATTGGTGGCTCGGATTGAAGCGGCGGACATGGCCGCCCATCGCGATGACGCCGGTCTGCTCGGCGACGTGCTGGATTTCTTCGCTATCGGCGAGCGTATCGGCGATCGGGATCTCGATCAGCACATGCTTGCCGGCGCGCATCGACTGGATCGCCTGCGCGGCATGGACCTGGGTCGGGCTGGCAAGGATCACCGCCTCGATTCCGGGCTGCTTGAGGCTCTCGCCGAGATCGGTCGTCCAATGCGGGATCTTCCACTTCTTGGCGACTTCCTCGGTGCCGGCCGGGCGACCGCCGGCGAGCGTCACGACCTCGATGCCGGGGATGTTCTGGATCGCCTCGAGATGCTTGATGCCAAACGCGCCTTGACCGGCCAGACAGACTTTCATGGGTGGTGCCTCTCTTATTCGAGCTTAGCGGGTGTTTTCGAGAATTAGGTGGCCGACCGCCGTGTTCGACGCCGGCACGGTGTAGAAGCGATGGACCTGCCGCACCTCGTCGTCGAGCGCGCCGCGCGCGATCAGCCACATCACCAGCTCGATGCCTTCCGAGCCGGCCTCGCGAATATATTCGAGATGCTGAATCTTGACCAACGATTGCGGGTCGGTGACGAAGCGATCGAGGAAGCTGTTGTCGAAGACCGAGTTGATGAAGCCGGCGCGCGGGCCTTGCAATTGATGCGACATGCCGCCGGTGCCGAAGATCACGACGCGCAAATCCTGCGGGAAGGAATCGATCGCCTTGCGGATCGCCTTGCCGAGCATGTAGCAGCGATGCCCGGTCGGCGGCGGATACTGGATGACGTTGACGCAGAGCGGAATGACCTTGAACGGCCATTCCTTGGGCTGGCCGACCATTAGCGACAGCGGCACGGTTAGACCGTGATCGACCTCCATCTTGTTGACGATGGTCATGTCGAATTCGTCGAGGATGGTCGATTGCGCGATGTGCCAGGCCAAATCCGGGTGGCCCTTCACCACCGGCACCGGGCGCGGGCCCCAGCCTTCATCCGCGATCGGGAAGCTCTCGGCGCAGCCGAGCGCGAAGGTCGGGATGATCTCCAGCGAGAACGCCGAGGCGTGGTCGTTGTAAACCAGGAACACGACGTCGGGCTTGGTCTCGGCGAGCCATTTCTTCGAGAAGTCATAGCCGCCGAAGACGCGCTGCCAATACGGCTC
>DATLUE010000086.1:0-7744 GCA_035533255.1 Allostellaceae bacterium | reverse complement strand
GCCGACGGTGGTGGCCGCCGAGATGATCGCAACCGCGATCAGCGCCGCGATCAGGCCGTATTCGATGGCCGTCGCGCCGGACTCGTCGACGAAAAGCTTCTTCAAAAGATACATGGTCATTTGTCTCCTGGACCAGGTTGGTGACGGCCTCATCCTGGCGAGCGCCCCTTAAGGGGAGATTAAAGCCGCAGTAGAAACGCCGATCGTCACAGTAAAGTTCAAATAAATCTCATAATTTTATTGTAAAAATCGTTGCGAATTCTTCGGGATTTTTTTTAAAATTTTCCTCAAGCCGAAGCCATAGTGGCGAGGCCTGTCGCAAGCGCGACACGCGCGCGACATGCCGCTATCGCAAGACGGCGAGAGGACGTTCGGCACGGGTGGACGCGTGCGGCGATCGTCGTGTGCGCACGTCAAATGCGGCGGTTTGACGCGCGAAATTTGTCGCCAATACGATGAAACATGTTAGTATCGCGCGGTATGGCATTCGGTCGAAGGTTCGGCCGGGACAGGCGCGGTATAGCCCACCTGCCCACCTCCCAAAAAAGGACTCAGGAGTAACAAGAATGAAGTCGCTTATCTCTGCTTTTGCCTTGCTCGCGTTCGTCGGCGCTTCGACGGTGCCGTTCGTGACTGCGCAAGCGCAGAGCACCTCGACGACCCCGACGACGTCTGCTCCCGCGAAGAAGGCCCCGGCGAAGAAGGCCCCGGCGAAGAAGTCGGCAACCAAGAAGAAGTCGGCGACCAAGAAGAAGTCGGCAGCCAAAAAGAAGGTCGCCAAGAAGAAGGCCGCCAAGAAGAAGGCCGCGACCAAAAAGAAGGCGGCTCCGGCGACCACCACGGCGCCGAAGCCCATGTAATTTCGCCGTCACCCGGCAAAAGGCCCTCGAAGCGCCGCTTTGGGGGCCTTTTCCATTTTGGAGCAGCGATGGGCGGCGCTCGATAGGCTTAGGGAGATATTGCGGCAGCCCCGCAGGTGAACACGGCCTTGGTCGGCGTTAAAACGGGGCAGGCGTCGAGATCGACGCCCTGGCTCACGACCCGGGGCGAGCTGTTGGCCCCGCCGCAAGCCTCGACCGCGGCGCTCTTGACCGCGTTGGGCTTGTTCCACAGCCGATTATAGCAGATCGCGACGCCGTTTTGCCCCGGTGCCGGCGGTGTAGCGGGCGCCGCTATGGGCTCGGGCTCGCTCGAATCCGGCACCATATCGGGCGTGGTCGTGGTGGCGCCATAGACCGTGAGCGAATTGCTCGGCGGCGTGGCGGGCGTCGCCGTGCCCGGCGAATAGGTCTGATAGGGCGCGGGCAGGCTGCACCCGGCTAGGGCAACCGATAAAACGCAACCGAGCCAACGCGCACGCATGCGCAAAAGCTGGCGCATCGGGCAGCCCAACGCAACCACCTTCTGCAACACCACCTTCTGCAACCGCGCGCGCTGCTCTATCATGGCGACGATGACCCTCGATCCTGCCCTCATCGCCGGCTATCACGCGCATATCTATTACGACGCGCAGAGCCGCGAGACCGCCGCGCGGCTGCGCCAGGCGATCGGCGAGCAATTTGATACGCAGCTCGGGCGCTGGCACGACGAGGCGGTCGGGCCTCACCCGATCTCGATGTTCCAGGTCGCCTTTGCGGTTGCCGAGTTTTCGAAGCTGGTGCCGTATCTGATGCTCAACCGCGCAGGCTTGCGCATCCTCGTCCATCCCGAGACCGGCAACGGCTATCGCGATCACGCGATTTATGCGCTGTGGCTCGGCGAGCCGGTCGCGCTGCGCCTCGAGATTTTGCGCGGCGAGCGCTGACGCGGCTGGGACGGCCCGCGCGCGGCCTACGGCTTGCGGCGGTAGCGCAGCACCAGACTCGCGGGCGCGAGGCTATGGCCGTTGATCATGGTCAGCAGCTCGTCATGGTCGAGCCCGGGCTGCAGAAATCCCGGCGCCACATCGAGCGCGATGAGCTGAATGATGTAGTGATGCGGCGCTTCGGCAGGCGAGGCGCACGGGCCGGCATAGGCGGTCGTGCCGCGCGAATTTTTGCCGCCGGTGATGCCCTTCGCTGCCGCGCTGCCCGCGCCCTCTTTGAGCGCATGGCGCGAGGCCGGGATGTTGTAGGCGACCCAATGCACCGAGCCGATGCCGCGCCGGCCGTCGGGGTCGATCATGATCAGCGCGAAGCTCTGGGTGCTGGGCGGCGCGTTCGACCACGCGAGCGGCGGCGAGATATTCCTGCCGCCGCATCGACCGGCGCCGGCATATTTCGCCGGCAGCATCGCGTCGTCCTTGAGCGTGGGCGAGGTGAGGGTAAAGGGTCGGTCCTTGCTCGCGGCGGGCGCGGTACTCCAAGCGCTCAGCACCGCCGCGAGCACAATCGTCGCCCCGATGCCGCGCCGGAACCGAAACTTGCTCATGCCGAATCCCCTCTCGAACCCGCCGGAGTTTAGCGAGCCGGCGTCGGAATGACAGCGCTTGACGCCGGTGTGCCGCGATCCATACTAAGCGCGTTTCCAAGGGGAGCCCCGAGATGGGGGCTGAGACTCGGCGAGGCAAAAGCCGCCGCGAACCCTTTGAACCTGATCCGGATCGTACCGGCGTAGGGACAGGAACGGCGCCTCGAGCCTCGCGTCCCCCTTCGCCGGAAAAAACGGGTCTGATCGCCCTCGCAACGGGAAGGAGATCGTCATGCCCGAAGGCACCGTCGGCCAAAATTTCAAAGTCTCGACCGGCCCGCTGCCGGCGTCGCGCAAGGTGTTCGTTTCGGGCCAGCGCTTCCCCGATGTGAAGGTCGCGATGCGCGAGATCGATCTCACCGCCTCGTCGAAGGAAAAGCCGATCCGGGCTTACGATCCGTCGGGGCCGTTCACCGATCCGTCGGTCACTATCGACATTCAGGCGGGCCTCGCGCCATTGCGCGAGCGCTGGATCAAAGCCCGCGGCGACGTCGAGGAATGCGCGCCGCGCGCGACCCGACCCGAGGATAACGGCCTCGCCCCCGGCGAAGTCTCGACCGTGCCGCTGTTCGACCGCTCGGGCCGCAAGCCGCTCAAGGCCACGGGCGGCAAGTCGGTCTCGCAGCTCGCCTATGCGCGCGCCGGTATCGTCACGCCGGAGATGGAATACATCGCGATCCGCGAGAATCTCGGGCGCGAGAATCTGAAGCTCGATCCCGCCGGCGAAAGCTTCGGCGCGGCGATCCCCGATGTCTGCACCGGCGAGTTCGTGCGCGACGAGATCGCGCGCGGCCGGGCGATCATTCCCGCCAACATCAACCATCCCGAAAGCGAGCCGATGATCATCGGCCGCAACTTCCTGGTGAAGATCAACGCCAATATCGGGAATTCGATCGTTACCTCCTCGGTCGCGGAGGAGGTGGACAAGCTTGTCTGGGCGATCCGCTGGGGCGGCGACACGGTGATGGATCTCTCGACCGGCAAGAACATCCATACCATCCGCGAATGGATCATCCGCAATTCGCCGGTGCCGATCGGTACCGTGCCGATCTATCAGGCGCTCGAGAAGGTCAACGGCGCCGCCGAGGACCTGACCTGGGAAGTGTTCCGCGACACGCTGATCGAGCAGGCGGAGCAGGGCGTCGATTATTTCACCATCCATGCCGGCGTGCGCCTCGCCTACATTCCGATGACGGCCAAGCGCGTCACCGGCATCGTCTCGCGCGGCGGCTCGATCATGGCGAAGTGGTGCCTCGCGCATCACAAGGAGAATTTCCTCTACACGCGGTTCGAGGAAATCTGCGAGATCATGAAGGCCTATGATGTGAGCTTCTCGCTCGGCGACGGCCTACGCCCCGGCTCGACCGCGGATGCCAATGACGAGGCGCAGTTCGCCGAGCTGAAGACGCTGGGCGAGCTCACCAAGATCGCGTGGAAGCACGATGTCCAGGTGATGATCGAGGGCCCCGGCCATGTGCCGATGCAGAAGATCAAAGAGAACATGGACCTCCAGCTCGAGCATTGCCACGAGGCGCCGTTCTATACGCTTGGGCCGCTGGTGACCGACATCGCGCCGGGCTACGACCACATCACCTCGGCGATCGGCGCGGCGATGATCGGCTGGTTCGGCACCGCGATGCTGTGCTACGTCACGCCGAAAGAGCATCTCGGCCTGCCCGACCGCGACGACGTGAAAGATGGCGTGATCGCCTACAAGATAGCGGCGCACGCCGCGGATCTGGCAAAGGGCCATCCGACGGCGAAGGAGCGCGACGATGCGCTGTCGCGCGCGCGCTTCGAGTTCCGCTGGCGCGACCAGTTCAACCTCGCGCTCGATCCCGAGACCGCCGAGAAGTTCCACGACCAGACCCTGCCGGCCGACGGCGCGAAGCTGGCGCATTTCTGCTCGATGTGCGGGCCGAAATTCTGTTCGATGAAAATCTCGCAGGAAGTCCGTGACTATGCCGAAAAGGGCATGGCCGAGAAATCCGAAACCTTCCTGAAAGAGGGCGGCGAGATTTACAAAGTGCTGGAAGGGAAAGCCGTGGCGATCGAGTAGGCGGCCCGACGATGGCTCAGCCTCCGGATCCGATCAGCCGCGACTATCCCAATCGGCCGTTCGCTGCGGCGCTGGCGATCTGCCGCAAGCGCGATGGGCGCATGTTGCTGGCCCAGCGCGCCAAGGGACCGAGCACGGCGGTCGGCCGCTGGGGCTTCCCGGGCGGCATGCACGAGGTCGGCGAAACCCTTCTCGAAGCCGCCCGGCGCGAGCTGAAGGAAGAGACCGGCATCGACGCGACCCCGGTCCGCGTGATCGACGCTTTCGACGTCATCGGCAAGGACGCCGATGGGCGCATCCGCGCGCATTACGTCCTCAACTGCGTGGTGCTCGACTGGCAGTCGGGCGAGGGCGCGCCGATCGAGGATGCGACCGCGGTTGGCTGGTACACGGCCGAGGAGGCGCTCGCCAAGCTCGAACTCCTGCCCGACACCCTGCGGCTGATGAAGGCCGCCCTTGCGCCTTAGGTAACTGCCAAATTCTTTAGGAGCGCGTCGCTATTTGGAAGTGTTGGTTGATGGGAGAGAAAGCTCGTACAGAGACAAATCGAGAGTGCTACGTCGCTTAGACAATAGCCAAACGAATTTTCCATTTTCAGACTTGTTCACGAAAACGTGCCAATATTCGCCCTTATCCGTCTCGGTTGTGTTTAGGGCGTCAAGATTTTCATGCACGGTGTCTAGAGGGATCGCAAACGCCTTATCAAGGTCCATGCAGCCCAACACCAAATAGCCGCGTTCGCCCTGCGTTAAAAATTCATCCCATTGCGGATGGTAAGCATACCAGTATCCCGAATTCCCTCTTTCGTACACTTTAGAAACAGTAATCGCAGCACGAATCACGTGGCTCGGATCCCAGTAAAGGGCTCGACTCTTTCTAATGAGTCCCACGCGCTCCCTAGCTGCCAGCGCGGCGACTATCCGCTCGCGTTGTCCTTGAAGCAGTTGAGGGTCCGTGAATTTCCAAACACCTTTTATCTTTCCGCTGGCGTCTTGCTCGGGCGGTTCCACCTCATCACGCGTCTCAGCTTCGGCAGACTTTTCTACGTCTTTTGCGGTGGTGAACATCACGTCAATGAGGCGATCTAATCGCGTGTATTCCATGGGCACCAGAAGACTACGGATTTTTGTACCTGTTCCGACTTCCTCTGAATTCTCTTTTAGTAATACGAGATTGATCAATGCCTCTACGCTGATCAATCTCATATCCCAAGCATGTCGAGAGCCGCGGATTTGCGCCTCCAATTCTCCCGTGTCCTGACGTCCCACAACGATCAAAACGGAGGACGGTGCGCTGATCTGTTGAGCGGCGAGCTGTTTCTCACGATATTCCGCGATTTTATCCAGCGAAATTCGATAGGCGTCTGTGGTCTTCACCTCCAGGATCAGGCTGTGTCCTTCCGGAGAAATCCAAATACCATCGTTACCTATAGCGTTTACGACGCCACGATAGCGCCCGTTAGCCACCTTGTAATCAAGGCGGCGACCTATTTCGTTGACCAGGTCCTGCAGCACTAAGCCGCTATTGCTGAATTGCCGAGTTAAACAGCCATCTACGTATTCAGAGAGTTTCGTAATCGGAACACGTACGAGATACGCCCGCAGTTCTTGTGAGCAATCAGAGCCATCTTTCAAAATTCCTGAACCCGCAGTCGCGACCACCTGCTCGATGGCGAACTGTGAGATCGCGGTGGGATTCGATTCCCAGAGTGAAATTAGTGGCATCTATATGTGCGTTCCAAAGGGACGATGACCCGAGGCGATGGCTTGATCTTGACCCGACTCGAGCCGGCTTCATAGCATCGTAAACGGTTTCCGAGGAGTAGAGCTATGGGTGACCCGTCATTCGTCGAATCCTTGATGAAAGAACGCGAAGAATATACTAGATTGCTCGACAGACTAGAAAACGGAACTGAGCGCCTCGCAAAACGCGCCTATGGCGCGAGGCAGTGGAAAGACACAACGACGGACGAAATTGCCCGAACGAAACGGATTATCGCCAGTCTGGATGCCGAGATTGCCGCGAATCGCTATTGGTTGACGATGCCGACCGCCGTCGGGCTGGCACGCGGCTGAAGAGGCACTCGCAAAAAGCTCGAGTCCTGCTCGACATCCTGCGCCTGAACCAGGCTCGTTAGCTATTTTTCCGTGTGGTAGTAGATGCCCGGCGACCGCTCGAACTTGTTACGGCGGGCTCTCGATGGCGTGGCGATTGTGTAACGTTCGAGTTTTCGAGTGTTCGTACGGGCCAGCGTGCCATTTCCTTTGAAGCGATATCAAGTTCTCGGTTAAGCCATCCGGTTTGATTCCCGCTTTTGGCCATGAATTCCCCCTGAGATCGCGTGTTTCGTCGGCGTTTGCGAGCTGACATAGGTGTCATGCTGAGCAAGAGATTGGCTTTTTTATAACCCAAATTTCGTGGTCGGCGCCCGATATGTTGTGGACAACGCAGATTTCTGCCCGCTTTGTGCCGTATTGTAATTTTGTTGCGTAAAATCGCCATTCCGTGAATCATTATCTCGTTACACACAGTGATCTTCCCGGAACACACAGTGATCTTCCCGGAGCGAGTAAGTGCCTGCACAAAAAAAATCCAAAAAACGCAAGAGTTCTCGCGACTCGGCTCGCGTCCGCCCGCGTCTTCTGGAGCCGCTTCAGGGCCCAGAATTGGTCTTTGGGCTGGTCGGACCGATCGGCACCGATTTGACGTTGGTTGGGAAGAAACTCGGTGATGCGTTGGCGCAAGTCGGTTATCGCGCGGTTTACGTCCATATCACCGACGCGCTCAAAGAATTTCGGCATCACTTCCCATTGAGTGATCGACCGACTGAGGATCGGTACCGCACCTATATGGATGCCGGAAATAAACTTAGAGCGCGACTCGATCGTCAAGACGCGCTTGCGCTCTTTGCGGTGGCTAAAATCCGTCGGGAACGTTCATTGCTTTCCGGGGACAGGCTGATCCCCCAACCTTTCGCTGCTTACATACTCAACCAGTTCAAACGGCCCGAAGAAATCGAAACTCTGCGGCGCGTCTATGGTCGTGGGTTTATTCAGATTTCCGCGTACTGTTCACGTGAAAAGCGATTGGACGATCTAACCAATCGAATCGCGAAGTCGCATTACCGCCAGAAGAATGTTGATGCCTACCGAGGCAAGGCACAGGATTTGATTTCAAGAGATGATGACGAAGAAGAAGAACCTTTCGGTCAAAGGTTGAGAGACACATTCGCACTCG
>DATLUE010000085.1:0-4840 GCA_035533255.1 Allostellaceae bacterium | reverse complement strand
GCGACTTGCTGATGCGACCAGCCATAGATCGCGCCGAGATGGCCTGACATCGAGCTCCACGCGTATTCGAACGGACTGATGATGAACATCGCGAAGAAAGCCGCGACGAGAACCACATAGCGGCTGTAGCCGAGGATTTCCCGATCCGTTTGATGTATCGGACTTTTGCCGTTCGACTCTTTAAGCATCGTGCCGTTCCTCCCATGGATGTTCGATGAGCATCTTTCCGATGCATTTCTTGGTTGATTTTTGGCTATCGTGCGGCATTGCCCGGCTGCCGGTCGCGCGTGCCTCGGAGCGCTTCAAGCACCGCTTCCGGCGTAGCCGGCAGCGAAGTAATGCGCACACCGATCGCGTCGTAGATCGCATTCATGATCGCCGGGACGGTCGGCACCATCCCTGGCTCGCCGACTCCCTTCACGCCGAGCGGGCTCAGCGGGTCGGGATCCTCGACAATCACCGAGGTGATCCGCGGCACGTCGAGCGATGTTGGCAGGACGTATTTGGCGAATCCCGGCGTCGTGGTGTAGCCGTCCTTGAGCCGGTAGTCCTCCATCAGCGCCTGGCCGAGCGCCATCACCACGCCGCCCTCGATCTGGGCCTCCACGCCGCGCGGGTTGACCGCGCGGCCGACATCGTGCGCCGCCCAGACGCCCAGCACCTGCACCTCGCCCGTGCCGGTGTCGACCTCGACCTCCGCGATCTGCGCGCCGAAGACGTAGGCCTGCCAAGGCCGGCCGCCGCCGGTTTCGGGATCGAGGCCGGTGTGCTGCGAGGCGAACGTCCCGCTGCCGACCGGAACGACGCCGCGCCCTTTGCAAAGCCGCACCGCCTCATCCATGGTCATGCGGAGATTGCTGTTCCGCGCCCAGACCGCGCCCGCGCGGGTGACGATGCTCGCCGGGTCGACTCCCCAATGATCGGCGACTTCGGCGACCAGCCGGCCGCGTGCCTCGCGGCAAGCGAGTGCTACGGCATTGCCAATCATGTAAGTCTGCCGGCTGGCGCCCGCATGCGCCGCCTCCGGCGTCCGCGACGTGTCGTTATCGCCGAGCATCACGTCCTCCGGACGCACGCCGAGCTCGTCGGCCGCGACCTGCGCCAACACGGTGAGAATTCCTTCGCCGATCTCGGTCACGCCGGTTACGACCTTCGCCGTGCCGCCGTCATCGAGCTCGGCCCAGGCGCCAGCGCGGTCGACTGTCGCGGTGCGCGCGATGCCGTACCAGCCGGCGGCGAAGCCGCGTCCCCTGCGCTTGTCGCCCATGGCTACGCCACCTCCCAACTGTCGCGCGTTTCCCGCGTCTTCAACCGCGCGCCAAGCGTGCAGGGTGGGCGATTGCCGGCCGCGCCGAGGTCGCTGCGTGTTTCGCCGCGCACGGTCGGCGCACCGGCCTCCCAGCCGGCTGCTTTCGCGACGGCGTCAAGCACGGTCATCAGGCTGACCGAATCAAGCTGTTGCCGCGTGTGGGTGATAGCGCCGTCGCGCATGCCATTAATGCGGCGCAGCTCGATCGGGTCGATGCCGAGCCGCTCCGCGATCATGTCGAGATGCGATTCGGTCGCAAACTCCGATTGCAGCGCCCCGAAGCTGCGGAACGCGCCGCTCGGCGTGTTGTTGGTGTAGACGCCGATCGCGTCGACCCGGACATGCGCGATGTTGTACGGCCCGGCCGCGAGAATCGCCGCCTTGCGCATCACGCCTTCGGTCGACAAGCCGTAAGCGCCGCCATCCGCCACCATGTACATGGATGTCGCGCAGATTCGACCATCCCGCTTGACTCCCATCTTGTAGCTGACCACAAACGGATGGCGTTTCGCCGTGGCGACGATCGATTCCTCGCGCGTGAAGACATAACGCACCGGCCTGCGCGTCTTGAGCGCCGCCAGCGCCAGCATCCCTTGATAGATCATGTCCTCCTTGCCGCCGAAACCGCCGCCGACAGGGCTCATGATCATGCGCACCTTGTTGATCGGCAGCGCCAGGATGCGCGACAGTGCGTGGCGGTGATGAGTGACGTTCTGGCTCGGCGAGACGATGGTCACGACGCCATCCTGATCGACATAGCCGAGACCCGCCTCGGGCTCGAGATAGGCATGCTCGATCGCTTGCGTGCGATAGGTCTCTTCGAGGATGACGTCGGATTCGGCGAAGCCGTGCTCGACATCGCCTCTCCGGATTGGAATATGCATGACGACGTTGTCACGCGCAGTGTCGTGCAGGATGGGCGCGCCCCGCCGCATCGCCTCGAACGCGTCGAACACGGCCGGCAGTTTCTCGTAGCGCACCTTGATCCGCGCCAACGCCGCTTTGGCGATGTCGAGATTCTCGGCAGCAACTGCAGCCACTGCCTCGCCGACATAGCGCACCTTGTCGCGCGCCATGACCGGCTGGTCGTGAACGAAGACGCCGAAGCCGTCGACCCCCGGGACATCGCGGTGGGTAACGACCGCCTCGACCCCCGGCATCGCCTCGGCCTCGGCAGTGTCGAGCGCGACGATGCGCGCATGAGGATACGGGCTGCGCAAGACCTGCATGTGCAGCATGCCAAGCATGGTCATGTCGGCGGCATATTTGAGCGCGCCCGTCACCTTGCTCGGCGCGTCGAGGCGGCGAACACTGGCGCCAACGAACGTGTCGCCCAGCACTTCGGCGTCGAGCGCCGTTGCCGGCAGCATGCCGTTCATCACGTCGCGCGCCAAGGCCACCGCTTCAAAAATCTTCTGGTAGCCGGTGCAGCGGCAAATATTTCCGCTGAGCGATTCCTTGATCTCCTCCATGCCCGCATGCGGATTGCGCCGCAATGCCGCCGTCGCGGCCATCACCATGCCGGGAATGCAATAGCCGCATTGGCTGGCCCCAGTGCGGCAGAAGGCCTTTTGCAGCGGGCTGAGCTCGCCGCGCCGCGCCAGGCCCTCGACGGTTTCGATCTTCTTGCCCTGGACGCGCGCCGTCGGCACGAGGCAACTCTTCATCAGCACGCCGTCGATGAAGATCGAGCACGTGCCACATTCGCCAGCGCCGCAGCCTTCCTTGGCGCCGGTCAGGTTCAACTCGTCGCGCAGGAAATCCAGGAGACGCATATGGGCCGGCACCGTGCGGCGGATTCTCCTGCCGTTGATCTCGAGATCGAGTTCGAGGCTAGACATGGCTGACTTCCTTCATGCGCGTCGCGTCGTCGAACGCCACCCCCGCATTGACGGCCGCATCCGTCAGGGCACGTTCAATGAAATTCACTACGACTTCGGCCCGATACGCGCGCCGCGTGCGCGATTGCACCCTCGCGGAAACTAGCCGCGCAGCCGCGCCGATGGTGGCGCTCGAGATCGGCTTGCCAGAGAGGAACTCCTCGCACTCGCGCAACCGAGACGGCACCGGCGCGATCGCGCCAATGGCGAGTCGAATATCCACGAAGCGACCCGGCCAGTGATCCACCCGCACCAACGCCGCGACGCACACGGTCGAGATCACCAGGGAGCGGCGATGTCCCACTTTCTCGAAAGCTGCGCCATAGCCCGCCATTGAATCACATTCGATCGCGGTGAGAAGCTCGCCTTGCGCCAGCCGGGTCGTGCCGGGGCCGGTGACGAATTCCTCGAGCGGCAGATCGCGGCGACGGCGCGTGCCGCCGTCCCGGCTTTCGAGCGTCACCACCGCATTCATCGCGATCAGGGGTGGCGCCGCGTCGGCGGCGGGCGAAGCATTGACGAGATTGCCGCCGATGGTCGCCGCCTCGCGCAGCTGGTCGTCGCCGAACCACACCGCACAGTGAAGCATGACCGGCAGGTGCCGGGCGAGCAGCGGCGCATCGAGGAAGCGGGCCATCTCGGTGCAGGCGCCGATGCGCACGCGCTCGGCGTTGACCGCGACGCTGCGCAGCGCGGCGATTCGGCTCAAGTCGATAATCATCGGCGCATGGATGTCACCGAGACGGCCGGCGCGCGTCGCCGGCAGCAAATCGGTGGCCCCGGCAATGACTCGGTACCTGTCCTTGTGCCGCTCCATGAGCGCCAATGCGTCATCGAGCGTCTCAGGCATCCGATATTCATCGCAGGTCAGCATGGCATGCACGCTCCGATCCGATCCGATCCACCGCCGCAACCGCCCGTCTTAGTTGGCGCGTATCTTCACGACCACCTTGATTGCATCGTCGATCCGCTCGCGCGCGTATTTGACCGCCGTCGGCACGTCGTCAAGCGGGAAGGTATGCGTATGGATGATCTTGGCATCGAAGCGCTTCTGCGCCATGAACGCCGCGGCGCGATGCGTCGCGCTCTTGCCCTCGCCACGGATGCCGAAGACATAGATGTTGTTGCGCACGAGATAGGCGAGATCGACCGGCACCGGGTCGGCCGGAAATGCCGCCAGGCAGATGCGACCGCCGCGATTGACCATTTGGGCGCTCTCGTTGAGCGCGTTGGGCGCGCCTGAGCATTCGAGGACGTATTGCACGCCCTTGCCCTTGGTGATGCGCTTCACTGCCGCGACCGCATCCTCGTTGCGCACGTTGACCACTTCGTCCGCGCCGAGCTTGCGGCCCATCTCGAGGCGACGGTCGCGCGTGCCGGTGAGGATCACCGGCGATGCGCCGAGCGCTTTCGCGACCGCAACCCCCATCAGGCCGATCGGCCCCGGACCTGTGACGACGACGCCCTCACCGGCGATTAGACCGCCCATAACATCGAGTCCGTACATGGCGGTGCCGGCGGTGACGATGAGCGTCGCCTCCTCGTCAGACATCTCGTCCGGTATGTGCACCATGGTGTTGACGTTGTTCACGGCGTATTCGGCGAAGCCGCCATCGGTCGTGAAGCCGTTGGCGCGATGGCCCTTCGACGG
>DATLUE010000084.1:0-12255 GCA_035533255.1 Allostellaceae bacterium | reverse complement strand
GTGTAGCAAAATGCCCACTCTTGGGAAGCCCTGCGATGGCCTTGAAGGTGATCGCGCCGCGTGCCAAAGGCGCTATAATCGCGCAGCAATTTTCGGGAGGAACGAGATGCGGATCGCCACCTACAACCATCGCGGCACCCGGAGCTATGGCGTCGTGGCCAAAGACGGGATCGTCGATTTGGCGCAGCGGATCGGCGCCAAATACCCGACCCTGCTGGCGCTGTTGGAGCATGGCGCGCTCGACGAGGCGCGGCGCGCTAGCGCGGGGCAGAAGGCCGATTTCGCCGAGAGCGAGATCGAATACCTGCCGCTGATCCCCGACCGCATCAATATCTATTGCACCGGCCTCAACTATAAGGAGCACATCGCCGAGACCAACAGCGAGGCGCCGAAATTCCCGCGCCTCTTCATGAAGCTCGACGAATCGCTGGTCGGCCACAACAGGCCGATGACCCGCCCGAAAGCCTCGGTCGAATACGATTTCGAGGGCGAGCTGATAGTGGTGATGGGGAAAGAGGCGCGCCATGTCGGCGCGGCCGACGCGTTGAAATACGTCGCCGGCTACTCAATCTTCAACGACGGCTCGCTGCGCGATTTCCAGCGCCGCACCACCGACCAGGGCAAGAATTTCTATCGCTCGAGCTCGGTCGGGCCGGCGCTGGTGACGATGGACGAAGTACCGCCCGACACCGAGATGACGCTGGTCTCGCGGCTCAACGGCAAGGTCGAGCAATCGACCAATGTCGGCAACATGATCTTCCCGGTGCCGAAGCTGATCGCATATTTTTCGTCGATCAGCCGGCTGCGCCCCGGCGACATGATCGCCACCGGCACTTGCGGCCGCGTCTCCTATTCGGACAAGGCCTTCATGAAGGCCGGCGACCGGATCGAGATCGAGATCGCCGGCATCGGCACGCTCAGCAACCCGATCGTGGACGAGACGTGAGCGAGCGCGAGCCCCTTCACCCCAACCCTCTCCCCGTTGGGGAGAGGGTGTGAGCGAAGCGAACGGGTGAGGGGGAAGCGCCTAGTTCCCCAGCCGCAGCACGCGCTCGGCGTTGCCATGCGCGAATTTTTCCTTGTCGGCCGGCGACAGCGGCAGGTGATGAAGGAAATCCATGCCGGCCTTGTTCGATTCGAACGGCCAGTCGATCGAGAACATCATGTTGTCGATGCCCATCGCCGTCAGCGCGCAGAGGAAAGTCGGGATCGCGAAATTGCCGCTGCAGGTGATGTAAAGATTTTCGAGCAGATATTCCTTCGGCGAGCGCTTCAGACCGCGCTTCTTGGCCGAGAATTGCGCGTGGTCGTTGAGGCGGTGGATCCAGAACGGCAACCCCTCGCCAAAATGGCCGAGGATGAATTTGAGCTTGGGATAAGCGTCGAACACGCCCGAGAACACGATCCGCAGGAAATGCGTCGCCGTGTCCATCGAATAGCCCCAAGCGGCGAAGGCCAAATCCTCATAGCCCTCGAAATAGGCCTTCATCGCCGCCGGCGCCGGATTGCGCGGATGGAGATAGATCGGCACGTCGAGCGCTTCGGCGGCCTCGAAGATCGGCCAAAATTTCTTGGCGTCGAGGAATTCGCCGTCGTGATGGCCGTTGATCATCGTGCCGACGAAGCCGAGCTTCACGCAGCGCTCGAGCTCTTTGACCGAGGCCGCGACATCGGCAGTCGGCAGCGCGGCGAGCGCCGTAAAGCGCGTCGGATGGCGTTGGCAGGCCTCCAACATGCGGTCGTTGGCGTCGAGCGCGACCGCGATGCCGGTCTTGGCGTCATAGCCTTGCGGGCCCGGCGCCACCAGCGACAGCACCTGCATATCGACGCCGTGCTCGTCCATGAATTTGAGGCGCGAGTGCTCGAGATCGAGCAGCTCGGCCGGCATGTCGTGGCCGAGATATTTCGAGCGCTCGACCAGCACGGCAGCGCGGCGCAGATGCGGCGGCACCGCCTCGTTGGCCATCGCCGTATTCATATGCTCTTCGAGCGCGATGATCTTCATGGGGCATCCCTCCTTGCACGACCGCGCCGCAGATTGCCGCCTGGAACCGGCGGCCGCAATTCATTATTTTGTCGCCCGCAACAGGGAGCCGCCGCCATGATCATCGCCGCCGACGCGCTGACGCGCTTTGCCCAAAATATTATTGCGGCCGCGGGCAGCGCCACGCCCGAAGCCGAGGAGGTCGCGACCCATCTGGTCGAGGCCAATCTCAAAGGCCATGACAGCCACGGCGTGGGCATGATCCCGACCTATGTGCGCAACGTGCGCGAGGGTCACCTCAAACCCAACCAGCACGCGGTGCTGGTCAGCGAAGCGGGGCCGATCGCCGTCTTCGAGGGCCAGATGGGCTATGGCCAGGTGATCGCGTGCGAGGCGACCGAATGGGCGATCGCCAAGGCCACGAGCGCCGGCGCCGCGATTTTCGCCTTGCGCAACACCCATCACGTCGCGCGGGTCGGCGCTTATGGCGAGCGCGCGGCGGCGGCGGGGCTCGTGTCGATCCATTTCGTCAATGTGCTGATCGCGCCCGGCCGGGTCGCGCCGTTCGGCGGCACGACCGGGCGCTTCGGCACCGATCCGGTCTGCATCGCCTTTCCGGGTGCCGCGGGAACGCCGCCGGTGGTGCTCGATTTCGCCACCAGCCGGGTCGCGGCGGGGAAGCTGCGCGTCGCCCTCAACGAGGGCAAGACGCTACCTTCGGGCTACCTCATCGACGCCGAGGGCAACGAAGCGACCGACCCGGCGGTGTTTTATCGCGGCAATGGCGCGATGCTGCCCTTCGGCGAGCATAAGGGCTCGGGCCTCGCGCTCGCTTGCGAGCTTCTCGCCGGCGTTTTGACCGGCGGCGGCGTGATGCAGGCCGACATCCCCAACCACGGCGTCAAGAACGGCATGTTCTCGATCGTGCTCGACCCCGCGCGCTTCGGCGATACCGGCTGGATGCAGCAGGAGCGCGAGCGGCTGATCGCCTGGGTCAAATCCTCGCCGCCGCGTCCCGGCGTCGAGGAAGTGATGGTCGCGGGCGAGCCCGAGCGTAAGTCGCGCGCGAAGCGTCTCCAGACCGGCATCCCGGTCGACGATACGACCTGGAAGGAATTGGTTGCCGCCGCGCGGCAGGCCGGGGTCGCCGCGAGCGCCATTCCTTCCGGCTGACGGCGCGCCAGCCCGCGCTTACGGCAGGAACCGCGTCGTATAGAGGCTCTTGGTGTCGGCGGGCAGCTTCTCGAGTTGGCCGAGATCGACGAAGGACTGCATCGTCGCCGCGAGCGCCTTGGGGTCGAAGCGGCCATCCACCGACAGCGCCGGCGTTTCGAGGTCGTAGACCTTTTCGGCGATGTCGGGCGGCAGATTGGTCACCGGCTGCGTCAGGCGGATGGTCTCGGCCTTGTGCGTGCGCATGTATTTCACCGTATCGAACCAGGCATGGACGAAACGGCGCACGGTGTCGGGATGCTGCGCAATAATGGCATCGCTCGCATACATGCCGTGGGTGATGAAATCCTTCAGCACGCTGCCGAAGGTCATCAGCACTTGGCCCTGCCCCTTCTGCTGGAGCAGATAGCCGCCTTCGACCGGGCCGACGATCGCGTCGACATTCTTGGTCAAAAGCCCGGCGACGAGGCTGCTCATGCCACCGACGCTGGCGCGCTTCACGCCGTCGGGTCCCCAGCCTTCGTGCTGCGACAATTGCAGCGCCAGCCAGGCGGTGAGCGAGGTCGCGCCGCCGACGCCAATGGTCTTGCCCTTGAGATCGGCGATTTTTTTGATGTCGCCGTCGGAGCGGACGATGATCGACATTTCGATCGGCGGTCCGGCAACCACCGCGACCGCCTTTTCGGGCACGCCTTTGGCCGTATAAGCGAGGCCGATATTGCCTGCGACAGACAGGTCGATCGCGCCGGCCGACATCGCCTGCTCGAGCTTCGCGCCGCCGCCGAAATTGATCTTCTCGACCTCGAGACCGGCCTTGGCAAAGATGCCGGCGCCATTGCCGACATCGATCGGCGCGAACACATAGGCGCTGCCTTCCGGCGTGCCGACCCGCACATGATCGGCGGCACGCGCCAATCCGCCATTCGCGGCAACTGTCGCAAGAGCCATCGTCGCTGCGAGCGATGCGCGCAGCAAGCTGCTTCGTGACGTCATCCTTCCCTCCCTGTCTATTCGCCGCCGGTGGCGGACCGATTATTCCGCGGCGACGCGCTCGCCGGTCTTGTCGTGCTGCCGCGCCGCGAACTCGTTGACGAGCGGCAGCGCGATATAGAAGAACGTCGCGCCGCTCTGCGATGCGAAAGCGTCTGTCTTCACACCCGGCGGCAGATAGAGATACGTGCCCTCGCCCCATTCCTTGCCGTCGTAGCGGCAGGCGCCTTCGACCAGATAGCGCAGCTCCGCTTCCTTCTGCCGGCCGGCGGCGAGCGTCGCGCCGGGCAGTAGGCGGAAGAACCCCATGCCGGTGCGCATCTCGTTGAAGGTGCCGAGATGCTTGGTCTCGATGCCCGGCCGCTCGCGATCCGGCAGCCAGGAATAGAATTGCGGCTGCATCATCACCGGCGCGCGATAGCGCGCCTTGGGGAAGGCGAGCTTCTTGCCCTCATGCTCTTCCCAGATGGCGACGTAGGAATCCTTGTTCTTGCGGCCACCGCTCGGCGTCGTGCCGCGATAGATGCCGTTCTCGAATACCGCGCCGGCCGCCATCATCTGCTGATAAGTCGCGTTCATCTCCTCGTTCGATAAGAGATGCTCGCCGCTCGCACCCTGGAATTGCAGCACCAGGGTCGAGCATTCGCCCTTCTGCGCCTGTGGGCCGTAATAGGCGCCTTCGGGGAAATAGCCGATCTCGCCGGGGCCGAGATCGCCGTAGCCGGTGCTCTGCACGCCGGTCAGCGTGTAGCGGATCTGATCGAAATTATGCCGGTGACGCGGGGTGAAATAGCCTTCGGGCACGATCGAGAGCGAGCACTCGACGGTGACGCCGGGCACGCCCGTGTCGAGCGGCAAGCGCTTGCGCCGGATCGTGTTGACGCGACCGCGGTGTACGCCTTCGAGCGGCAGGTCGGCGATATTGACGATGGTGATGTCCGAATTCATGCGCGGCTCCTCGGTGATTACTTCTTGCTCTCGGGTGTCTTGCGCCGCGTCGGCAGCAGCGCCAATCCCAAATCCTTGATCTGGTGCTCGGTCAAAAGCCGCACGGCTTGCCGCGCCTTGGCCGGCTGGCCGGCAACCACCGCCGCGACCAGCGCCTCGGCGTCGCGCATCATCGGCCGCGGATCATGGGCGCGGCGCACAGATTCGTAGAGATACATGCGCGACTTTCCAGCCAGCCGTTCCCAGGCATGCGCAAGCTCGCGATTGCCCGACGCCTCGACCAGCCATCCCATCAGATGTCCCGGCGCCGGACGCGGCTCGGCGCCGGCGTTCTGGCGCACCTGCGCCAAGACCGACGGCGCCGCCGCAAGCGCGTCGGCGTCGCGGCGTAGCGCCGCCAACTCAGCGGCGATCTCAAGAAGCGCGAGCCGAAGCTGGAACAGCGCGACGATCTCCTGGTCATCGAGCGCCACGACCCGGATGCCGCAATAGGGCACGCGCTCCAGCAAGCCTTCGGCGACCAGCATCTGCAGCGCCTCGCGCACCGGACCGTTCGAGAGACCGAATTCGGCGCGCAGGGTGGTCTCGCGGATCCATTGATGCGGGCGATAGGCGCCGCCCCACAGTCGCTCGCGCAAAAGGCGCGCCAGCCACTCGGCCCGCCCGCCCGGTGCCGCGGCCAAGGAAACCAGGGGCGCCGCCGGGGCGCTGCTCGCCATGCCACTGTCCATCGATTGTGAATTATTAATAATTTACGGCCGCTGTCAAGCGCGATCTCGACGTCCGGCGGTGGCTCAGCCGTCGCGCGCCGCCGCCAGCGCGTCGTACCAGCGAATCTGGTCGGCGGGCGTGAAATGCGCGTTGGCGGGGCTGGGATTCGGCACGACGAAGATCCGCGTCGCGCCGATGACATAAGGCTGCAAGCCGAGCCCCACTTCCGGCAGATCGGGCGCCAGCACGCGCTGCACCGGCCGCGCCACCGTCATCCCGTGCAGGCAGGCAAAGCGCGGGCGATGGCGTTTCAGCTTGCGCGCCAGTGCCGCAACGCCGCCAGCAAGCTCGGCATGCGCCAGATCGCTGGCGCGCGGGCTGGCGCGCTTCGCCAGATCGGTGAAGCCGAAGCCGTGATCCTGCAATGCGCGATCATGCGCGGGCTCCAGCCGCTCGACGCCCAACGCGCCGCGCGCCGCGAGACTCAGCACCGAGCGCGAGAACGCCGGCCAGAAGCGGTTGATCTTGCGCGCGAAGTAATGCCCTTGGCTGGCCGAGAACACCGACGGGTTGATGCCGACGAACACGATGTCGAGCCCGTCGCGCAGCAGATCGGGCAGGGCAGGCGGATTGGGCGCAGCCATCAGGTTCTTTCCTACCCTTATCGTCACCTAATCTTGCGACCACGCGATTGCGCCATGGATCCCGGCTTTCGCCGGGATGACGTTCAAATAACGCGGCCCTATGATGAGCCCATGTCCGATCGCGAAGAGCTCGCGCGCCTCATCGCGCAATCCCGCCGTGCCGCGGTCTTCACCGGCGCCGGCATCTCGACCGAATCGGGTATTCCCGATTTCCGCAGCCCCGGCGGCATCTGGAGCCGGATGAAGCCGATCTATTATCAAGAATTTGTCGAAAGCGAGGACAAGCGCCGCGAATCCTGGACGCGGACCTTTTCGGGCGCGATGCGCTGGACCGGCGCCAAGCCCAATGCCGGGCATTACGCGGTCGCGCGCCTGGTTGCCCGCGGCAAGGCGGCCGCGGTGATTACGCAAAATGTCGACAATCTTCACCACGAGGCCGGCGTGCCCGAGAACCAGGTGATCGAGCTGCACGGCAATGCGAGCTATGCGACCTGCCTCGATTGCGGCTTGCGCCACGAGCTCGACGTGCTGAAGCAGAGCTTCCTCGGCCGCGGCGAGATACCGGTGTGCCGCGACTGCAGCGGCATCGTCAAGACCGCGACGATTTCCTTTGGCCAGGCGATGCCGGCGGAGAAGATGGAGCGGGCACGCGTGGAGACGCTCGCCTGCGACCTCTTCATCGTGCTGGGCTCGTCGCTCGTGGTCTATCCGGCTGCCGGCTTCCCGATCATGGCCGCGCAGAACGGCGCGACGCTCGTCATCGTCAATCGCGAGCCGACCGAGCAGGACGAATACGCCGACCTCGTGCTGCATGACGAGATCGGCCCGGTGATATCGGCAGCGGTGCCGCTCGACTAACGCGTCCGGTAGGCGGCGCTCTCATCCGCGACAATCGTATTCGCGAGGACGCCGAGGCCGGTGATCTCGACTTCGACCCGGTCGCCGGGCTTCATGTTCACTTGGCCGAGAATCTTATGCCGGCCCGAAGGCTGGAGCGTCTCGCCGGGATGCGGCGGCAACGCGCCGGGCGTGCCCATCATGATCATGTCGCCCGGCAGCAGCGTATAGCCGGTCGAGAGGTAATGGACCACCTGGGCGACCGAGAACAGCATGTCGTCGAGCGGGGCGTTCTGGCGCTCGATGCCGTTGAGCCGGGTGACGACCCGCTGGTTGCGCGGATCGCCGAACTCGTCGCTCGTCATCAGCCACGGGCCGACGCTGCCCGAGCGCTCGAAATTCTTGCCCAAGCCGAAATTGCGGTTGTGGCGCTGATACTCGCGCACCGAGCCCTCGTTGCCACAAGCAAAGCCGGCAATGTGATCGAAGGCTTTTTCGACCGGTATGTGGCGCCCGCCGCGGCCGACGATCGCGACCAGCTCGCCCTCGTAATCGAATTCCCTGGCGACCTCCGGCGGTGGGCACAGCAGCGGCTGGTTGTACCCGACCAGCGAGGCCGGCATGCGGATAAAAAGATGTGGGAAATCGCGCGAGGTGGCGAGGCCGGTCTCCTCGATATGGGTCTTGAAGTTGAGCGCCAAGGCCCAGGTGACATGCGGATCGGGGATAACCGGCAACGAGGTCACGGCATTGAGGCTGCGCGTGCCTTGCTTGCCGGCGACCGCGTCGCGCAAACGCGCGAGCCCGTCGGGCAGCGCGACCAGCACGCGCAGGCTCCGGGGCAGTTGCGGTGCCGCCTCGGCGGCCGCGATGAAGCTATCGGTGTCGGTCATGACGCCGATATGGGATTCGCCCGCCTCGCTATAGGAAATAATGCGCATCGCCCTACCCCTGTTCCACGCCCAAGACCAAGCATAGCACGGCAGAAACGCTCGCCGAGACGATGCTCGCCTCCTCAGCC
Source organism: Allostellaceae bacterium (assembly GCA_035533255.1). GTDB lineage: Bacteria > Pseudomonadota > Alphaproteobacteria > ATCC43930 > CGMCC-115725 > CAIKMD01. Next base: position 3,947 of record DATLUE010000084.1, on the reverse strand, counting down.
TCGTGGCGGAGAACACCGACTGCCGCGCCGTACCGCGCCGCGATAATCGGTTCCGTGCTGACGAGAAATTAATGACGGTCGCGCGTCGCATTTGATCGCGAAGCCGCCACAAAGCTGCGCCATTCGCGCGCCATCTCTCGGTCTCCGCTGAACAAGAGGAAATCATCATGGACAAAGATCGTATCGCAGGCTCGGCCAAGCAGGCCGGCGGTGCCGCGAAAGAAGTCGCGGGCAAGGCGCTGGGCGACAAGAAGATGGAAGCCGAAGGCGCGGCCAAGAAAACCGAGGGCAAGGTGCAAAATGCCGTGGGCGGCGTGAAGGACAAAGTGCGCGAGATCGTCGACGATAAATGACCGCGCCCGACCGTCTTCAGGAACCGGGAACACCGCAGCCGCCGGGCAATCCCGGGCTGCCGCCGGGCCCCGAGGTTCCGCCGCCGATCGAGGAGCCGCCCAATCCGATTCCGACGCCCCCGATCGACGTGCCGGTGCCTCCCGTCACGGGTAGGCCGCCGGTCGAAGGCGTCGGCGATCAGCTCAAATCGATGGCGTAACGCTTGAGATCGGCAAGCTGGCAATAAGCGAGAGCCGCTTCGTGCGTCGCGCGCAAGACCACGCGCGGCGCATGATCGGCTTCGAGCGCTTCTTGCCAGCGCGGCGCGCAGAGGCACCAGCGATCGCCCGGCGCCAAGCCGGGAAAGCCGTATTCCGGCATCGGCGTCGAGAGATCGTTGCCGCTCGCTTTCGAAAAGGCGAGAAATTCCGCGGTCAGTACCACGCACACGGTATGGCTACCGACATCCTCGGCGCTGGTGTCGCAGCAGCCATTGCGGAAGAACCCGGTCACCGGCTTCTGCGAGCAGCTTTGGAGCACGCCGCCCAACACGTTGCGCGACGGTCGACGCCCAAACCCACCGCCTGCATCCAAAGGCATGCCGTGCTCCTCAATTCTCCGGTCCGAGCTTAGCGCAAGCGCGCCGGCCACCCCATCCGCCCGGCGCCGATGGCTAATCATTGGCGTCATCGCGCGACACTCTTCGTGCGATCAACCCGCGGTCGGACCCACGGCCCTCATTTCGCCGGGACGTTCGCGCGTTCCTGAAGCCGGTCGAAGGGCTTGTCGTAGCGCGAGCCGAAGGCATCGAGAGTGCGCGCTTCGCGGCTCAATTCGATCATCGGCTCGTTCTCGGCGGGGTCGCGAATGACCGCCATCGGCTCCAAGCCGCGCTCCACCCGCTCCACCTGCTCGAGCAGGAGCTTGTGGTAGAGCGCCACGCCGCGATCGCTGGTCGCCAGATGCTCGCGCGTGCGATCGGAGATCGCGCCCTGCCCGACCCAGGCGAGCGCGTCCTGCGCGGGGATGGTATTGAGCGCGATCTTGCCCTGGTCGTCGAAAAGCTTCACATGCTTGACCGTGATCGGCAGCGGCGGTGCGCCCGGCTTGCGTGGCGACGTGCGATAGAGGATCTGAACCGTATGCGTGTCGTCGATCGGCACGCGAATCTGCAAGCCGGGCGCGGCGGCGCTGCCTTGCGCGAGCGTCGTCGGGAAGAGCAGCGGGTGCCCGACGGTCCAGTCGTCCGAGGTTTCGGGCTCGCCCTCGAGCAGCCGGCGCTTGTAGATGCCGTATTTGAACACTTCGAACGCGATCTTCACATGCCGTGCCGGATTCATCGCCGGCGGCAGACCGCGCTTCTTCTGCTGATAGTTGCCGAACCGGGCATGCAGGAATTCGAAATGCACCGGATCTGCCGAGTTGTCCATGCATTGCAGCCAATTGCAGGGCAGCGTGTAGATCTCGATCGCGCGGTCGAGATCGTCGCGCACGAGCACATCCCAGCGCGGCAGCAGCGGCCGCGGCTCGGGGCCGAAATAGCCCCACACGAATCCGCCCAAGGCCTCGACCGGATAGGCTTTGATCCGAATCTCGTTCTTGAAGCTCGAATCCGGATGCGCCAAATCCTCGAATGGCTGCTCGAGGCAGCGGCCCTGCGCATCGAAGAGCCAGCCGTGATAGGCGCAGCGCAGGCCGCACTCGTCGGGAATGCCGTATTCGAGCGACAGGCAGCGGTGCGGACAGCGATCGTCGACGAGGCCGTATTCGCCGCGCTCGCTGCGAAACAGCGTCAAATCCTCGCCGAACCAACGCACGCGCCTCACCGGCTCCTCGAGCAATTCGGCCTCGATGCCGACCGGATGCCAATAGCGCCGCAACAGGTCGCCCATCGGCGTGCCGGGACCGATCCGCGTCAGGCGATCGTTCGTTTCCTGGGTCGTCATGGTTCTCCTCCTCTCGGCGCGGCTCGATCGTCGGCCTATTCCGCCGCGGATTTGGCGCCGGCGGCCGGGAAGTATTTGTCCATCTTCGGATCCACCTTGGCGCCGTGCTTGGCCATTTCCGAGAGCCACAGCGGGTGAATACGCGGATCCTGATCCTCGTATTCGATCTGGTCGCCGCCTTCCTTGATGCTGAGCGAGACGGCTTGCTTCTTGCCCTCGCCGCCGCCCGACCGCCGCGCCGCCGCGGTCAGCGGATAGCGTATTCCGCCGACATTCGTGGCGAGATAGCGCGCGTTCCGGTTGCTGGTGTTGAAGTGCTGGTGCAATTGCCGGTCCGCCGGCGGGAACACCACACCGTGCTTCCAGTCGATGCGCAGGAAATCCCGCTCGCCTTCGAACCAGAGCAACGAGAAACCGGTTCCAACGACGCACATGACATGCGCGCCCGGACCGTGGCGATGCGCTTTCTTGTAGGTGCCCGGCACCATTTCCGAGATATGCGCGTGCATGCTGCTGTCGGCGAGGACGAACATGATGTTCGAGCTGCCGGCGCCGCGATCTTCCCAGGATTGAAGCTCGAGATTCTCGAGGTCGGGAACGAAATTGGTCTCCCACATATGGTTGCCGGGCCGGACCATCGTGAGATCGCCCTCGCCGTTATAATATTCGTCCTTGCCCATGCGGTCGGCAAAGACCGCGACGTTGTTGAAGATGAAGTTCTCGTTGTGGAAGACATTCATCACCAGCGGCATATTGGTGGTGCTGACCATCAGCGCGCGCTTCTGGCCGCTGCCGTTGAAGTGGCGATACTTGGCATTGAGCGGGATCGCGAACATGCTGCGCGCGCCCCATTCGAAGCTGCGCTTGGCGCCGTCCGGAAACTCGATCTGCGTGCTGCCCGTGCCTTCCAGAATGTAGGTGACAGACTCGTAGATGTGATGCTGCGACGCCGAGGAGCCGCCGGGCGGAATCTCGTAGAGGAACATGCTGGTGAAATCGCCGCGGCCTTTAAGATGGCACGCCGCGCCCTTCATGCCATAGCGCGGCCAATTCTCGGTCTTCACCGAGAAGAGGTCGATGCCGTAATCCTCGATAATGGGAATGCCTTCGCCTTTGACCCACTCCTGATAGGAATCGACCCGCAAGCGCGGGATGGTTTCGTCGGACATGGTTTCCTCCTCCTCGTCAATTCTCGGATCGCCGTCAGGAAAACAAGAGCGATTTGATCACGACCGGGACGACGCCCGGCGGCGACATCATCGCGCCAACATCGACATAGTCGAGGTCCTGAAGCTGCACGCCGTCGATCGAGACGAGCGTGCCCGGCAAGCCGAGCTCGTCATGCAGCAGCCGGCCGATGGTGCGACCGATATCGCCGTCGATCATCAAGAAAAGCGGCTCGTTGCGCGCGCCCTTCGGCGCGGTCGCGGCGACGATCGCGCGACCGGCGGCGGCAAGGCGCCGGTATTCCGGATCGCCCTGCCACGAGAACGCGATCGCCACGCGCGAATCGGGATCGAGGTCGAGGCCGGTGAGGCCGCGGCAGATCGCATCCGCGAGGGTATCGGGAGAATCTTCCGCCTCGCGCCCGACATGCACGACCGGAATGCCGTGCACCGGCAGGATCGAGGGATCCGAGAGGTAGATCGTCTTGCCGCTGACTTGGAT
>DATLUE010000083.1:0-2059 GCA_035533255.1 Allostellaceae bacterium | reverse complement strand
GTCCGAATGCCAGACATCGGTCGAGAACACCGGATTGTCCTTGTGATTGTCGAGGACCACGACCTCGGGATGATCGTCGAGATGCGGCACGAACGGATGCACGGTGAGCTCGCCGAACAATCGCCCGAAAGCCACATGCTGCGCCGGCGTCATCGCGGCGGCGCGGAACCATACGACCTTGTGCTGCGCGAGCGCGTCTTGGACCGCATCCGCGATCGACCGGTCGACCGGCCGCGCAAAATCGATTCCGCGGATCTCCGCGCCAAATGTGGCGCCGTAAGGGATCACTTCGATCGCTTGCGGCGATCGTGTGACATCAAGCTGCGAAGCGGCCTGGGCCATCGCTGACGTCTCCTCCGCTCGTGCCGACCGGCCATGCGCGGGATGCGCGCCGCCGGTCTCATCGCCGCTCATTGTGGATTTTCCCGCCGCCGCCTTCAAGACCGCGGCATTTCAGCCGCTGCGGCGGTGGCAATGATTGCGTTCGGCCCGATGCGTCGAAGCTTTGCCCTCATCATCGAGCAAGCGGTTGAACGCGGCGGTCGCGGCGCTGGCGCGGCGGCCGGGCACGCTGAGCCGCGCCAACTGCCGGTTCACGACAAAGCCGCGGGGCCGCACGATCGCCAAGCGACCGAGCGCGATCTGATCGGCTGCGGCGGCGGCCGACACGATCGCCACCCCGAATCCGGCGGCCACCATCTGCTTGATCGCCTCGGTGCCACCGATCTCGATGGTGCTGCGCGGCCGGATGCCATGCGCCGCCAGCGCCGCCGCGACGACCTCGCGCGTTCCGGAACCGGGCTCGCGGATGAGGAAGATCTCGTTCTCCAGCGACCGGAGGACGCTGCGCGACGGCGCCCGGATCAGACGATGGTCCGGTGCCGCGATCAGCACCAATTCCTCCCGTCGCCACGGCTCGACAACGAGGTTGAAGCCGTGCGTCGGTACTTCGACCAAGGCCAGGTCGAGCTGCCGGGCGACGAGAAGCTCGGCAATGTTCTGCGTGCTGGCGCTGGTCAGGCGCAATTCGATCGCCGGATGGTCGCGATGGAAGGCGCCGACCAGCGTCGGCAAGAGATAGGTGGCGATCGTCGTGCTCGCGCCGATGGCGAGCGTGCCGCGCTCCAAGCCGCGCAAGGCATCGAGCTCTTCCTCGGCTGCGCGCTCGGCCGCGAACAAGGCTTGCGCCTGTTCCATCAGACGCATTCCCGCCTCGGTCGGACGCACGCCGCCGACCCCGCGCTCAAGCAGTGCCGCGCCGACCTGCGCTTCGAATTCACGGACGCCTTTCGAGACGGCCGGCTGGCTGAGATGCAGCGCCGCCGCCGCGCGCGAAAAACTGCGGTGCTGGGCGACCGCGGCGAACAGGCGCAACAGGTGCAGGTTCAAAGCCATAACCAAAATGTATACTAAGATGAGTTAAATGTATTGGCGTTATAGCGGCGGCGGACGAAGTCTCGGCGGTGCGGGCAACCTACGTTGAACTGACGAGGCCGATGGCGCGGATTCGGGAATTGTCGACCTTGTTGCCGGGCCTCGCGCTGTGCACGGGCATCACGCTCGGCGCGCTTGCGATCCAGGCGGCGGAAGTGCGCTTCATCGGGCGACCCTATATCGAAGCGATCGTCGCCGCGATCTTGCTGGGCACGCTCATCCGCACGGCGTGGACGCCGGGACAGGCCTGGGCGAAGGGCATCGACTTCAGCGCCAAGACGCTGCTCGAAATCGCCGTCGCCCTTTTGGGCGCCTCGATCAGCGCGCAGGCGATCGCCACGCACGGCCTAGGCCTGCTGCTTGGCGTCGCGGTCGTGGTGATCGTATCGCTCGCGGCGAGCTACGCCGTCGGCCGCGGTTTCGGCTTGTCGCCCAACCTCGCGCTTCTGGTCGCCTGCGGCAATTCGATCTGCGGCAATTCGGCGATCGCGGCCGTCGCGCCGATCATCGACGCGGAGGCCGACGACATCGTTTCGTCGATCGCGTTCACCGCGATCCTCGGCGTCATCGTGGTTCTCGTACTCCCGCTGCTGGTTCCACTGCTGCAATTGTCGCAGCGGCAATA
>DATLUE010000082.1:0-17632 GCA_035533255.1 Allostellaceae bacterium | reverse complement strand
GTAGTAATGCATACTTCGCGAAATCGCCAACGTCGCCTACGTAACGGTCCTGCATACGTTTAACCCGCACAAACTGGGTCAGCGTTTATTTTAAACCGGATTTTTGGGCCTCGATTTCTTGTTCGAGGACCGCTTTCAGTTTTTGCAGATCATCCATTGTAACTGTCCGAGTAGCATCGAGGCGGTCTAGTCGCGCAGAGACCTGATCTATGTGGGTCGACATCGAATTGGTTACTTCGTCAAAATCTGACTTGAGCAACACATGTTCCGTTCTCAAATCTCGTAGCGCGGGTTGCGTGGTCCGATATACTGCTATTCCACTTCCAAAAGCGACGACTATCGATATTGCAAACCCAATCCACCACGTCCTCTGAAAATATCGAAAGGTATCTTGCGCACTCTTAGCCATAACGTGGCCAAATTGCTCATATACGAGTTGTCCCACTCGACGCGTCACATTTGCAAATATTGCGAGTATCAGAGCGGCGACGGAGATTCCTAAAGTTATTGCTCCCCAAAAAGCAGCAGCCAGAGTCATATTGTCCGCGTTTGTTCGGGATATGACCGCGATGATCGATATCATTAGTGCGAACATCACGAATGATATTTGTGTGAAGGTTATAAACCGTGTTCCAAGATTCTTTATGTCTTCTTCGAATTCAATAAGTTTCGCTCCAGCTTTCGTATAGAGAGCGCTCCGGAGATCATTGATCCCGTAGTCTTCCAAGATTATTCGCTTGGGAAAGTTGTAGCGCTTGAGGTCTGATATCTTGCCGGGAATGATTTTGGCTTTATTGAAGGGCGTCGTTTTTACGAAATCCATAACGGCAATGGGGTCGCCGATATGCAGGGTCACGGGCTTATCTGAGAGGTTGTAAATCGGGCAAAACAGATGTCCCACCCAGCCCGGATCAACTTGGGGTCCGCCAACCCAAAGAAGACCTGAATAGGCGTGAGTAACTCGAATGTTCCAGCGCGCGATCAGATAGCGCGGCAAGGAAATTATTTCGGCTGTTTTCAGAACGGCCACTTGAAATGGAGGGATGATTATCTTGTTGCGGTTATCGTCATTCGACTCCAGCTTGTGAAATTCGCCAGATAAAAAGTATTCATCACCTAATGTAAGCTCATAGGCTGCCGGCTTTAGGTTTTCATCAACAAACGGGGTAATGAGCGCATGATTGCGAGCGTAGAATGCGATTTCATCGCTTAACAAAACGCCGTGAAGATCTTCATGAGGATCGTCTTCCGATGTAGTGAAAGCTCTAAGCTTCGCACGTTCCGCATCGCGTTTTTGAGAAAGAGAGGGCATGGCCTAGATCCGCAAAGTTGTCGTCGTTTATGACGAAGGGTCTAAAGCTATCATGATGCCGGAAGCGACGCGACCGCTCTTGTACGCTTAGCGATGGCTTATAGAGTGCCGCTAAATCAGCAGCGCGCCTTCGAGCTGCAACAGCTTGCGCTTGGTCTCGATGCCGCCGCTGCCGGAATAGCCGACCAGCGCGCCGTCGGCGCCGGTGACGCGGTGGCAGGGCAGGAAAATCGGCAGCGGATTGCGGCCACAGGCCTGCCCGACCGCGCGCGGGTTGATGTCGACCAGCCGCGCGATGTCGCCATAGCTGCGGGTCTCGCCATAGGGGATGTCGGCCATCGCGGCCCAGACGCGCTGCTCGTCGGCGGTGCCCTCGGGCGCCAGCGGCAGCTCGAAGCTGCGCCGCTTGCCGGCGAAATAGGCGAGCAACTGGCGCTTGGCGTCGTGCAGCAACGGCGTTGCCGGGCCTGAGGATTTATCGCCCCAGACCAGCGCCGCGATCGCGCCGTCCTGCTCGAAGATGGTGAGCCGGCCGAGGGGCGTATCGAGCGACAGCCGCGACAAGCATCACCCGCGTTGCGCCAGGTGCTCGGCCAGCGCCGCCGCATCGGTCAGTGGCAGCGAGCAGACCGGGCCGTCGCACACATAGGCCGTCGCCTTGCCGCTGATCCGCTCCTTGCCGGCGGCGGGATGACCGGGCGGCAGCGCCGCGCCGGGCGCGATCACGCTGACGATCCGGTTCGGCAGGTTCTGGCGATAGATGGCCGCGAGCAACGCTTGGGTCCCGGCGTCGTTGCGTCCGCCGACGATCGCGACCTGCAAGCCTTTGAGCAACAGCTCGGCAGCGTTGAGCAGGGTCGCGTGGCCGAAGAGATTCTGCCGAGCGCCGCCGGCGAAGGCGTCGAGCGTCGCCTGTGCGGCGCGGCGGTAATCCGCGTCGCCGGTGAGGTAGTAGAGCCGCGCCAACACCGCGGCGATCGTGCCGTTGCCCGACGGGTTGGGCTGGTCGAGCGCATTCTTGCTGCGCGCGATCAGGCTCTCGGCATCGTCGGCGGTGAAGAAGAACCCGCCGCGGGGATCGGCGTAATGCTTACTGACGAGCGCAATCCAGTTCTGAACGCGCATCAGATAGCGCGCATCGCCGGTTGCCTCATAGAGCGCGAGGCCGGCGCGGCTCATGTTGGCGTAATCGTCGAGGATGGCGCGATGCTGCGCGCGGCCGCGCCAAGAATGATAAAGCCGTCCCGCGCTATCGCTCATCGCCGCGACCACGAAATCGAAAGCGTTGCGACCCAGATCGAGCCAATCGGCGCGACCGAAGACGCACGCGGCCTCGACCAGCGCCGCGATCGTCAGCCCATTCCAATCGGCCAGCACCTTGTCGTCGATGCCCGGGCGGATGCGCGGCGCGCGCGCCGCCAGCAATGTCGCGCGGTCCGCGGCCAGCTCGCGCTCGATGTCGTCGCCCGCGCGGTCGGGGCGATCGAGGCGGTTGAGGATATTGTGCTCCTCCCAATTGCCGGCGGCGCTGACGTCGTAGAATTCCTTGAAACGCGCGGCGCGCGGGCCGAGGACGGCTTCGATCTCGGCTTCGCTCCAGACATAGAATTTGCCCTCGACATGCTCGCTGTCGGCATCGAGGCTCGAGGCGAAACCGCCGCTTGCCAGGCGCATCTCGCGCGCCAGCCAGGCGATGGTCTCGGCGACGCGCTCGGCATAAAGGGGTTTGCGCGTTGCTTGCCACGCGGCGGTATAGCGCTCGAGCAGCAGCGCGTTGTCGTAGAGCATCTTCTCGAAATGCGGCACCAGCCAGCGCGCATCGACCGAATAGCGCGCGAAGCCGCCGCCGACATGATCGTAGATGCCGCCTTGCGCGATGTGATCGAGCGTCAGCAGGACGGCGTCGTGCGCGGCCGCATTGCCGCGCGTGCCGGCGCGCCAGAGGAGCTCAAGCACCGGGCCTTGCGGAAATTTCGGTGCGCTGCCGATGCCGCCATGAACGCCGTCGACCTCTTGCGCCACCCGCGCGGCGACCTGGTCGATCATCGCAAGATCGATCGCCTGCCCGCCTTGTGGCGCCGCGAGCTGCGCGAGGCCCTGGCGCAACGCCGCGACGTTCTTGGTAATGGTGGCGCGATCTTTGCGATAGGCCTCGGCGATCGCTTCCAGCACTTGCGGGAAACCCGGCCGGCCATAGCGCGGCGCCGGCGGAAAATAGGTGCCGCCCCAGAACGGCTCGCCTTCGGGCGTCAGGAACATGGTCAGCGGCCAGCCGCCCTGCTCGCCCATCATGTGCAGCGCGTGCATGTAGATCGCGTCGATGTCCGGCCGCTCTTCGCGGTCGACTTTGATGTTGATGAAATGCCGGTTCATCGCCGCGGCGATCGCGGGATTGGCGAAGCTTTCCGCGGCCATGACGTGGCACCAATGGCAAGCGGCATAGCCGATCGACAAGAGGATCGGCTTGTCCGCGGCCTTGGCGGCGGCGAGCGTCGCCTCGCTCCAGGCCTGCCAATGCACCGGGTTGTCGCGGTGCTGGAGAAGATAAGGGCTGGTCTCGTCGCCCAGGGCGTTGTGGGCTGGGTTGCTGGTCATGCCCCTAATCTAGGGCTTCTTCGCCTCCGCGTAAGGGTAGATCAAATTGCCGGTCTTCATCTCGGGCGGCAAGAGGATCGGCTGATGCGACACGTCCTTGAAATCCGACAGGGTGTTGCCGGTGACGTGCTGGAATTGCGTCCACACCGCGCGGCCCTTGGCCCATTCGCCATCCTTGCCAAACGAGATCTTGCCGACCACGGTCGAGAATTCGTGGCTGCGCATATAAGCGGCAAGCTTGGCATGATCGAGGCTCTTGGTGCCTTCGACCGCGGCCTGCAGCACCTGGCCGGCGGCATAGCCATAGGGCGGGAACGACCAGCCCAGCGGATCGAGGCCTTGCTTCGGCGCGATCTGCGCATATTTGGCGAGCAGCTCCTGCACGCCGGGGAAGTTGAAGGTCGGCGCCGGCAGGAAGCCCTGGGTGATAACGACGCCGTTCAACAGCGGCCCGAGCTGCACCTTGGTCGCGGTGATCATCAACCCGATGAAGGCGCCGCCGAACATCTTGGGCGCGAAGCCGACCTCGTTCATCGCCCGCACGATCCCGACCGTATCGGGCGGATAGGCGGCGACATAGACGATGTCGGGGTTCTTGGCCTGGACCGCGCGCACGATCGGCGTGAAATCGGTGGTGTTGGGGGGATAATTCTGGTCATAGACCAGTTGGAAACCGAAATTCTTGAGATTGGCGCGCGCGCCGTCGGTGGCGTTGCGGCCGAACTCGGCATCGACGCCGAGGATCGCCAGGGTCTTGGGCTTCGGGGTTTGCGCCGCGGCAAGCTGGAAGAATCCGGTCGAGAAGGATTTCTCGGGATCGGGCCCGGAGGGGATCATCGAGAAATAGCGGTCGTAGTGGAATTGGCTGTTGGCGGCGTTGGCAAGGATGCCGATCGTCGTCAGCCCGCGCTGCATCAGGATCGGGATCACCGGCGCGACCATGTTGGTCGAATACGGCCCGATCAGCAGATCGACCTTGTCGATGTCGAGAAGCTTCGAATAGATCTCTGCGGCATTGGCCGGATTGCCCTGGTCGTCGTAATGCACCAGCTCGATCGGGCGGCCGAGCAGGCCGCCTTTGGCGTTGACGTCGTCGCGCCAGATTTGCAGCGCGATCAGGATCTGCTTGCCGATGCCGGCGGTGCCGCCGGTCTCGGCGATGCTGAAGCCGATCTTGATCGGATCGGCGGCGTGTGCCGGCAGCGCCAGCCAGACGAGCGCCAGCATCGTCAGCGCCGCGCGCATCGCTCGATTCCATATCGACATGACGCCCTCTCCCTATCCCGTTTGTTATCCCGCTCAGCGCTCCGCGACGAAACGATTGCGCATCGTGCCGAGGCCTTCGATTTCGGTCTCCATCACGTCGCCGACCTTCAAGAAGCTGTTGGTGCCCTGGCCGACGCCGCCGCAGGTGCCGCAAACGAACATGTCGCCGGGATCGAGCGCGAGGATCGAGGAGGCGTACGCGATCTGCTCTTCCGGCGGATAGATGAATTGCGCGGTGTTGCCGTTCTGCTTCACCGCGCCGTTCACGGCGAGGCGGATGAACAGCTTCATATGATCTTTGACGAACGCGACCGGCGTCAGGAACGGACCCGTCGGCGCAAAATTATCGTGGCTCTTGCCGCCGAGCCAATCCGAGCGCAGGCCCGGCCGATCGGAGCGAATCTGGATGTCGCGGCACGAGACGTCATTGGTCGTCATGAAGCCGGCAATGTGGCCGAGCGCATGTTCGGCGGCGATGCGCTTCCCGGGCTTCCAGATCGCGCAGGCGATCTCGGCCTCCCAATCGATCTTTTCCATGCCGTGCGGAATGGCGATGTCGTCGAGCGCGCCGGCGAGCACGCTGGGCGCTTTCAGGAACAGATAGGGCCGCGAGCTCGATTTCTCGCCGGTGAATTGCGGGCCGCCGGCCGGCGTCATGCCGGCGCGCAGCATCTCGTCGACATGCTCTTGGAAATTCTGCGCGGCGTTGAAGATCTTGCCCGGATGCAGGATCGGCGGCAGGGGCCTCAGCGCCGCGAGCTTGGCGGTGCCGCCGGCAAAGCGCGCGCTGTCGATGCCTTCCTCTTCGATGAAGGCGACCATTTCCTGCAGCACCGGGAAATTATGGTCCCAGCCTTCGAGCAGGCCCAAGAGGCTCGCGGTGGCGGTCAGCGGACCGGCCTTGCCGCGCGGCGATTGCCGATAGGCCGGATAGACCGTCGCGATGTCGAGAGCGGTATCGCCGAGCACGATCGCCGCGAAACGCCCCCCGGGATTGCCGGCATAAGTGGCAAGCTTGAAAGCGGTGCCGTTCACCCCGTCCTCCCGAGATACCGGTGTTTTCGCGCTTCTGGCTTCGTCAATCCAGAGCGATCGGCGGCGCGTTACCCGATCTTACGCCGGCCTTAACACTCTATCCACCCAGTCTAACGATGTGTGACCGCGGAACTTTGGCCGCTGCCTTCGCCCCTGACCGGGGTCGATCGTGCGCAAATTCATCGGGCTTTTCCGCGAGTTAACCGAGTTTCCACCAAGTCTAACCGATACTTGCCGCCGGCGTGCCGAGAGTGCCGGCGGGGCCAGAGGGAGCGGAATGGAGCGGGCAGCCGAATTGCCGCCTATCGCGATTGCGCCGAGTATCGGCGAGCCGTGCCCCGACGCGGCCCGGTTGCCGCTCTGCGTCGATCTCGACGGCACCTTGCTGGCGATCGACACGCTGCCCGAAGCGGCGGCGACGGCTTGCCTGCACGATCCGCGCGTGCTGCTCGCGCTGCCGCGCTGGCTGGCCCAGGGCAAAGCGCGGCTCAAGCACGAGCTGGCGCGACGGTGGGATTTCGATCCGGCGCTGCTGCCCTACAATTTTTTCGTGCTCGATTATCTGCAGGCGCAAAAATCGCGCGGCCGCAAGCTGGTGCTCGCGACCGCGGCCGATCGGCAGATCGCGCAGAAGATCGCGGATCATCTCGGCCTGTTCGATGCCGTGATCGCGTCGGACGGGACGCATAATCTTAAAGGCGAAGCGAAAGCGGCCGCTCTGGTCGAGCGCTTCGGCGCCCGGGGCTTCGTCTATGCCGGCAACGCGCATAGCGATCTTGCGGTCTGGCGCGAGGCGGCGGCTGCGGTGATCGTCAACGCACCGGATCGCGTCCGGCAAGCGGCGGCTTCGCTCGGCCCGGTCGAGGCGGCGATCGAGTGTGCGACGCCGCGGTGGCGCGGCATTATCCGCGCGCTGCGGCCGTATCAGTGGGTGAAGAACCTCCTGGTGTTCGTGCCGCTGGTTTGCGTCGCGGCCTATCGCGATCTCGGCGGTTGGGAAGCCGCGCTCGCGAGCTTTGCCGCCTTCTCGGCGGTCGCGTCGGCGATCTATCTGCTCAACGACATCTGCGATCTCGCCGCCGATCGCGCGCATCCCAGCAAGGCGCGCCGGCCCTTCGCCAGCGGCGCGGTGCCGATCGCGCTCGGCCTCGCGCTGGCGCCGCTGCTGTTCGTCATCGGCGGCGCGTTCGGGTGGCTGAGCGGCGCGCCGCGCGCGCTGGTCGCGTATGCGGCGCTGTCGCTCGGCTACAATATCAAGCTCAAGGAAATGCCGCTGGTCGATATTTTCGTGCTGGCGGCGCTTTATTCCGTGCGGCTGTTCGGCGGCGGCGAAGCGAGCGGCTATCCCGTGTCGCTGTGGCTGCTGGGCTTTTCGAGCTTCACCTTCCTCAGCCTGGCGCTGATCAAGCGCGTGTCCGAGTTGTTGCGCGTTGCCGAGCAGCAGCGCCAACGCCCCGCGCGCCGCGGCTACATGACCCAGGACATCGTCATGCTCGAGATGATGGGCTGCGCCGCGTGCTTCACCTCGGCCTTGGTACTGACGCTCTACGTGCAGAGCGACACCGCCTCGCATGCCTATCTGCATCCGAAGATGCTGTGGGGGATCGTGCCGCTGATGCTGTTCTGGCAGTGCCGGCTGTGGCTGTCGACCGCGCGCGGCTATATGCTTGACGACCCAATCATCTACACTGCGCGCGATTGGGTGTCGTGGCTGGTGCTGGCCGGTCTCGGCGCGCTGATCGCGCTTGCCTATGCGCCGGTCATGGTATGAGCGACGCGTTGCGCCACAGCGCCGCGTCGCGCGCGCGCGCCGGCGGCCCGGCCAGAACCGCTCGACCGATCCGGAGATTGCGCGCAGGGCTGGCGGGTCTCGACCGGGCGACGCTCGCCCTATGCCTCAGCCTGGTCGGCACGCGCGTCATTGCGCTCGGTTGCTTCGCGGTGTTCGACGATGCCTTCATCACGTTTCGCTACGCGCGCAATCTCGCCGCGGGTCACGGCTTCGTCTACAACGCGGGCGATTGGGTGCTGGGCACGACCGCCCCGCTGTTCGGATTGCTGAGCTCGCTGGTTTTCGTCTTGGGCGGTGCGCCGGAAAGCGTGCTGCCGTGGTGCAATATCGGGCTCGACCTGGCGATCGCGCTGCTGGTGCGGCAGATGATGTTCCGCGGCGACCGGTTCGGCTTCGCGCTGTTCGTCGCGTGTTTCGCGCTGTCGCCGATGCTGGCGCGCGTCACCGTGGGCGCGATGGAAGTGAATCTGTTCGTCCTGCTCGGCCTCGGCGCGTTCGCGTTGTATCAAAGCCAGCGGCCTTATCTGGCCGCCGCGCTGGGCGCGCTTGCGTATTTCCTCCGTCCGGAGGCCGTGCTGATCGTCGCCGTGCTGTGCCTTGCCGAGATGTTCGTCGGGCGCCGGCCGTGGCGCGCCGTCGGCATGGGCGCGCTCGCTTTGGCGGTGGTCGCGCCCGGTCTCGTGGCAATGGAGCTGATCTACGGCCATTTCATTCCGCAATCCGTGATCGCCAAGAGCGCGCGCGTCGCGGTGCCGCCGTGGGATGTGATCCGGCAATTGCTGGCGCCCGAGCCGATCTCGGCGGCGATTGCGGCGGTCGGCGCAATCGGGGTCGGGCTCGCGTTGCGCGCGGGCGGAATCGCGCGGCTGCTCGCCGTCTGGCTCCTGCTCTATCTTTGCGCCTACGCGTTGGGCGGCCCGAAGATCTGGTCGTGGTATGGGTTCATGCCCCTGTGCCTCTCGGCAATTTTCGCCGCCCGCGCGCTGGCGGCCGGATTGGTCCGCGTGCCGCGGGCGCGGTTTTTCTGCCGTGGTGCGCGGGTCGAATGGACGATCGCGGCGGGCGTCGTGGCGTGCTGGGCGGCGCTCGGCATCTGGCGCTTCCCGGACCGCATCACGCAGAATGTCTATGACCCGGTCGCAAGCTTCTGCCGCGATCATGAGACGGCATCGGCGACGATCCTCGCCTCGGATATCGGCGTCATCGGCTATCGGTGCCCCGGCTTCATCGAGGATGCCGCCGCGCTGGTCTGGCCGCCGGCCCAGGATTACAATTCGATCTGGGCGATCGCGGCGGCCACGAAGCCGACCTATCTCTTCCTCAATGTCGGCAAGACCATGCTCACTCGCATGAGCGCCGCGCCGCTCGCTTCGGCCTATCGGCCGCTGCGCCGGTTCGATGTCGATGGGATCGCCGACCCGCGCCGCATCCGCAACCGAAGCGATGATTGGGCGCAGGAATACATTGTCTATCGCCGGGTGGACGCGCCGCCGCCCGCGGCCAAGACCGGCGGCAAATGAGCGGCGCATGCCGACCCCGGCGCGCGCTTCGCAGATTTCAGATGGTCCGATGACGCCAAGCCGGGCGCTCCAGCCGCGCGACATGGCGCTGTCCGGGTGGGGCCGCTATCCCCGCGCGACCTGCCGCTTGTACGAGGCGCGCGGTCCGGCGGACGTGCTCGCCACCATTGCCGCTGGCGATACCCTGATCGCGCGGGGCAACGGCCGCGCCTATGGCGATCCGGCGCTGAACCCTGAAGGCACGCTGTCGCTGTTGCAGAGCAATCGCTTGCTCGATTTCGATCCTACGAGCGGATTGGTGACCTGCGAGGCCGGGGTCATGCTCACGGATGTCATCGATGTATTTCTGCCGCGCGGGTGGTTTCCGCCGGTCACGCCGGGAACGAAATTCGTCACTATCGGCGGAATGATTGCCAGCAACGTGCATGGCAAGAATCATCACGCCGTCGGGTCTTTCGCCGATCACGTCGCGAGTCTCGATCTCGCCCTCGCCGATGGCCGCGTGGTGCGGTGCTCGCGCGGCGATAACGCGGCGCTGTTCGAGGCGACCGGCGGCGGCATGGGCCTGACCGGCGTGATTCTCCGAGCGAGCTTTCGGCTCGTGCCGGTCGCGACCAGCGCGATCCGGCGCGAGACCCGGCGAGCGCGCAATCTCGATGAGACCATGACGCAGTTCGATGCCGCGCGCGACTGGAGCTATTCGGTTGCCTGGATCGACTGCCTGGCGCGCGGCGACGCGCTCGGGCGCTCGCTGCTGTTTCTGGGCGAGCATGCGCGGAGCGACGAATTGCCCGCGGGCGCGCGGCGGAATCCCCTTGCGATGCCGAAAAAGCACGGCCGCACCGTGCCGTTCGACGTTCCGTCTTTCGTGCAGAACCGCTGGAGCATCGGCGCCTTCAATGCGCTTTATTATCGCTCGGCGCGCGCCGATACCGAGGTCTTGGACTATGAGCGGTTTTTCTATCCGCTCGATGGGCTGCTCGAATGGCGGCGGCTCTATGGCCGGGCGGGGTTGGTGCAGTATCAGTGCGTTTTGCCCCGCGCCGCGAGCCGCGACGGTTTGACGGCGTTGCTGCGCCGCACCGCCGCGACCGGAGCCGGCTCGTTCCTCGGCGTCTTGAAGCTGTTCGGGCCGCAGAGCGGGATGCTGTCCTTTCCGATGGAGGGATATACGCTGGCGCTCGATTTCCCGGCAGGAGCCAAGACTTTGGCGCTATTTCCCGAGCTCGACGCGATCGTCGCCGATCATGGCGGGCGGGTCTATCTCGCCAAGGATGCCGCGACCAGCCGCGGCATGATCGAGCGCGGCTACCCGGGTCTCGCGCGCTTCCGCGCCTTGCGCGCCGCGGTCGATCCGCAGGGTAAATTTGCCTCGCTTCAGTCGCGGCGCCTGGGCTTATGACGAGCGTCAACGGAACCGTCCTCATCCTCGGCGCGGCGTCCGACATCGGCCGCGCGATCGGGCATGAATATGCGCGCGGCGGCCTGTCGGTGATCCTCGCGGCGCGGGATTGCCGGCGGCTCGAGACCGACGCGGCGGATTTGCGGCTGCGTCATGCGGTTGCCGCGCGAGCGGTGGAATTCGACGTGCTCGACAGCGCCGGCTTTGGTGGGTTTCTCGACCGCCTCGGCGCGCTGCCGGAAACCGTCATCTGCGTCGTCGGCTTGCTGGGCGATCAAGCGGTCGCGCAGATTTCGGCGGCAGCGGCTGAGCTTGTCATGCGCACGAATTATCTCGGCTGCAGCTTGGTGCTGGGCGAAGTTGCGACCCGCATGGCGGCGCGCGGCAGCGGCTGCATCATCGGCATGAGCTCGGTCGCCGGCGAGCGCGGCCGGGCCAAGAATTACATCTATGGCTCGGCCAAGGCCGGGCTGACGGCGCTCCTGTCCGGCCTGCGCAACCGGCTGGCGCGCCGCGGCGTTCGGGTCATCACCATCCAGCCCGGCTTCGTCGAGACGCGCATGACGCAGGGTATGGCGCTGCCGAAAATTTTGACCGCGCAACCGGACGAAGTCGCGCGCGCCGTCTATCGGGCGCAGGCGCGCGGCAAGAACGTCGTCTATGTGCGGCCGATCTGGCGCTGGATCATGCGCGCGATCCGTGCCCTGCCGGAACGGATTTTCATGCGAACGGATATTTGATACGTGCTTTTCTTGCTAGCGCGTGATCCGATTAGGCAGAGCCGGGTCACGCGCTCGATTTTTCGATTTTGTCGCATTGTCTGCGGCGAACCGCTGCACACTTCGCCGGACAATGCTCTAAGCTCCCGCTCCCATGAGCGATACGATTTTCGCATTGGCGACCGCGCCTGGCCGCGCCGGCGTCGCGGTGGTGCGGATCTCCGGGTCCGGCGCCGCGGCGGCTTTGCGCGATCTGGCGGGGGCGCTGCCGCCGCCGCGCCGCGCGCTTCACGCGCGCATCCGCGATCCGCGCAGCGGCGAGACGCTCGATGACGGCATCGTTTTGTATTTCGCCGCGCCCGCGAGCTTTACCGGCGAGGATGTCGCGGAGTTGCAGCTTCATGGCAGCCGCGCCGTGCTTGCCGGCGTGTTTGCGGCGCTCGGGGGGCGTCCGGGGTTTCGGCTGGCGGAGCCCGGCGAGTTTACGAAGCGCGCGTTTCTCAACAGCAAGCTCGATCTCACCGCCGCCGAGGCGATCGCCGATCTGGTCGAGGCCGAGACCGCGGCGCAGCGGCGCCAAGCATTGCGCCAGCTCGACGGCGAATTCGGGCGGCGGTGCGAGGATTGGCGCGCGCGGCTGATCCGCGCGCAAGCCGGGCTCGAAGCCGAGATCGATTTTCCCGAGGAAGGTCTGCCGGCCGAGCAATGGGCGCGCGCGCGGCAGGCGCTTGCGGCATTGCGTTCCGAGATTGCCGCGCTGCTCGCCGACGATCGGCGCGGCGAGCGGCTGCGCGAGGGCGTGGCGGTCGCGATCCTCGGTCCGCCCAATGCCGGAAAATCGAGTCTCATGAATGCGCTCGCGCGGCGCGAGGTCGCGATCACCTCGCATCTCGCCGGCACGACGCGCGACGTAATCGAGGTCGCGTTCGATCTCGGCGGCTATCCGGTGGTGCTCGCCGATACCGCGGGCTTGCGCGACGGCGCGGATGTCGTCGAGGCGGAAGGCGTTCGTCGCGCGCGGGCGCGCGCCGCGACCGCCGATCTGAAGCTGGTCGTGCTCGACGCGACGCGGCCCGAGGAAGCGGCCATGCTGTGCGGATTGATCGATGTGCGGACGCTCGTGGTCGCGAACAAGATCGATCTTTCGGGCGGCGATGATGGCGCTTGGGCAGACGAGCTCGGCGCGGGACCGGCGCTGCGCTGCTCGGCCACGACCGGCGCGGGCATTGCCGCGCTGATCGCGCGCCTCGGCGAAGCGGTCGAGGAATCGCTGACGGCGGGGGCGACACCGCTGGTGACGCGCTTGCGGCATCGCCAGGCGCTCGAGAGCAGTGTTGCCGCGCTCGATCGCTTCGCCATTGCCGAACTGCCCGAGCTGGCCGCGGAAGATTTGCGCGCCGCCGCGCACGCCCTTGGCCGCATCACCGGCCGCGTCGATGTCGAGGACATGCTGGACGCGCTGTTCCGCGAGTTTTGCATCGGGAAATAGGCGGAATTATGTAGCAAGCGCGCCTCCCGATGAGCGTTATCTACAAAATCACCTATCCGAACGGGAAGATTTACGTTGGTCAGGACCGGACCTACAGCATCAATTATTTTGGCAGTGCTGCCAGCAAACTCATTGAGCGAGATTTCTCGCCCGAGCAGCGGAGAGACTTCACGATCCACCGCGAAATTCTGTGGGAATCGGAAGCTGTCACAATCGCCGAAGTGACCGCGAAGGAGATGGACCTGATCCGCGCGCTAAAATCGAATGCCCCAGCTATCGGCTATAATCGGTGGCCCAGATACAAGGGGTGAGCACACGACTTAAATTAGCAGGGACGAACGCGAGCCGGCGTGGCCGAGCAATGCTCTCATGCCAAAAGCGAGCGATGAATTTTGGGGCGAACATATCAGGAACTCGATTCTTACCGACCACAGCCGCTGGTATGGGTTCCGGGAACGTCTCACGCACGAATCGGCCGACTCGAACTAGATATTGTGGCCGATTCGCAGAAGATGTGTAGAAAATTAGCGAGGAATTACTTGAGTCTTTTCTTAAGAATTATTTAATGCCAAATATTAACCGCTTCTTAAGCCGTTGAATCCGGCGCTGGCCGCTGTTTCACGTGAAACGTCAGTGCATCGCTTTACACCCGCCGAGCGCCTCAATAGAGTGCCGGCATGCAGCGATGGACGGTTATCGTCATTGGCGGCGGCCATGCCGGCTGTGAGGCCGCGTCCGCATCTGCGCGGCTCGGCGCGAAGACGCTGCTCCTCACCCAAAAACGCGCGACGATCGGCGAAATGTCGTGCAATCCCGCAATTGGCGGCCTTGCCAAAGGTCATCTGGTGCGCGAGATCGACGCACTCGATGGTGTCATGGCGCGCGCGACGGACCGCGCCGGCATCCAATTTCGCTTGCTCAACCGCAGCAAAGGCCCGGCCGTGCGCGGGCCGCGCGCTCAGGCGGATCGCAAGCTTTATCGCGCGGCGATGCAGGCGCTGCTCGCGGATCAGCCGGGTCTCGAGATTCGTGAGGCTTCGGCTGAGGATTTGCTACTCGACCACGAGGGACGGGCGAGGGGCGTCGTGCTTGCCTCGGGCGAGGAGCTGATTGCCGACAGCGTGGTTCTCACCACCGGCACGTTCCTGCATGGGCTGATCCATATCGGCGAAGAGAAAATCGCCGCCGGCCGGGTCGGCGAGGCATCGTCGGTCGGCTTGGCGGACACTCTAGCGCGGTTGGGATTTGCCCTTGGGCGGCTCAAAACCGGGACGCCGCCGCGGCTCGATGGCAAGACCATCGACTGGGCCGCGCTCGAGCCCCAGCACGGCGACGACCCGCCGGTGGCTTTTTCCTTTTTGACCAAGGCGATAACGACGCCGCAAACGGTCTGCCATTTGACCGCGACGACCGCCGCCACCCACGCCATCATTCGCGCCAATCTCGACCGTGCACCGATCTATTCCGGCCAGATCGCCGGCACCGGCCCGCGCTATTGCCCGTCGATCGAGGACAAGGTGGTGCGGTTCGCGGCCCGCGACCGGCATCAGATCTTCCTGGAGCCGGAAGGGCTGGACGACGATACCGTCTATCCCAACGGGATTTCGACCTCGCTGCCGCGCGAGGTGCAGGCGGCGCTGCTCGCCACAATTCCGGGTCTGGAGCGTGCGGCGATGACGCGGCCGGGCTACGCGATCGAGTATGATTTCGTCGATCCGCGCGAGTTGCGCCCGACGCTCGAGACCAAGCGCGTCCCAGGCTTGTTCTTTGCCGGCCAGATCAACGGCACCACCGGCTATGAGGAGGCGGCAGCCCAAGGTCTGGTCGCCGGGCTCAATGCGGCGCTGGCGGCCGGGGGCGGCGCGGAATTCGTGCTCGACCGTGCCAGCTCTTATATCGGCGTTCTGATCGACGATCTGGTGACGCGTGGGACGGAAGAGCCCTATCGGATGTTTACCTCGCGGGCGGAATACCGGCTGGTGCTGCGCGCCGATAATGCCGACCAGCGCCTGACGCCGCTGGGTGTGGCGCTCGGCTGCGTCGGTCGGGAGCGCGCCGCCGCGTTTGCCGCAAAATCTCAGGCTTTGGCCGATGCCCGCGCACAGGTTCAGGCGCTGCGCCTGACCCCGCAGCAACTCCGCGCCCAGGGTCTTTCGGTCAATGCCGATGGCGTGGCGCGCTCGGCCGCCGATTTACTGCGCCACCCGGATATTCCGTGGGCCCGGGTCGCCGCGATCTGGCCGGAGCTGGGGAGCGTGACGGCCGATATCGCGGAGCAGCTCGAGATCGATGGCCGCTATGCCGGCTATCTCGACCGCCAGGAAGCCGAAATCCACGCTTTTCGCCGCGACGAGAAACTGGCGTTGCCTTACGACCTCGATTATGCGGCGATCGGTAGCCTTTCGACCGAGATTCGCCAGAAGCTGAGCGCGGCGCGGCCGGGCAATCTTGGCGCCGCCTCGCGCATTTCAGGTGTCACCCCCGCGGCCCTGGTCGCTTTGCTGCGGCATGTTCGGCGCGGAGAGGCGGCGTGATGGCGCCGATGGCCGTGAATGTGAGGCCGGTTCGGCTCCCGCTGGGACTCGCCGGCTTCGCACGGATCAGCGGTGTTTCACGTGAAACGCTAGACCGGTTGACGGCTTATGTCGATTTGCTCGGCCAATGGAACCGCCGCATCAATCTGGTTAGCGCCAATACCCTGGGGGATGTGTGGCGCCGGCATATCCTCGATTGCGCGCAGCTCTATGAGCTGCTGCCACGCCAGGCGCGGGTCGTGGTCGATCTGGGCTCCGGCGCGGGCCTGCCGGGTCTGGTGCTGGCCGCGATGGGGGTGAGGGAAATTCATCTGATCGAGTCCGACCTTCGCAAAGCTGCGTTTTTGCGCGAAGCGGCCCGGGTAATGGACGTGACGCCGATCATCCATCCCGAGCGGATCGAGCGGGCCGCGGCTTTCACCGCCGATGCCGTGGTCGCACGCGCCTGCGCGTCTCTCTCACAACTCATTGAATATACTGAGAAATTTATATCGGACCGCAGCGTCTGCCTGTTCCTGAAAGGCGAAGCCGCCCGCGACGAGCTTGCCGCGGCGCAGCGATCTTGGGCGATGACCGCCGAGATTGTCCCAAGCCTCTCCGATCCGTCCGGCGCTGTCGTGACGCTGTCGGCCATCCACCGGGTCGCGTCATGAGCGGTTTGGCGGACGATCGGCCGCGCCCGGTTCGCATCATCGCGATCGTCAATCAGAAAGGCGGGGTTGGCAAGACCACGACCGCGGTCAATCTTGCGACCGCGCTGGCCGCCGCCGGCGAGCAGGTGCTGCTGATCGATCTCGATCCGCAAGGCAACGCTTCGACCGGCCTCGGCATCCCGCGTCAGGCGCGCATCGTCACCTCCTATCAAGTGCTCGCCGGCGAGCATGCCTTGGGCGCGGCGATCGTCGCGACCGCGGTGCCGCGCCTGGCGGTCGTTCCGGCCTCGGTCGAGCTCGCCGGCGCCGAGCTCGAGCTGGTCGATCTCGAGCGCCGCGAATACCGGCTGGCCGATGCGCTGAAAGGCGTGGCGCTGCCTTACGATCATGTGCTGATCGACTGTCCGCCGTCGCTTGGGCTTCTGACGCTCAACGCCCTCTGCGCCGCGCATGCCGTGCTGGTGCCGCTGCAATGCGAGTTCTACGCGCTCGAAGGCCTGTCGCATCTGGTGAAGACCATCGAGCGCGTGAAGCGGCAGTTGAATCCGGCGCTCGAAATCCAAGGCATCGTGCTCACCATGTTCGACAAGCGCAACAACCTCTCCGATCTGGTTGCCGCCGACGTGCGCGGCCATTTCGGCGACAAGCTTTACGACACCGTGATCCCGCGCAACGTCCGCATCTCCGAAGCGCCCTCGCATGGCAAGCCGGTGCTGCTCTATGATTTCCGCTGTCCCGGCGCGCAGGCCTATGTGCATCTCGCAAGCGAAGTCTTGAAGCGCGAGCGCGGGATCGCCCTGGCAGCCGAGGCGCTATCATGACCGACGAGACGCCGCGCGCGCGGGGCGGCGATAAATCGAAGACAGCACGCGGTCTCGGCCGCGGCCTCTCGGCGCTGTTCGGCGACGAGGCCGAGGAAGCCGACCATCACAAGAATCTGCGCAGCGTCGCGGTCGAGAAGCTGCGACCGGGTCGGTTCCAGCCGCGGCGTCATTTCGACGCCGAGAGTCTCGCCGCGCTGACCGAATCGGTGCGCCAGAAGGGGATTCTCCAGCCGATCCTGGTGCGCCGGAATCCCGCCGATCCGGACGGCTACGAGATCCTCGCCGGCGAGCGGCGCGGGCGCGCGGCGCAGGCGGCGCAGCTTCACGAAGTGCCGGTGATCCTGCGCGAGATGGACGACCGCGCGGCATCCGAGATCGCGCTGATCGAGAATATTCAGCGCCAGGATCTGAATCCGATCGAAGAAGGCGAGGGCTATCGCCGCCTGATCGAGGAATTCAGCTACACGCAGGACGAACTCGGCCGCGCGCTC
>DATLUE010000081.1:0-3311 GCA_035533255.1 Allostellaceae bacterium | reverse complement strand
CTATCGCGGCCGCGCCCTCGACGAGCGCAGCCAGCGGCAATTCGACCAGGCGATCGCCGACGAAACGGAAGCGATCAAGCTCGTACCCGGCCACGCGCAGGCCTTGGTCGATCGCGCGCTCGCTTATGCCGATGCGGGCCGTGTCGATGCCGCCGTGGCGGATCTCACCACCGCGCTCGGGCTCGAGCCCGGGGATGTCGGCGCGCTGATCGATCGCGGTTCCATTTTCGCGTCGCGCAATGACTTCGCCCGCGCGCTCGTCGATCTCGACGCGGCTGTCAAAGCGGCGCCCGGCAACCTCGGCGCGCTGCTCACCCGCGCCACTGCCTATCATGGGCTCGGCGACAACGACAAGGCGATTGCCGATCTCGATACCGTGATCCGGCTTCGTCCCGATCTGCCCGGCGCCTATTACAACCGCGGCGATGCCTGGCGCGACAAGGACGATTTCGCCCGCGCGATCGCCGATTACAACGCCGCCATTCGCCTGAAGCCCGCTTACGCCGACGCCTTCAACAATCGCGGCACCGCCTATGCGCTGCTCGGCAGAGACCTGAAAGCGCTCGCCGATTTCGCGACCGCGATCCGTCTCGACCCCGATAATCCCAACGCCTATTACAATCGCGGCAAGCTCTATCGCGATCTCGGCCAATACGACAACGCGATCGCCGATTACGACACGCTGATTTATCTCACGCCGAATTTCGCTCCGGCCTATGCCGGCCGCGCCTACGCCAATTTTCATGCCGGGCGCTTTGCGGCGGCAGCCAATGATTTCAAGCGCAGCCTCGCGCTCGATCCCAACCAACCCTATCCGATCCTGTGGCTGCATCTCGCGCGCGTGCGCTCGCGCCAGCTCGACGGCGCCGAGTTCGCCGCCAACCTCGCGAAGATCGATGCCCGGGCTTGGCCCGCGCCGGTGGCTGCGTTTCTGATGCGCAAACTCGCCGCCGCCGGTCTTTTGGCGGCCGCCGCGAAGGGCGACGCAAGGGCACGCGCCGAGCGGCGATGCGACGCCGAGTTCTTTATCGGCGAGGATGCGCTCGGCATGGGCCAGGCCCGCGCGGCACGGCAATTCTTCCTGCAGGCGCGGCGGATCTGCCCGATCGCGTCGCCCTCCTATGCCGGTGCGGTCGCGGAATTGCGCCGCCGGTGATGCGGAGAGATGCGCGCCGCGTGTTTTGGCGCTGTCATGCGTCACCCAAGCGCGTTTTCATTCCGCCCGCCTCGAGCGAACCCGCGCCTTTCGCAAGCGCCCGGTCGGCTTATTTCCCTGATCCCGAAAGCGGACGTTCACCGCATCAGCACGACATGGGTAGCGCGCTCGGTCGGCAGGTGTTCGGTGGTGCGATATCCAAGGGAGCGAAGATCGATGCCATCGAACAGCGCTTCGCCCCGACCAAGCACAACGGGTGTCACCGCCAGATGAATCTCGTCGACATGGCCCGCGCGGATATATTGTCTTGCGGTTTCGACACCGCCGCCGATCTTGATGTCCTTTTGTCCCGCTGCGTCCCGCGCGCGTTGCAACGCTGCTTCGATGCCATCGGTAACGAAGTGGAAGGTCGTTCCCCCGTCCATCTCGATCGACGCGCGCGGATGATGCGTGAGAACAAAGGTTGGCGCATGATAGGGCGGGTTGTCGCCCAACCACCCCTTCCATTGCTCATCGGGCCATTTTCCCCGGATCGGGCCGAACATGTTCCGTCCTAGGATGAAGGCACCGAAGCCGTCCATCGCGCGCCGCGCGAACGCGTCGTCGGAGCCGGTATCGCCTCCGCTTTCGCCATGCATTTCGCGGAAGGTGCGAGTGGGAAAGAACCATTGGAACAATTCCGGCCCCCGCTTGCCCAGAGGGTGATCCAAGCTCTGCTCGATTCCCGCCGCGAAGCCATCGAGCGAAACCCCGAAGCCTGCCACCCGAATCCTTGCCATTACATCCTCCATCGAGTCTGATTGCGTATTGCAATCGGTTGCTGGCCATCCAACGGGTCGCGACGTCGAGATGGCTGAGCATGGGCGATCATCTTCTTGATACCAACGCGGTCATCGGCATGTTCAACGACACGACCGCGAATTTTACCCCTTCGGGCGCGACGCGAAAAGCCGAGCGATATCGGGCTTTCGGCAATCGCCGCGCACGAGTTCTTCTATCGAGCGTTCAAGAGCAGCCGGACCGCCGAAAATGTTGCCCTCATCGATGCGCTGCGGTTCACGGCTCTCGCCTTCGACCGAGAGGACGCGCGACCAGCCGGTGGCGTGCGCGATGCGGTGCCTTTGACCGGCCACGCCACATCCGAGGTTAGGTCTGCCGCGCGCGGTCGGCAGCGTTGTTTTACCGGCACCCGGCAACCCCATGATCGGCGTGGTTGCGCGGCTTCGGCTTCCGGTTCCAATACTGGGTCGGGATGGGGCTCTGGAAGGAACGCCGGGATATGGAATTCCGCCATTTGCGCGATTTCCTTGCTGTCATTGAGAGCGGATCGCTTGGCGACGCGGCGCGGCGGCTGAAAACCAGCCAGCCGACGCTCACGCGCAGCGTGAAGCTCTTGGAGCAGGCGGTCGGCGGCGCGGTCTTCGATCGCACGCCGCACGGCATGCGGCCGACGGCGCTGGGCCGCGCGTTGGAGCGGCGCGCCCGCATCATCATCGGCGAGATCGGCAGTGCCCAGCGCGAGCTCGACGATCTGGTCGCGGCGCGGCGCGGCAAGGTGGTGGTCGGCGCCGGCCCGGTGTTCGGCGCGATGATCCTGCCGCGCGCGATCGCGCGCTTTCAGGTGAAGCACCCGGCGATCGATGTCACCGTCATCCAAAGCCGGATGCGCGGTACGCTGCCGGGCGTGAGGAATGGCGAGATCGATTGCGCCTTTCACTCGGCGCCGGACGGCCTCGCCCAGGAAGATCTCGCGCACAAGGTGTTGCTGCGCGGTCAGATTCCGTTGATCGTCGCGCGGCACGACCATCCGCTCGCGGCCAAGCGCCGGCTCTCGCTCGATGCGCTTGCCGCCGAGCCGTGGCTGTTGCCGTGCCGGCCGGATTACCTGCGCGCGCGCTTCGATGCGGCTTTCGCGCGCGCGGGCTTGGCGCCGCCCAATCCGGTGATCGAATACACCTCGGCGATGAGCGTGCCGCGCTTCCTCCTCGAGAACCGGCGGCTGGTGACGCCCATCCTCGACCTGATGGTCGGGTCCGAGTTGAAGAACCGGAGCTTGATCCGCCTGCCGGTGCCCGAATTCGGGTGGCGCGTCGATTCGAGCGTGATTTTTCGCCGCGGGGTTGCACTGCCGCCAGCGGCGTCGCGGCTGATCGAG
>DATLUE010000080.1:0-4418 GCA_035533255.1 Allostellaceae bacterium | reverse complement strand
TGATCTCTTTCGGGTCCTTGTCGCCGGCCAGCAGATAGGTGTTGGTCATGCGCGGCATCGGCGCATAGGCAAAGCTCTCGCGCCGGCCGTTGCCGGTGGGCTGCATGCCCATGAGGCGCGCGTTGAGGCGATCCTGCATATAGCCTTTGAGGATGCCGTCCTCGATCAAGGTGGTGCAGGACGACGGCGTGCCCTCGTCGTCGACCGAGAGCGAGCCGCGGCGGTCGGGGATCGTGCCGTC
The DNA here is from genome assembly GCA_035533255.1 of Allostellaceae bacterium. GTDB lineage: Bacteria > Pseudomonadota > Alphaproteobacteria > ATCC43930 > CGMCC-115725 > CAIKMD01. Next base: position 4,177 of record DATLUE010000080.1, on the reverse strand, counting down.
ATCGACCACGGTGACGCCCGGGCTGGCGACGCGCTGGCCGATCAGGCCGGCGAAGGCCGAGGTCTTCTTGCGGTTGAAATCGCCTTCGAGCCCGTGGCCCACCGCCTCGTGCAGCATCACGCCCGGCCAGCCGGGGCCGAGCACGACGGTCATCTCGCCGGCGGGCGCGGGCACTGAGTCGAGATTGACCAGCGCCTGGCGCAGCGCCTCGTCGACCTGGGCTTTCCAATTCGCCGGATCGATGAAGCGCTGATAGGCAAGGCGGCCGCCGGCGCCGGAGGTGCCGCTTTCCATGCGGTCGCCATCGCCGACGACGATGTTGACGTTGAGGCGCACCAGCGGCCGAATGTCGCTGCTGCGCCGGCCCTCGGGGCGGATGATCTGTACCGCTTGCCAGACCCCCGAGAGCGAGGCCGAGACCTGCCGGACGCGCGGGTCCCGGGCGCGCGCATAAGCGTCGATCTCGCCCAAGAGCTTGGTCTTGGCGGCGAAATCGACCTGATGGAGCGGGTTGGCCGCGGTATAGAGCTGGCGGTTGGTGCCGGGAGGCGGTGCGGCGAATTCGCCGCTATGGCCCTGGCGGACCGCGCGCACCGCATCGCCGGCGCGGCGGATCGCGTCCTCGCTGAGCTCCGAGGCATGGGCATAGCCGGCGGCCTCGTCGCTCAAGCCGCGCAGCCCGAAGCCTTGCGCGGTGTCGAAGGCGGCGGATTTGATCCGTCCGTCGTCGAGCGTCAGGCTTTCCGATTGCGAGTATTCGAGAAACAACTCGCCGTCATCCATGCCGGCAAGCGCCTCGCTCACGAGCCGCTCGACCCGCGCGCGGTCCATCCCGGTCTTGGTGAAAAACAGCTCGTCGGTGATCGCAAGGTCGGTCATGGCGATTTTCTCCCCGCGCGGCTTCTTGCCACGAAGCAAGGAGCGGTGCCAGCGTCATCTGCATGAATCATTCGGGTGATATGGGAAGTGCGATGCCCCGTTGCATCGCCAAGCGGTTGTTTTATGCGGCATAAAGTCGCAATGATGCGGTTGGCGTCGTGCTTGCGCAGGGGCTATGAGAGACGCGGTTTCGACACGCTCGTTGGTGTTAGCGCGGAGCCGGTTGCCGCCGGCAGGATGAGGGGCGCGAAAGGCATGATTTCGATCCGTAGAACGGGACAGAGCTGGCGGGGCGCCGCGGCGCGCGCGGGCATGGGGCTCGTGCTGGCGCTGGCGGCGATGCCGCGCGCCTGGGCCCAGAGCGGGTTTGTCGAGCAGCCGCATGACTGGCAGATCGGCATGGTCGCGGGCGCGACGCCGGTGCGCGACGCGATCGACCACTTCCATAACGAGCTGGTCATCATCATCACGCTGATCACGATCTTCGTGACGGGCCTGCTCGTCTATGTGATGTGGCGCTTCAGCGCCAAGCGCCATCCGGTGCCGTCGACGACGACGCATAACACCTTGCTCGAAGTGGCGTGGACGGCGGTGCCGGTGCTCATCCTCGTCAGCATCGCGATCCCGTCCTTCAAGCTGCTCTATTACGAGGATCGCACGCAGCACGCCGACATGACGCTGAAGGTGACCGGGCATCAGTGGTACTGGTCCTACGAATATCCCGATCAAGGCGACTTCGCTTTCGACAGCAATGTCCTGTCCGCAGCCGATGACGCGAAGGCGGGCAAGCCGCGCCTCCTCGGCGTCGACAATCCGGTGGTGGTGCCGGTCGGCGCGGTGGTGCGGGTGCTGATTACCGCCACCGATGTGATCCATAGCTGGTATCTTCCGGCGGCGGGCGTGCAGGAATACGCCATGATCGGCCGCGTCAACGAGAGCTGGTTCCAGTTCGAGCACACCGGCACGTTCTACGGCCAGTGCAATCAGATTTGCGGCATCAACCACCCCTTCATGCCGATCGAGGTCGACGTGGTCTCGAAGCCGGATTTCGCCAAATGGGCGGCGGCGGCCAAGCAGAAATTCGCCAAGGCGGGCGCGCCGCAGGATGCGGATGCCGTGCGGCTGGCGGCGGCGCAGTAGGCCGTCCCTTCGTAAGCAGTTAGGTATTTCGCGAGGAGCGAGCGATGACAACCGACACCCACGCCCACGGCGGTTACGGTCATGCCCATGATGCGGGGCACGACCACATGCCCGGCTTCTGGATGCGCTGGTTCGCCTCGACCAATCACAAGGACATCGGCACGCTCTATCTCATCTTCGCGATCACCGCCGGGCTGATCGGCGGCGCGTTCTCGATCGTCATGCGCTACAATTTGATGCGGCCGGGCGACGCGCTGTTCGCCAACAACCATCAGCTCTACAACGTCATCATCACCGCGCACGGGCTGGTGATGGTGTTCTTCCTGGTGATGCCGGCGCTGATCGGCGGTTTCGGCAATTGGTTCGTGCCGCTGATGATCGGCGCGCCGGATATGGCCTTTCCGCGCATGAACAACATCAGCTTCTGGCTACTGGTGCCGTCGGTCGCCTTGCTGTTGGGGTCGGCGATGGTCGGCCAGGGCGCCGGCGTCGGCTGGACGCTCTATCCGCCGCTCTCGGCCAAGATCGGCCATCCCGGTCCCTCGGTCGACATGGTGATCTTCTCGCTGCATCTGGCCGGCGCATCCTCGATCATGGGCGCGATCAACTTCATCACGACGATCTTCAACATGCGCGCGCCGGGCATGACCCTGCACAAGATGCCGCTGTTCGTGTGGTCGATCCTCGTCACCGCGTTCCTGCTGCTGCTGTCGCTGCCGGTGCTCGCCGGCGCGATCACCATGCTGCTGACCGACCGCAATTTCGGCACCACCTTCTTCGATCCGGCCGGCGGCGGCGATCCGCTGCTGTTCCTCAACCTGTTCTGGTTCTTCGGCCATCCCGAAGTCTACATCATGATCTTGCCGGCCTTCGGCATCATCAGCCAGGTGATCTCGACCTTCTCGAAGAAGCCGATTTTCGGCTATCTCGGCATGGCCTACGCGATGGTCTCGATCGGCGTGATCGGCTTCGTCGTCTGGGCGCATCACATGTTCACGACCGGCCTCAGCGTCGACACGCAAGCCTATTTCACCGCCGCGACGATGGTCATCGCGGTGCCGACAGGGATCAAGATCTTCTCGTGGGTCGCGACCATGTGGGAGGGCTCGATCGAGTTCAAGACGCCGATGCTGTGGGCGATCGGTTTTCTGTTCCTGTTCACGGTCGGCGGCGTGACCGGCGTCGTGCTCGCGAATGCCGGCGTCGACCATTATTTGCACAACACCTATTACGTGGTGGCGCATTTCCACTACGTGCTGTCGCTCGGCGCGGTGTTCGGCTTGTTCGCCGGCTTCTATTACTGGATCGGCAAGATGTCGGGCCGGCAATACAACGAGATGTTCGGCCAGATCCATTTCTGGACCACCTTCATCGGCGTCAACCTGACCTTCTTCCCAATGCATTTCCTCGGTCTGGCCGGCATGCCGCGCCGCATCAGCGACTATCCCGATGCGTTCGCCGGGTGGAACATGGTGGCCTCGATCGGCTCGTTCATCTCGGGCGCCTCGACCCTGTTCTTCGTGTTCATCATCTTTCATACGCTGTTCGCCGGAAAGCGGGTGGGTGCGAATTACTGGGGCGTCGGTGCGACCACCTTGGAATGGACCGTGTCGTCGCCGCCGCCGTTCCACAGCTACGACGAGTTGCCGGTGATCGCCGCCTCGACGGCGCACTGAGCCGCGGTCCGGATTCGTCGTGGCCGATCTCTCCGCCAGCTTCGTTGCCGCGCGCGCCGCGCCGGTGTCGCGCGCGGCGACCGAGTCCGCTGCCGTGCGCAATGCCGTCGGCGGGGTGGGCGATTATTTCGCGCTCTTGAAGCCGCGGGTGATGTCGCTGGTGGTGTTCACCGGCTGGGTCGGGCTTTATCTCGCGCCCGGCCATCTCCATCCCGTGCTCGGCTTCGTCGCGGTGCTGTGCATCGCGGTCGCCGCGGGCGCCGCGGGCGCCATCAACATGTGGTATGAGCGCGACATCGACGCGCTGATGGAGCGCACCCGCGAGCGCCCGTTGCCGGCGGGCCGCATGGCGCCGGGGGATGCGCTGGGCTTCGGCGCGGTGCTCGCGGTCGGCTCGGTCGTGCTGATGGCGCTGGCGCTCAACCTGGTCGCGGCGATCCTGCTGGCGATCACGATCGGTTTCTACGTTTTCATCTATACGA
>DATLUE010000079.1:0-4523 GCA_035533255.1 Allostellaceae bacterium | reverse complement strand
CCCGGCGCCGAGGCGAACGTCTTGTCGAACAGCAGCGCGACCAGCGCCGCCGCCGGCGCGACCAGCGTGACCGCCATCAGGATCTTAATGACCATGATGCGCGAATCGAGGAAGACGTCGTAATTGTAGAGCCCGACAGCGGTCATCGAGATACCGGCCACCAGCGACAGGCCCAGCGAGAATTGGGCTTGCACCAGATGCAGCCCCGCATGCACCAGCTCGCCCGGGAATACCGGCGGCGCCACGAAATAGAGCGCGGCGGCAACCAGCAAGACCTCCGCGGCACCCAGCAGCACCGCCGGAACCGGGATGAAATGACCGAAAATTCGCAACATCCGACCGCCACCCCAACGAGCCCAAGGGATTCGTCGCGCCTGCCGGTGACAGGAAAGGCGCAAACCCAGCCCCGACATGCAAACGAAGCTATACCCTATGTCAAAGGAGTTTCCAAGTAACAAAACTAGTTCGCACAGAAAATAACCATATATTCTAACACTTAACCAAGATATTGCATAGATATTTAGGTTCTATGGTTAATTAATATTGAACTTGTTTATTGAATACTTGGTTAATGGCGCAAGTGATGGTTAACGACGTCAAATATGGTTAACAACGTATTGCCACGCAGCACGCGCAACGGACCGAGCGACCGGCCACCGCGGCGCATGAAAACCTGCTAGGTTGCGCCACCATTCATCCAGCAGCCATCAAGTCGTCCTTCATGACCATCGACTTCGCGCGGACACGCTACACCGGCCCGACGGATTCGATCGGTTACCTGCTCTATCAGCTTGCCGGTCTTTGGCGGCGGCAAATGAACGCACGGCTGGACGACATCGGCATCACTTATATCCAGTTCGTGTTCCTGATCCGGCTCGCCTGGCTGACCCAGGATGGCGGGGGGGTCACCCAGAAGGATCTCGGCCGCGACTGCAAAGCGAGCCGCGCCCTTACCTCGCAGGTCATCCGCCTGCTCGAACGCAACAAGCTGGTGCGGCAGACGGTCAAACCCGATGACGCGCGCGCGCGGTTACTGACCTTAACCGCCGAGGGCAATCGGCGCCTCAAACGCGCCCTGCCGATGCTCGAGGCGACCGAGGATGCGTTTCTCACCGCGCAGCCGAAGCTCAAGCAACGCGTGCGCAACGATCTCAGCGAGGCGCTCAGGCAAGAGGTCGCAAAGTTGAGCGCCGCCGAGATCGATGCCGGCTTGGACTAAAGGGCGCGGCCCGAAGCTAGCCGCTAACGGCCGGCCCCGACCGCCGCGTAAAGCGCGCGATAGGTGTCGAGGACTTTTTGGCCGTTGGGGACCCGGGCCGCCCATTGATCGATGACCGGCTTAGTTTGGATTTGCCACGCGGCACTTTGTGTCGGCGGCAGATCGACTACCTTGTGCTTCGCGTTGGCGGCGACCGCCGCTTGGGCGGCGAGACCTTCCTGCTTCCACGCCTCGCCGGCGGCGCGGCTCTGCGCTTCGCCCGAATTGGCATCGAGGGCAGCGCGCAGCGGCGTGGGCAGCGCATCGTATTTCTTGCGCGCCATAAAGAACATGGCGGGGGCGGTGCCGAGCGGCGCGACGACGTGATAAAAGGCGACATCGGCGAGATGGAACGGCTGGAAGGCCGACCATGACGTGATTGCGCCGTCGATAGTCCCGCGCTGCAGGCCATCATACATATCCTCGGCGGAAAGCGAGATCGGCGCGCCGCCGAGACGCTGCACCATCAGCGCATTGACCTTGCCGGTAACGCGAATCTTGAGACCGTCGAGATTGTCGAGGGTCCGCGGCGCCTTGGTGAGGTGGAGATAGGTCGGGCCGAGGAGATTGAGCCACAGCGGGACGATGTCGCTGTATTCATGATCGAGCAGGCCGCTCTTATAGAGCCGCCATAGCGCGATCGATCCAATCATATTGTCCTTCACCACGAACGGCAGACCAACCACCTCGGTCAGGGGGAATTTGCCGCCAATGAAAGCCTGCTGGCCGAAGCCGATCTGCACGACATCGTCGAGCACCCGTTCGTAGACATTGGAGAAATTGGCGAGCATCGTGCCGTCGCGGACTTCGACCACGCCGCTGCCTTGCGCCGCATCGTTCACGCGCTTGGCCCAGGCATTGAAGAAGAGACCGAAGGTCGAGCCTGCTGGCCCCATCGAGGTGAACAGCAATTTGACCTGGGCCGCCGCTGGCAGGGCCGTCACCGACAACGCCACGATCATGACGATCGTTAGCGCCGCGAACCATCTTACTTTCATCTTTATCCTCCCAATCTATGTCGCGCCGTTTGTTCGGCGCGTTGCCGTCACACGAATTCGTGTAGCGGCGGCTTGGTGAGATATTCCTCGGCGAGCGAGCGGGCGTAGGCGCGACGCGCGGTCGGATCGTCGGCATTACCGGGCATCGCTGCGGCTGCGATCACGCGGTCGACGCCGTAAGTCGGGATCGACCGCCCATCGCGGACAATGCTGGCCGGATCCTCGCCACGCTGTACCGCTTCGATCTCGCGCTTCAGGCGGCGGCGGAAGAGGACGATGCCCTGATCGAGCGTGCCGAGATTCTCGCGCTTGTGATCGGTGATCGCACCCTGGCTTACCATCGCGTCGTAATCGCCGGGGATGCGTTGTCGCTCGGCATAGGGCCGGTTCGGCTGCTGGCCGAAGCTTTCGAGGAAACGACGCCGCTCGGGCGTGGTCGGATCGTCTTCCGCAATATGGCTCAAGAGAAAGTTGATCGAGTTCTCGTCGTCAACCGGCACGGTCCAGATGGTGAGCCAGGGTGGCGAGCACCGCTTGCGGTTGTGACCGTCCTCGACGATCGAGGGCAGCGAGTGGATATTCGGCATGATCACGTCGTTCGAGCGCACCCAGATATTGTCGCCGACGCGGCGCGCCGCGAAATAGGACAAGCCGACCGGCGTCTCGGCGAAAGTCAGCTCGGAAATGGCCGAACTCTTCCGAGAACTGGTTGGCGCCCTTGATCGCGTGCAAGACAGCGGTATGCGCCGGATCGGCCGCGTTGTCCTTGATCTGAACCCAGTTACAGGCAAAGGGCTGGCGCATGCTCGGGGCCAGCTTCACGCGCGGCAGGTCGAACCGGTCATAGAGCGGGAATGGCGGCTTCTGCTCGGGCGGCCCCATATAGACGAAGATCATCCCGGCGAAGATGTGCGTCGGATAGGCCGGCTGCCGCTGCGTCTGCCGCAGGCGATCGGCATGGGCTTCGCCCGGCATATCGAGGATTGTGCCGTCGGTATCGAAGACGCGGCCGTGATAGCAGCAGCGAATCCCTTTCTCCGCGACGATGCCGAATTCGAGCGATGCGCCGCGATGGCAGCAATTGAGATGAAGCACGCCGATGGCGCCGGCGCCGTCGCGGAAGATGACGAGATCTTCACCCAGGATCCGCGCGCGCAACGGCACGGCGCTCAATTCGCTGACGAAGGCGATCGGATGCCAGAACCGGCGCAGGTATTCCCCGCCTGGTGTGCCACGGCCCACCCGGGTGAGATCGGGATCGGTCCCGGTTTCGCGAACGCCGGCATAACCCGTGAAGCGCCGGCCCTCGGCGGCGTCGACCTCGCTCATTTCGCTCCTCCTCATTGCAGCGCGGCGATCATCGGAATATTATCATTATATTGATAGTCAATATAATGACTAATTTGATCGCGCGCAAGCGCCTCGGGAGGACAGCGTTGATGATCGATCCAGCGAAATCTCTTCTGCTCGGCTGCCTCGCGCTATCGTTCTATCTGGTCGGCGCGATCTGGGCGCATGAGGTCGATATCTTCCGGTCGTGGCGTCTCGTTGGCGCGGCGGAATTCCGCGCGCTGCAGAACGCGCATTGGCGAAAGCTCGCTTATTGGATTTTCTCCCCACTCGCGCTGGCGCTCGCGGGTTCCGTCGCGCTGATCTGGCTGCATCCACAAGACTCGCCACGCTGGACAATCCTGGCTAATCTCGGGTTACAATTGTTGTCGCTGGCACTCACGGCGGTATTCTGGGGCAGATGGCAGGCGCGATTGAGCCAGGATAGCGCCGGGCCTCGGGGCATCTACCTGGCGCAAATTCTCCGCACGCATTGGATTAGGACGGCGATCATCAGCGCCGATGGCTTGGTCATGCTCGTTTGGACCATCACCGTGTTCGCCTAAAATCGTCACAAGATCGCCACGAGGAGACAGACGATGGAGTTCGGTTATTTCACGCTCAGCGACAATCACTATGAGAACAATCCGCGCAGCCCGAACCAGTTCGTCGCCGACATTCTCGACGAGACGCTGCATGCGGATGCGCTGGGCTATCACTCGGCCTGGATCGGCGAGCATCATTTTAGCTCGCTGGGCGTTTTATCCTGCCCCGATCTGACACTCGCCTATGCCGCGGCGAAAACGAAGAAGATCCGCCTGGCCCCGGCGGTGACGGTGCTGCCGCTGCACCACCCGATCCGGGTCGCCGAGCAATGGGCGAGCCTCGACCTCTTGAGCGGCGGCCGGGTCGATTTCGCTGCCGGGCGCGGCTACGAT
>DATLUE010000078.1:0-4491 GCA_035533255.1 Allostellaceae bacterium | reverse complement strand
TGGCCGGGTCGATTTCGCCGCCGGGCGCGGCTACGATGCGCGCGAATACGACCCGTTCCATGTCTCGTTCGCCGAGAACCAGGCGATCTTCAACGAAGGCATGGAGGTCGTGCAGCGGCTGTGGGCCGGGCAAGGGCCGGTTACCCATAAGGGCAAATACTATTCCTTCGAGAACATGACGATCACGCCGCAACCGGTGCAGCGCCCGATCCCGGCCTATGTCGCGTCATTCTCGAAGCCGTCGATCGAGCTTGCGGCCAAGCTCGGCTGTGGCCTCGTGGTCGCACCCTTCGCCGCGGCGATGAGCTATGGCGGCTTGAAACAAGTCGCCGATCTCTACAAGGCCACCTGCATCGCCGCCGGCGCCAAGCCGGGCCGCCTTATCTGCAGCTACTTCACGCATTTTGCAGATAATAAGGAAGAGGAGAGCGCACAGAGAGCGCGCCAGATTCGCTATTACAAGGAATGCGTGATCCCGGCCTTCCCGAGCGACGCCGCCAAGGCACCGCCCTCCTATCGCTACATGGTCGAGATGACCGAGCGGCTGCATCATATGAAGCCGGAGGACCTCACCGAGAATTCGGTGCTCTTGGGCTCGGCACAGCAAATGACCGACACCTTGAAGAAAGTCGAAGCCGCCGGCTTCGACGAGGTGATCCTTTACTTCAACGTCGGCCTGAAGCCGCACCAACAGGTGAAAGACGAGATGTCGCGCTTCGCCTCAGAGGTCCGACCGGCGTTCGGGTAAGACTTGCCTAAATCGTTGGCAGTTGCGCCTTGCGTCCGTCGACTTCGCTCAGCAACCGAGGAAAAACGCGTATGGCATCGGCCGGTGCCACGCACAATCGACCTCGTCCCGAGCGAAGTCGAAGGACGCACGATCACATTGCGAGTGTAAAGCAGCGCTATGCCAGCTTCGCGAGCTCCGAGAGCACGGTGTTGCCCATCTCGGTGGTCGAGACGCGCTTCATGCCCGGCTGCATGATGTCGCCGGTGCGCACGCCGGCCGCGAGCGCGTTCTGCACGGCATGCTCGACCAGATCGGCTTCTTCCTTCAGATCGAAGGAATAACGCAGCATCATCGCGAAGGAGAGCACGCAGGCGAGCGGATTGGCCGCGTCCCTGCCGGCGATGTCGGGCGCCGAGCCATGGACCGGCTCGTAGAGCGCCTTGCGGCGGCCGCTGGAATCGGCAGCGCCCAGCGAGGCCGAGGGCAGCATGCCGAGCGAGCCGGTCAGCATCGCCGCGCAATCCGACAAGAGATCGCCAAAGAGATTGTCGGTGACGATGACGTCGAACTGCTTGGGGTTGCGCACGAGTTGCATCGCGCAATTGTCGGCATACATGTGCGAGAGCTCGACGTCGCGATAATCGGCATCGTGGAGCTTTTGCACTTCCTCACGCCAGAGCTGGCCCGATTCCATGACGTTGGCCTTCTCGACCGAGCAGACCTTGTTGTGGCGCTTCCTCGCAAGCTCGAACGCGACGCGGGCAACGCGGATGATCTCGGGGGTCGTATAGACCTGCGTGTTGACGCCGCGGCGCGTGCCGTCGGGCAGCGTCGTGATGCCGCGCGGCTCGCCAAAATAGGTGCCGCCGGTCAGCTCGCGGATGATCAGGATGTCGAGGCCGTCGATCACCTCGGGCTTCAAGGTCGAGGCGCCGATCAACGGCTCGAACACCAAGGCCGGGCGCAGATTGGCGAACAAGTCCATGTCCTTGCGCAGACGCAGCAAGCCGCGCTCGGGCTTTTGTGCGAAGGGCAGGTTGTCCCATTGCGGGCCGCCGACCGCGCCGAACAGCACGGCGTCGCTTTCCTGGGCGAGCTTCATGGTCTCTTCGGTGAGCGGCGTGCCGTGCTTGTCGAAGGAGGCGCCGCCGACGAGGCCTTCCTTGACGTCGAAGCTGGCGATGCGCTTTTTATCGAACCAGTCGACGACGCGGCCGACCTGGCGCATCACCTCGGGGCCGATGCCGTCGCCAGGCAGCGAGAGAATTTTCCGATTGGCCGCCATCTGCTTATCTCCGCTCAGAGCCAGGGCTGCGTCAGGCGCTGACGCGATTCATAGGCGGCGATTTTCGGTTCCTTCTTCAAGGTAAGGCCGATGTCGTCGAGCCCGTTCAAGAGGCAATCCTTGAGGAACGGATCGATGTCGAATTTCACCGTGCCGCCATCGGGCCGCGTGATGGTCTGGCTGGCGAGATCGACGGTGAGGCGCGCGTTGGCGCCTTTCTTCGCGTCGTCCATCAGCTCGCTCACCACGGCCGGCGGCAGCTTGATCAGCAGCATGCCGTTCTTGAAGCTGTTGCTGTAGAAAATATCGGCGAAGGACGCGGCGATGACACAACGGATGCCGAAATCCATCAGCGCCCAGGGCGCGTGCTCGCGCGACGAGCCGCAGCCGAAATTCTCGCCCGCGACCAGAATCTTCGCCTGGCGATAGGCCGGCTGGTTGAGGACGAAATCGGGATTCTCGCTGCCGTCGTCGCGATAGCGCATTTCCTCGAACAACGCCTTGCCGAGGCCGGTACGCTCGACCGTCTTCAGATGCTGCTTCGGAATGATCTTGTCGGTATCGACATTGATGATCGGCAGCGGCGCGGCAACGCCGGTCAGGGTGGTGAACTTGTCCATGAAACGCCTCGCTTTTTCGCGCGGGATTGTTACGGGAGCCGGCTCCTTTAGGCAAGCGCGCCTTGCTTTGCGGCGGCCGACAGCACACATAGGAGCGATGAGCGATCGCGACCAGCCGCCCGAGCCCGAGATCATTCCGCCGGGCGCTGCGGACCCCACCCATTGGCAAGACCGGCGCGGTAGCCGCGGTCCAGGCGGTCCCGGTCAGGGCCGCGTCTGGATGTGGAGCAGCGACGGGCGCGGCACGCGGCTGCGCTATGGCCGGCCGGGGCCGCTGGGCCTCGTCCTGATCTTCGCCGCGCTCGCCGTCCTTGGCGCGCTCGGCTTTTTCGTCTTCCTTGGCGCGCTCGCGATCACCTTGCCGCTGATCGCCGCGCTGGTGATCGTCGGCCTCATCGGCGGCGCGCTGCGCAAGCTCTAGCTACGAAAGCTCCCGCACATCGGCGAGCTTGCCGGTAATTGCTGCGGCTGCGGCCATTGCCGGGCTCATCAAATGCGTACGACCGTTGCGGCCTTGCCGGCCCTCGAAATTGCGGTTCGAGGTCGAGGCGCAGCGCTCGCCCGGCTCGAGTTTGTCGGCGTTCATCGCGAGGCACATCGAGCAACCCGGCTCGCGCCATTCGAAGCCGGCCGCGACGAAAATCTTGTCGAGGCCTTCTTCCTCGGCCTGCTCTTTGACGAGGCCCGAGCCCGGCACCACCAGCGCATTGACGCCCGCTGCGACCTTGCGGCCTTTGGCGACGGCGGCGGCGGCGCGCAGATCCTCGATCCGGCCATTGGTGCAGGAGCCGATGAAGGCGCGCTGGATCGTCACCTCTTTCAGCGGCGTGCCGGCTTTGAGGCCCATATATTCGAGCGAGCGCTCCATCGCCGCGCGCTTGCCGTCGTCTTTCTCGTCGCCGGGATTCGGCACCGCGCCGGTGATCGGCAGCACGTCCTGCGGGCTGGTGCCCCAGGTGACTTGCGGCGCAATCTTCGCCGCATCGAGCCGCACCTCGGTGTCGTAGCGCGCGCCGGGATCGGACGGCAGCGTCTTCCAGAACGCCAGCGCCTGCTCCCACGCCGCACCTTTCGGCGCCATCGGCCGGCCCATCACATAGGCGTAGGTAATTTCGTCGGGCGCGACCAGGCCGGCGCGCGCGCCGCCCTCGATCGACATGTTGCAGACCGTCATGCGGCCTTCCATCGACAACTTGCGGATCGCCGAGCCGGCATATTCGATGACATGCCCGGTGCCGCCGGCAGTGCCGATATGGCCGATGACGGCGAGCACCAGATCCTTTGCGGTGACGCCGAACGGCAGGTCGCCGTCGATCGCGACCAGCATGTTCTTGGCGCGGCGCTGGATCAGCGTCTGCGTCGCCAGCACATGCTCGACCTCGGACGTGCCGATGCCGAAGGCGAGCGCGCCGAACGCGCCATGCGTCGCCGTGTGACTGTCGCCGCAGACGATCGTCATGCCCGGTTGGGTCATGCCCTGCTCGGGACCGATGATGTGGACGATGCCCTGGCGGATATCGTTCATCCCAAAATAGGGAATGCCGAATTCCTTGACGTTGCGCTCGAGGGTTTCGATCTGGAAGCGCGATTCCGGCTCTGCGATGCCGGCCGAGCGATCGGTCGTCGGCACATTGTGATCGGCGGTCGCGAGCGTCGCTTTCGGGTTGCGAACGCTGCGGCCGGTTTCGCGCAAGCCGGCGAAGGCCTGCGGGCTCGTCACCTCATGAACGAGATGCCGATCGATGTAGAGCAGGCAGGTGCCGTCCGGCTGCTGATCGACCAGATGGCTGTCCCAGATTTTGTCGAAGAGAGTGCGGGGGCCAGGCATGGCGGATCAGGACGCTTGTTCCGGCGTG
>DATLUE010000077.1:0-20694 GCA_035533255.1 Allostellaceae bacterium | reverse complement strand
TGCCCTGATACATCAGGCAATTCATGAATTTGGTCACGACCAGATCGCCGAATTTGGGATCCGGAAGCACTTCACGCTTGACGGCGGCACGACGACGCGACATCGGACCCTCCCTACTTCGGCCGCTTGGCGCCGTATTTCGAACGGCGTTGGCGGCGATCCTTGACCCCTTGCGTGTCGAGGGTGCCGCGGATGATGTGATAGCGCACGCCCGGCAAATCCTTCACGCGGCCGCCGCGAATCAGCACCACCGAATGTTCCTGCAGATTGTGGCCTTCGCCGGGGATATAGCTCGTCACCTCGAACGCATTGGTCAGCCGCACGCGCGCGACCTTGCGCAGCGCCGAGTTCGGCTTCTTCGGCGTCGTCGTGTAGACGCGGGTGCAGACGCCACGCTTCTGCGGGCTTTCCTGCAGTGCCGGCACCTTGTTGCGCGCCGGTTGCGGATGCCGCGCGTTGCGGATCAGTTGATTGATCGTGGGCATGCCTCACTCACCTCTTTCGAGCCTGCACTCAAAACACGCAAACCGCGCGCGATGCTTGCCGCATCACCGGCGGTTTTGGAACGTCCCCGGATAAGGGCGCCGTCTCGCACGGCGCCGAGCCAATAAACCGACAAGGATAGACTGCGTCTAGGTTGGCTACCTACCGCCAGCCCCTCAGAAGTCGCGAATACTAGTGGCGGGGTATGAGGCCGTCAAGCCGCATCGCCCGCCTTTTTGCCTTATCTGCCAAGGCTTGGCGGCAATTCCGCACGAGCTTGCGGGCGTCCGGTCGAAGCGAAAAAAGAGGCCGGCTGCCCGGCCTCTTTTCCGATGTTCTTCGCCCGACTTTGCCGGCCGGGCGCGCCCCGCGCAATCAGGCGATTTTTTCCTCGAGCGCCGGGGTCGGCGCCGCCTGGTTGGCCGCAAGCTCTTTGTCGCGGGCGGCGGCAATCTGGCGCCACCGCGCCATGACGCTGCCGGTTCCGGCCGGGATCAAGCGGCCGACGATGACGTTCTCCTTGAGGCCCGAGAGCACATCGATCCGGCCCGAAACCGCCGCCTCGGTGAGGACGCGGGTGGTTTCCTGGAACGACGCCGCCGAGATGAACGAGTTCGTCTGCAGGCTCGCCTTGGTGATGCCCTGCAGCACCGGTTGCCCGGTCGCGGGCTTGAGTTTTTCCGCGATCACCTTGTTATTCTCGGCCTCGAAGTCGCCGCGGTCGATCTGCTCGCCAGCCAGATACGTCGTCTCGCCGGGATCGACCACCTCGATCTTTTGCAGCATCTGGCGAACGATCACCTCGATGTGCTTGTCGTTGATGCGGACGCCCTGGAGGCGATAGACCTCCTGGATCTCGTTGATGAGATAATTCGCGAGCTCCTCGATCCCGAGCACGCGCAGAATCTCGTGCGGTACGCGATTGCCGTCGATCAGCAGGTCGCCTTTCTGGACGAAATCGCCTTCCTGGACCGAGAGGTGCTTGCCCTTCGGGATGAGATACTCGACCGGCTCGGCGCCTTCCTCCGCGGGAACGATCAGCACGCGCCGCTTGGTCTTGTAGTCCTTGCCGAACTCGATCCGGCCGTCGATCTCGCTGATGATCGCGAAATCCTTGGGCTTCCGGGCCTCGAACAGCTCCGCGACGCGCGGCAGGCCGCCGGTGATGTCGCGGGTCTTGGAAGACTCGCGCGGGATACGCGCCAGCACGTCGCCGGCCTTGACCTCGACGCCGTTCTCGACCGAGAGGATCGCGTCGACCGGCAGCGGCAGCCGCGCCTCGCGCCCGTTGGTGAGGGTGAGCGTCTTGCCGTTGGCGCCTTTCAGCAGGATCGCCGGCTTCAGCTCGCCGCCCTTGGCCTGCTGCTTCCAATCGATGACCACCTTCGACGAAATGCCGGTCGCCTCGTCTACCACCTCGCGCATCGAGATACCTTCGACGAGATCGACGTAGTTGGCCATGCCGTTCTTCTCGGTGATGATCGGCATCGTGTAGGGATCCCATTCGGCCAGCCGCTGGCCCTTGGTCACCATCGCGCCCTCATCGGCGAGAATCTTCGCGCCGTACGGCACGCGGTGGCGCGCCTTTTCGCGGCCCGCCTCGTCGAGCAAGGTCAGCTCGGAATTCCGGCTCATGACGATCGGAATGCCGGTCGAGTTGATGACCACGTTGCGGTTCTTGATCCGCACCTTGGCATCGAACGCCGCTTCGACCGAGGATTGCTCGGCACCGCGCTGCACCGCGCCGCCGATATGGAAGGTGCGCATCGTAAGCTGCGTGCCGGGCTCGCCGATCGACTGGGCCGCGATCACGCCGACGGCCTCGCCGATGTTGACGACCGTGCCGCGCGCCAGATCGCGGCCATAGCATTTGCCGCAGAGGCCGACATGCGTCTCGCAGGTAAGCACCGAGCGGATCAGCACCGAATCGACGCCGGCCCGATCGATGAGATCGACTTCCTCTTCGGCGATGAGCGTGCCCGCGGGAACGATCACCTTGCCGCTCAGCGGATCGAGGACGTCGACAGCCGCGGAACGACCGAGAATGCGGTCGGACAGCGGCGCGATCACTTCGCCGCCTTCGACGACCGCGCGCATCGTGAGTCCGCGCTGCGTGCCGCAATCCACCTCGGTGATGATCGCGTCCTGCGCCACGTCGACGAGACGGCGCGTGAGATAGCCCGAATTGGCCGTCTTCAACGCCGTGTCGGCGAGGCCTTTGCGCGCGCCATGCGTCGAGTTGAAGTACTCGAGCACGGTCAGGCCTTCCTTGAAGTTCGAGATGATCGGCGTCTCGATGATCTCGCCCGAGGGCTTCGCCATCAGACCGCGCATGCCGGCAAGCTGCTTGATCTGCGCCGCCGAGCCGCGCGCGCCGCTGTCGGCCATCATCCACACCGGATTGATCGCCTCGCCCTTCCGCGGCGTACGGATCGCCTTCATCATCTCGTCGGCGACGCGCTCGGTGCAGTTCGACCACACGTCGACGACCTTGTTGTACTTCTCGCCTTGCGTGATGAGTCCGTCGAGATATTGCTGCTCGTATTCCTTGACCTTCGCCTGCGCCTCTTTGATGAGCCTTTCCTTGGCTTGCGGGATGATGAGATCATCCTTGCCGAAAGAAATGCCCGCCTTGCAGGCCTGCTGGAAGCCGATCGCCATCAGCCGGTCACAGAAGATAACGGTCTCTTTCTGGCCGCAATGACGATGCACCTGGTCGATGACGTTCGAGACCTCCTTCTTGGTCAGGAGGCGGTTGAGCATGCCGAAGCCGACCAGCGGACTCTTCGGCAGGATCTCGGACAGCATCATGCGGCCGGCGGTGGTTGCCATCCGCTTGATCACCGAGGTGCCATCCGGCTCGATGGTCGCGACGCGCGCGTTGATCTTGGCGTGCAGCGACAAGGCGCCGCTGTCGAGCGCGTGCTCGATCTCGCCCATGTCGATGAACGACATGCCTTCGCCCTTGTCGCCGGGCTGCTCCATCGTGATGTAATAGAGACCCAGGATGATGTCCTGAGACGGCACGATGATCGGCTTGCCGTTGGCGGGCGAGAGGATGTTGTTGGTCGACATCATCAGCACGCGCGCCTCGAGCTGCGCCTCCAGCGACAGCGGCACATGGACCGCCATCTGATCGCCGTCGAAATCGGCGTTGAAGGCGGTGCACACCAGCGGGTGAAGCTGGATCGCCTTGCCTTCGATGAGGGTCGGCTCGAACGCCTGGATGCCGAGGCGATGCAGGGTCGGCGCGCGGTTCAAGAGCACCGGATGCTCGCGGATCACCTCTTCGAGGATGTCCCAAACCTCCGGACGCTCCTTCTCGACCATGCGCTTGGCCGCCTTGATCGTCGAGGCGAGGCCGTAGAGCTCGAGCTTCGAATAGATGAATGGCTTGAACAGCTCGAGCGCCATTTTCTTGGGCAGGCCGCATTGATGAAGCTTGAGCTCGGGACCGACCACGATCACCGAGCGGCCGGAATAATCGACGCGCTTGCCCAAGAGGTTCTGGCGGAAGCGGCCCTGCTTGCCTTTCAGCATGTCGGAGAGCGACTTCAGCGGCCGCTTGTTCGCGCCGGTGATGATGCGGCCGCGGCGGCCGTTGTCGAACAGCGCGTCGACCGCCTCTTGCAGCATGCGCTTCTCGTTGCGCACGATGATGTCGGGCACGCGTAGCTCGATCAGGCGCTTCAGCCGGTTGTTGCGGTTGATGACGCGGCGATAAAGATCGTTGAGGTCGGAGGTCGCGAAGCGCCCGCCGTCGAGCGGCACCAGCGGCCGCAGCTCGGGGGGGATGACCGGGATGACCTCGAGGATCATCCATTCCGGCCGGCTCTGCGAGGCCATGAAGGCCTCGACCAGCTTCAGCCGCTTGACGAACTTTTTGCGCTTGGCTTCCGAGGTGGTCTCGCGCAGCTCGACGCGCAGCCGCTCGCGCTCGCCGTCGTCGCCTTCGAGCTTGATCTTCTCGAGCATCTTGCGGAGCGCCTCGGCCCCGATCGACGCCTCGAAGCCTTGCTCGCCGAACTCTTCCTGCGCCTTGATGTAGTCCTCTTCCGAGAGGAGCTGGTGCAGCTTCAAGGGCGTCAGGCCCGGCTCGGTCACGACGTAGCTCTCGAAATAGAGGATCTTCTCGAGATCCTTGAGCGTCATGTCGAGCAGCAAGCCGATGCGCGACGGCAGCGATTTCAAGAACCAAATATGGGCGACCGGGGACGCCAGCTCGATGTGCCCCATGCGATCGCGGCGGACCTTCGAGAGCGTCACCTCGACGCCGCATTTCTCGCAGATGATGCCGCGATACTTCATGCGCTTGTACTTGCCGCACAAGCACTCGTAGTCCTTGATCGGGCCGAAGATGCGTGCGCAGAACAAGCCGTCGCGCTCGGGCTTGAAGGTGCGGTAGTTGATCGTCTCCGGCTTCTTGATCTCGCCATAGGACCACGAGCGAATGCGCTCGGGGCTGGCGATCGAAATCTTGATCTGGTCGAAGCTTTGCGGGCCCGTGACCTGGCCGAAGATGTTCATCAACTCGTTCATGAACGATCCCTCTTTCGGTAAACCGTTTCTAGCTTGAAATCGAAACTCAATAGCTGCGCTGATCGAGCTCGACGTTGAGACCCAGCGAGCGAAGCTCCTTCACCAACACGTTGAAGGATTCCGGAATGCCGGCCTCGAAATTGTCGTCGCCGCGCACGATCGCCTCGTAGACCTTGGTGCGGCCGGAAACGTCGTCCGATTTGACGGTGAGCATTTCCTGCAGGGTGTAGGCGGCGCCATAAGCTTCGAGCGCCCACACCTCCATCTCGCCGAAGCGCTGACCGCCGAACTGCGCCTTGCCGCCCAGCGGCTGCTGGGTGACGAGGCTGTACGGCCCGATCGAGCGCGCGTGGATCTTGTCGTCCACAAGATGGTGGAGCTTCAGCATGTAGATGTAGCCGACCGTGACCCGGCGATCGAAAAACTCGCCGGTGCGGCCGTCGGTGAGGCGGACTTGGCCCGACGAGTCGAGCCCGGCCTCGGCCAGCATTTTCACGATGTCGTCCTCGCGCGCGCCGTCGAACACCGGGGTCGCGACCGGAACGCCGGGCCGGAGATTCCCCGCAAGCTCCAGCAACTGCGGGTCCGACATCTCCTTGATGTCGGCCTGATCGACCTTATCGGTATAGACGCCATTGAGATAACGCCGCAAATCGCGGGTCTGCTTGTCGGTGCGCATCGCTTTGTCGAGCAGATCGCCGATCTGGCGCCCGAGCCCGGCCGAGGCCCAGCCGAGATGGGTTTCCAAAATCTGACCGACATTCATGCGGCTCGGCACGCCCAGCGGATTGAGCACGATATCGACCGGCGTGCCGTTCTCGAGATAGGGCATGTCCTCGACCGGCATGATCCGCGAGATCACGCCCTTGTTGCCGTGCCGGCCGGCCATCTTGTCGCCCGGCTGCAGCTTGCGCTTCACCGCGACGAAGACCTTGACCATCTTCATCACGCCCGGCGGCAACTCGTCGCCGCGCTGCAGCTTTTCGACCTTGCTCTCGAACCGGTCCTGGAGAACCTTGTTCGAATCGTCCATCTGCTTCTTGAGCGCCTCGATCTCGGCCATGCGCTTGTCGTTCTTGATCGAGACGTGACGCAATTGGTGGTCTTCGAGCTCCTGGAGCGCGTCCTTCAGCAGCTTCGTGCCCGCTTTCACGCCGCGCCCGCCGGCGACTTCCTGGCCGGAGAGCAGGTTGCGCAGGCGCGCGTAGAAGCTGCGCTCGAGGATCGCCTTCTCGTCGTCGCGGTCCTTGGTAAGACGCTCGATCTCGGCGCGCTCGATCGCCAGCGCGCGTTCGTCCTTGTCGACGCCGCGGCGCGAGAACACGCGCACCTCGACCACCGTGCCGGAGACACCGGGCGGCAGGCGCAGGCTGGTGTCGCGCACATCCGACGCCTTCTCGCCGAAGATGGCGCGCAGCAGCTTCTCTTCAGGCGTCATCGGCGATTCGCCCTTCGGCGTCACCTTGCCGACCAGGATGTCGGAGGGCTTCACCTCGGCGCCGATATAGACGATGCCGGCCTCGTCGAGATTTTTGAGCGCTTCCTCGCCGACATTCGGGATATCGCGCGTGATCTCTTCCTGGCCGAGCTTGGTGTCGCGCGCCATCACCTCGAATTCCTCGATGTGGATCGAAGTGAAGACGTCGTCGGAGACAATGCGCTCGGAGATGAGGATCGAATCCTCGAAATTGTACCCGTTCCACGGCATGAACGCGCACAGCACATTGCGGCCGAGCGCGAGCTCGCCGAGCTGGGTCGAGGGACCGTCGGCGAGGATGTCGCCGGTCTTCACCTCGTCGCCGACGCGCACCAGCGGCCGCTGGGTGATGCAGGTGTTCTGGTTCGAGCGCTGGAACTTCAAGAGGTTATAGATGTCGACGCCGGGCGATTCCGCTGCCGTATCCTCGGTCGCGCGGATGACGATGCGCATGCCATCGACCTGATCGACCATGCCCGAGCGGCGCGCGATAATGGTGACACCGGAATCGCGCGCCACCGTCTCCTCCATGCCGGTGCCGACGAGCGGCGCTTCGGCCTTGATCAGCGGCACCGCTTGGCGCTGCATGTTCGAGCCCATCAAGGCGCGGTTGGCATCGTCGTTCTCGAGGAACGGGATGAGCGCCGCAGCGACGGAAACAAGTTGCTTAGGTGAAACATCGATGAAATCGATATCCTGCGGCCGCGCCATGACGAAATCGCCGCCTTTGCGGCAATTGGTCAGGTCGGCCTTGATCTTGTCGTGCGCATCGAGCTCGACATTGGCCTGGGCGATGACGTAGCGGCCTTCCTCCATCGCGGAGAGATACACCACTTCGTCCGTGACCTTGCCGTCCTTGACGCGGCGATACGGGCTCTCGATGAAGCCGTATTGGTTGACGCGCGCATAGGTCGCGAGGCTGTTGATGAGGCCGATATTCGGGCCTTCCGGGGTCTCGATCGGACAGATGCGGCCGTAATGGGTCGGATGCACGTCGCGCACCTCGAAGCCGGCGCGCTCGCGCGTCAGACCGCCCGGGCCCAGCGCCGAGAGCCGGCGCTTGTGGGTGATCTCGCTGAGCGGATTGGTCTGGTCCATGAATTGCGAGAGCTGCGAGGAGCCGAAGAACTCGCGCACCGCCGCCGCCGCCGGCTTGGCGTTGATGAGATCGTGCGGCATCACCGTATCGATCTCGACCGAGCTCATGCGCTCGCGGATCGCGCGCTCCATGCGCAAGAGGCCGATGCGATACTGATTCTCCATCAGCTCGCCGACCGAGCGCACCCGGCGATTGCCGAGATGATCGATATCGTCGATCTCGCCGCGGCCGTCCTTCAGCTCGACCAGCACGCGCAGGATCGCGATGATGTCCTCCTTGCGGAGAACGCGCACCGTGTCCTCGGTCTGGAGGCTGAGGCGCGAATTCATCTTGACGCGCCCGACCGCCGAGAGATCGTAGCGCTCGGCGTCGAAGAACAGGCTCTTGAACAGCGCTTCGGCCGTTTCGAGGGTCGGCGGCTCGCCCGGGCGCATGACGCGATAGATGTCGATGAGCGCTTCTTCGCGGCCGGCATTCTTGTCGATAATCAGCGTATTGCGGATATACGGGCCGATCGTCATGTGATCGACCGAGATCACCGGCAGCTCGGCGATGTTCGACTTCTCGACCGTATCGATGAGCTGCTCGGTCACTTCCTCGCCGGCTTCGGCATAGATCTCGCCGGTCTCCTCGTTGACGAGATCGATCGCCAGATACTTGCCGAGGATGTCCTCGCGGCCGATGCGGATTTCCTTGAGCCCGTCGTCATAGAGCTTCTTCGCCAGCCGCGGCGTCAGCTTGGTGCCGATCTCCGCCTTGACCTTGCCGGTCTTGGCGTCGGTCAGATCGCTCGTGGTCTTGAAGCCGCGATAGCGCGACGGATCGAAGGGCACTTTCCAGCCCTTCTTGTCGAAGGAAAACGCAACCGGCGTATAGAACGCGCCGAGGATCTCTTCCTTCGACATGCCCTGCGCCTCGTGCGGCTGCAGAGTCTTGGTCTGCGCCGCGCGCTCGGCGCGCAGCTTCGCGGTCTCGGCGCCGTCGAGCGCGTAGAGCAGGGTCGTCACCGGCAGCTTGCGGCGGCGATCGATGCGGACATAAAGGTGGTCCTTGGCGTCGAATTCGAAATCGAGCCAGGAGCCGCGATAGGGAATGACACGCGCGGCGAAGAGATACTTGCCCGACGAGTGGCTCTTACCCTTGTCGTGGTCGAAGAACACGCCAGGCGAGCGATGCATCTGCGAGACGATAACGCGCTCGGTGCCGTTGATGATGAAGGTGCCGTTCTTGGTCATGAGCGGCATGTCGCCCATGTAGACGTCTTGCTCTTTGATGTCGCGGATCGAGCGCGCGCTGGTCTCTTCGTCGACGTCCCAGACGACGAGCCGTAGCGTCACTTTCAGCGGCGCGGCGAAGGTTATGCCGCGCTGCTGGCACTCCTCGACGTCGTATTTCGGCGTCTCGAGCTCGTAGCTGACGAATTCCAGCCGCGCGCGATCCGAGAAATCGCGGATCGGGAACACCGATTTGAAGACCTCTTGCAGGCCGACGCCGGTCCGGTTGGCGGCCGACACGCCCATCTGCAGGAAATGATCGTAAGAGCTCTTTTGAACCTCGATCAGGTTCGGCATGGGGGCCACTTCGGGAATGCGCCCAAAGCTCTTGCGGATGCGCTTCCTGCCGGTGAACGACTTAGCCATAGCTGCTCCTCAATCGAAATTCGAACCGTTCCACCGCCGGGTCAAAGACACCCGGCCACCCCTGCCCTAAAGACGACAAAAGCCAGGGGGTGCGGATAGGCCGCACCCCGGCTTTCGGGCCCTGACCGGACCGGTGGGCGGCGATTCGCAAATCGCCGCCCAATCCGACCGGCCGTGGCAATGCCTCGCGGGGCTATTGAATTTGGACCGTCGCACCCGCGTCTTCGAGCTGCTTCTTGATCTTCGCCGCCTCGTCCTTGTTGACGCCTTCCTTGACCGGCTTCGGCGCGGCTTCGACGAGATCCTTGGCCTCTTTCAGGCCGAGGCTCGTGATCGCGCGCACCTCCTTGATGACATTGATCTTTTTGTCACCCGCCGCCGCCAGGACGACCGTGAATTCGGTCTGCTCGGCCGCCGCTTCGGCCGGCGCGCCGCCGCCCGCAGCAGCCGCTACTGCCACGGGCGCCGCTGCCGAGACGCCCCATTTCTCTTCGAGCTTCTTCGAGAGCTCCGCCGCCTCGATGACGGTGAGGCTCGACAACTCGTCGACCAATTTGTTCAAGTCTGCCATTTTAGCACTCCTGGGAATTTTTCAAGTCGTTTCGACGTTTTAAACGCAACTAGCCCGCCGCTTTGCGCGCATAGGCATCCAGCACCCTCGCCACCTGGCTGCCGGGCGCCTGCAAGACACTGGCGATCCGTGTCGCCGGGGTCTGCAGCATGCCCAGTAGCTTGGCGCGAAGTCGATCGAGCGATGGCAAGGTGGCGAGCGCCTTCACGCCCGCCGCGTCGAGTGGCTGTTCGCCGAGGCTTCCCCCGACGATGCTCAGCTTGTCGTTCTTGTTGGCGAACTCGACCGCCACCTTCGCTGCCGCCACCGGATCCCGCGAATACGCAATCGCGGTTGGGCCGGTAAACAGCGACGAAAGCCGCTCGAACTTCGTGCCGGTCAAAGCGATACGGGCGAGCCGGTTCTTCGTCACTTTGAAGCTGGCACCCGCCGCACGCATCTGACGCCGCAGCTCGGTCACTTCCGCGACGGTCATTCCCGTCTGGTGAGTGATCACGACGCATACGGTGTCGGATAGCTGTTCGTGCAGCGATGTGACCAGGGCCTCTTTGTGTGACCGGTCCACGCTTCATCTCCGACCATGTGATCCGCCGACGGTCCCGCGGGAGCCGGAAGCGGATCGGTTGCACGAGAGCGGCCGGAAGAGCCCGGCCGCCCGGTTCGCCTGTCCCAGAAGCGCCTGCCGCGCTGGTTGCGCGGCCGGCCACCCCGTCTCATGCCGGCGCCCCCTTCGGCTTTCGCCTTGGAGCCTTGAGCCGGGAACACCCGGCACCTGCAATCTCGGACAGGACGAGGTGGTCTCCCACCCCGCTACGCCGCCGGCCCAAGCAAATAATGCCGGGCCGGCGGAATTCAGTGTTGCGTCGCGCTCTCGGTCGCGACGCTGGCGATCTCGAGCTTCAGCCCCGGACCCATCGTGGTCGAGACGCTGACGCGCTTGATGAAGGCGCCTTTGACGCCCGCCGGCCGGGCGCGGCTGACCGCGCCGACGAAGGCCTTGATGTTCTCGACCAACGCGTCCTCGGTAAAGCTCGCCTTGCCGACACCGGCCTGGACGATCCCGGCCTTTTCGGTGCGGTATTCGACCTGGCCGCCCTTGGCCGCCTTCACCGCCTCCGCGACATTGACCGTGACCGTGCCAAGCTTCGGATTGGGCATCAGCCCGCGCGGGCCCAGCACTTTGCCGAGCCGGCCGACGACCGCCATCATGTCGGGCGTCGCGATGCAGCGATCGAAATTCATTTCGCCGGCATTGATCTTCTCGGCCAGATCTTCGGCGCCGACGATGTCGGCCCCGGCGTCCTGCGCCTCTTTCGCGCGATCGCCCTTCGCAAATACGGCGACACGCAGGGTCTTGCCGGTGCCGTTCGGAAGCTGCACCGTGCCGCGCACGTTCTGCTCGGATTTGCGCGGATCGACGTTGAGATTGACCGAGACCTCGACGGTCTCGTCGAATTTCGACGTGGCGCGCGACTTGACGAGTTTCACCGCTTCGGCGGCGTCGTAAAACGCCGTGCGATCGATGCCTTCATAGCTTTTGACCAACCGCTTGCCGCTTTGCGCCATCGCTCACTCCACCACTTCGAGGCCCATGGACCGGGCCGAGCCGACCAGCATGTGGCAAGCGCCGTCGAGGTCCTTGGCGTTAAGATCGACCATCTTCTTTTCCGCGATCTCGCGAATCTGCGTCATCGTGACCTTGCCGATCGTACCCTTGCCCGGCGTCTGCGAGCCTTTGTCGATCCCGGCCGCCTTCATCAAAAAGTACGAGTTCGGCGGCGTCTTGGTGACGAAGGTGAAGCTGCGATCGGCATAGGCGGTGATCACCACCGGGATCGGCATGCCGGGCTCGAGCTTCTGGGTCTGGGCGTTGAACGCCTTGCAGAACTCCATGATGTTGAGGCCGCGCTGGCCGAGCGCCGGGCCGATCGGCGGCGACGGGTTCGCCTTGCCGGCCGGCACTTGCAGCTTGATGAATCCGACAACCTTCTTCGCCATCGCCTAAGCCCTCAAACCTTTTCGACTTGTGTGTATTCGAGCTCGACCGGGGTCGCCCGGCCGAAGATCGAAACGGCCACCTTGAGCCGCGCCTTTTCCTCGTCCACTTCCTCGACCAGCCCGTTGAACGACGTGAACGGTCCGTCGCACACCCGCACCTGCTCGCCGATCTCGAAGGTGATCGAGGGCTTCGGCCGCTCGATGCCTTCCTGGACCTGCTTCATGATCCGGGTCGCCTCGGCCTCCGTGATCGGCGCCGGCTTGCTGCCCTTGCCGCCAAGGAAGCCCGTGACCTTGGGCGTGTTCTTGACGAGATGCCAGGTCTCGTCGGTCAGATCCATCTTCACCAGGACGTAGCCGGGAAAGAATTTCCGCTCCGAATTCACCTTGGCGCCGCGCCGCACCTCGACCACTTCCTCGGTCGGCACCAGGACTTCCTCGAACTTGTCGCCCAGCCCCTTCTGCACCGCCTGCTCGCGAATCGCGACCGCGACCTTCTTCTCGAAGCCCGAATAGACGTGAACGACATACCAGCGCGTGGTCATGATCTCAGCTTCCGATACCGAGGACGAGCTGCACGCCGCGCGCGAGCACCTCGTCGACGAGAAAAAAGAAAATCGCCGCCACGATCACCATAGCGAACACCATGGCGGTGGTAACGGTGGTCTCCTTGCGGGTCGGCCAGGTCACGCGACCGACTTCCTGTCGGACCTGCCGCAGAAACTCAAGCGGGGTGGTTTTTGCCATCATAAGCCGTTGGAAGGGACCCTATATAGCGTCCCCGCCGGAACATTTCCAGTCCCATGCGCGGCGCGGGTGAAAGGGGTGGCAGGAGTGGAGGGGCTCGAACCCCCAACCCCCGATTTTGGAGACCGGTGCTCTACCAATTGAGCTACACTCCTAAGCCCGCCAGATCGAGCGCCTTAGGATGCCGAGGGCCATGCGCCTGCCCGAAGCGCTAGGTTCTATCGGGCGGCGCGGTCGCGCGCAACCGCGGATCGCAAATGCGGCTTCGTCCGCTCGAATTTCGCCTTCGCCATCGAATGCCGGTCCGGTCGCTAAAAACGTGCGCCAATGCGCGCTGGAGCGGGTGAAGGGAATCGAACCCTCGTCGTAAGCTTGGAAGGCTTCTGCTCTACCATTGAGCTACACCCGCGGCCGCCGGCGCATGCCGCACCGGCCACGATAGGCGTCGATATATCCCGAAAAGCCGCGGCCGGAAAGAGTGGTGGTGGGGGAAGGATTCGAACCTTCGAAGACCGAAGTCGCCAGATTTACAGTCTGGTGCGTTTGACCGCTCCGCAACCCCACCAGGTCCCAAGCAAGCGGCGGGCGGTCTTAGGGAAACGGCCGCGCGGCGTCAACATTCCGCTCGCCCGCTATCGCAGCGATGCGCCGAGAAACAAAAGCGTCGCGGCAACGCCAAGCGCGCTGCGGAACGCATGCTGGCGGTTCCAGGTCTCGATCAGCGCGCGGCCATCGGCGCCGCTGCCGGCCGGCTCCATCGCCATGAGCTTGTTGTTGGTCGGCAGCATGACCAGGAGCGTGTAGGGCAGGTTGGCGATCAGCGCGAGCGCGCCCAAACCCCACAACCACGCGCCGGTCTGCCACCACGCGACCGCGCCGAGGACGAAGCCGATGACGGTGAGTGGCGCCTGCATCGCGAAGCCGCCCTTATAGGCACGCTTCCATTCGGTCAGCAACGAGCGATCGTCGAGCAGCATGCGCGCGGGCTGCTCGGCAACATTGACATAGACCGCCGCGCCGGCGAACAGCGCCGCGACGGTCAAGGCAAGCTGTCCGGCAATCATCGTTGTCCCTCCCCGAGAACGGCGGCATATTCTCGCGGCGCATTGTAGGTCATTTCACGGTGGTATTTCGCGCCGGATTTGCTCTACTGCGGCCACCGATAAAAGTACGAAAAGGCGAGGAGCGAATGCCATGAGCCGGTTTCCCCACATCACGCCGAACGACTACACCGACGAGCAGAACGAGCTGGCGCAGAAAGTCGCGTCCTCGCGCGGCGGCATGCGCGGCCCGTTCGTGCCGGCGCTGCATAGCCCCGGCATCCTGCGCGCCATCGAGGCGACGGGCGGCTATGTTCGCTTCGAGAATTCGCTGCCCGAGGATTTGAAAGAGCTGGCGACCATTGTCGTCGGCCGCTTCTGGGGCGCGCAATACGAATGGTACGCGCATGCCAACCTCGCGCTGAAGACCGGCGTCGATCCGGCGATCGTCGAGGCGATCCGCAAGGGCGAAGCACCCAAGAATCTCACCCCCGCGCAGGCGGCGATCTACAATTTCTGCGTCGAGCTCAACGGCACCCATGCTGTCAGCGATAGCGCCTTTGCGGCGGTAGCCTCGCGCTTCGGCACGCGCGGCGTCATGGACCTGATCGGCATCAACGGCCATTACACGATGATCTCGATGATCCTGAACGTCGCGCGCGTGCCGACGCCGGACGGCTCAGTGCCGCTGCAGCCGCTCACGCATCGGCGCTAGAGCAGGATCGCATCAAATGGAAACCGGGTTTCCATTTGATGCGTGAATCTTGCTCTCATTTTAAGAAGTTAGACCACGATCGGACCGGTGGATCGCGTGCGGCGATTCCATCCGGTCCGATCATGGTCTGAGCGCGGCATGGCGCGTCGCCACCACCCGGAGCGAGATCGGAGCCCGGCCGGCGCGCGCGACGGCCGCGCGGCGGCAGGACCGGCCAAGACGCAATGGCTCTACGGCCGTCACGCGGTGACCGCCGCGCTCGCCAACCCGCTGCGCGGCGTGCTGCGCTTTTTATGCCTGCGCGAGAATATCGACGAGGCGACGGCGTTGCTGGCGCAGGCCCGCGCCGCGCCGCGTCCCCCAGGACCCGAGCCGGTCGACCGGCGCGCGCTGGAGACGGCGCTGCCGCCGGAGGCGGTGCATCAGGGCCTTGCGCTCGAAGCCAGGCCGCTCGCGGAAGCCGATCTCGACGATGTGCTCGCGGCAATGCCCGCGGACAAGGCGCCGCAGATATTGCTGCTGCTCGATCAGGTGACCGATCCGCACAATGTCGGCGCGATCCTGCGCTCCGCGGCGGCGTTTGCGGCCCTTGCCGTGATCGTGCCCGAGCATGGCGCGCCGCCGGTCACCGGCGCGCTCGCCAAGGCGGCGTCGGGCGCGCTCGAAACCGTGCCGCTGGTGCGCGTGATCAATCTCGCGCGCACGCTCGAGCGGGTGAAGGCGGCAGGCTTCTGGTGCGTCGGGCTCGACAGCGACGCCACGGATTCGCTGGCGGCCCTGGCCTTGCCCCAGCGCATCGCGCTGGTACTGGGCGCGGAAGGTGCCGGCTTGCGGCGTCTGGTCCGCGAGCAGTGCGATTATCTTGCCAAACTGCCGACGCGCGGCGCGCTGCACTCGCTCAATGTCTCGAATGCCGCCGCGGTCGCGCTCTACGCGCTCACTCAGTGCAGCAAGTGAGGCCAGAGGCCGGTCGCGCCGACGACGATCAGATAGATCGCGACGATGTAATTGAGCAGGCTCGGAACGATCAGGATGAGGACGCCACCGACCAGGGCGACGAGCGGCGTGATTAAAACCATATCGAAAGCCATTGTGCTTCTCCAGTGGGGCGTTGACCGATCGACGACCGCCGCGATCGCGCTCTATCTCGACGCCATTTCCGGAGAATTTGCGGCGTTTTAAAGGAAACTTCGAGCCGGCCGCCGCAACCGGCGAAACGGTTAAGGCTTTTGGCAGGTGTAGGCGACAAAAGTGTCGCCGGTCTGCTCGCTGCCTTCGCCCGGCACCGCCTTGCGTCCGTACCGGGCACAATAGTTTTGCGCGGCCGCAGTCGCGTCGGCCGAGGTCGCATCGCTCTGGTTGTAGCGCACCACGAGACCTTCGGCCGATGCGTTGAGCAGCACCGGCGCCGACGTGCTGCAGCCGCCGAGCGACACGGCGATGACGGCAACGATGAGGCGGAACGATTTCATCGCAAGAACTCTAGTCGGCAACACGCGGCGCGCCAAGCCCGGGCACGTTCAGCATCGGGACCGCATTTTGCGCAGCGGCGCATCTCGACGCGCTGAGCGAGCCGCGAACCCTGCCGGGTGCCGGCGAAAGGTCAAGCCGCGACCGCGGCGGCGTTGTCGTGCACGGTCCGCTTCGGCAGCGAAATCGTTACCGTTGTGTCCCGACCGAGCGCGGTCTCGATTTTCAGATTGCCTTTATGGGGATCGATGAGAGCCTTGCTCAAAGGCAGCCCCAATCCCGTGCCTTCGTATTGACGGGAAAGCCCGCTATCGATTTGCCCGAAAGGCGCGAGCGCGACGGGAACATCCTGGGCGACATAGGGCGATTGGTTGTTCGACAAGGCGGTTGGGCTGTTCGGTCCATAGATCTCCGGGTAATAGGGCGAGCGGCCCTTGCCGACCTGATCGACGACGTAAACGGCATAGCCGGCGCGCACGAAATTCTGCGCCCAGCCTTCGCGCCCATCGGGCGTGCCGGTGTAGTTCGTGCCCGACATGGTGCCGCCATGCACCATGATCACCGGATAGGGATGCAATTGCTTGGCCGGGATCAGGTATTCGGCATACATCTGGCCGACCATGTAGTGCTTGCCGGCAATGGTGACGACGTGACCGCCGACATAGAGCCAACCGGTCTTGGCGAGAACCAGCGGCGCCTCGGCCGACCGGCGCGCGGCATGACCCGTAACGAAAAGGATGCTCGCCCGCCTTCCCATGCGCCGCGCGCAAGCCGCGAGGCGGTGGTATGAAGACGGCATGGTGCTCCTCCCGGGACAGCGATCCTTTCACGCATTATAGGCCGACGCCGTGACCCGCGTCGGCCCAGTTTTCCGGCGGGGCATTGCGCGCTCCCTCGGTCTCAGTGGACGCTTGGCCGCAAGAGCGAGTAAAAGCAGAATCTCGTTCCGTCAGCGGGCGGGAATGCCGGATTAGCTCAGCGGTAGAGCAGCGGTTTTGTAAACCGAAGGTCGGGAGTTCAATCCTCTCATCCGGCACCACGAGCCTCGAGAAGACGTAGCGTCGTTTTGGCCGTTATCGGGGTTTTAGTGCGGGCGTCGATCGCGCCGGTCGAAATAGTGTTTGAGATCGGCGAAGATGAAGATCACGGCGAAAACGCAGAGCCCGTAACCGGCGCCGGCGACGGCAACGCTGGCCGCGTGCGCCGCGACCACAAGCCCGCCCAGCGCCAATGCGGTCATCAGCGCGACGAGAATGACGAGCGAGTCGGCATCGTCGACCAGCAAAGAAACGAACAAGTCGCTCGATCGGCCGCCGAGCGCGGCGTCCAATTCCCAGGCGAGACCGGCCAAGGCAAGCGCGGCCGCGACAAGGCCGACGACATAGGCGCCGTCGTCAACGGCACGGCTGGCACTCCAGAGACCCGCCAGAAAGATCGCGACCAGCACGCCGGCCAGGACCCACGGCCAGAACCAGCGCGCGATCTCGCCGGGCGCGACCCGACGCGATTCGATCTCCGCTACCCTCGCGCGAAGCTCGTCTTGGGGTGCGTGATCCGACATGCTCCACCTCCCGCGCATTCGCCGCTGGGGATGAAACAAGCGCGCCGCCGCGGGCGTTCCCGCAGCGGCGCCGCGTCAGGACGATTTGACCGGTTTCAGCGAGCGCAAGAACGCGACGAGGTCGTTCAGATCCTCGTTCGAGATGTTCTTGTACCAGTCGAACGCCATCAACCTCACCAGCGGCCGATCCGGGCGCATGCCGGTGGTGATCGCGATCTTCACCTGCTGGTTGGTCCAACCGGCGATGCCGTTGGGATTGCCGGGGGTCAAATTCGCCGACAGGACCACGCCGCCAGTGGGTGCGCCGAACGGATTGCCGCCGGCACCCATGCGCGTGAAATCGGGACGGCCCTGGACGTCGGGCGTATGGCAATCCATGCAATGGCCGAGGCCGGTGGCGAGATATTTGCCATAGGCGATATGGTCGCTGCGCGGTACGTCGGCGACATGCGTGACCGGCGGCCCATAGGCGGGCGGCAACGGAATCTTATAGGTCGACTTCTCGACCTTGTGGCTGATCGGCTTCACCGTGCGCAGATAGGCGACGATCGCTTTCGCGTCGGTATCCGACATATTGCGATAGAAGGCGATCGGCATCGGCGGGCCGATGATCGTGCCATCCGGCCGCTTGCCGTTGCGGATCGCATCGATGATCTGAGCGTCGGTCCAATTGCCGATGCCGGTGTCCTTGTCCGGGGTGATGTTGGCGGGCATGGCGTGAAAGACCGGCGAATCGATCGGGTCCCCGCCCGACAATTCCATCCCCGCGATCGCCTTGCCATCCGGCCCTTTGGGCGTGTGGCAATTGCCGCAGGCGACGACGCTGTTCATCAGATACGTGCCGCGCTCGAGCGGCGTTGCGGCAAAGCTCGCGGATGCGGCCAGCACCGCCATAGCGGACGCGGCGCAAAGCGCCGCGAAATACCGCGCGGCACGGAATCCTGTCATGTCCCCCTCCCCGATAACTCTCCAGCCCACCTGCTAACACACGCCGCCCAGCCGATCCAGCGGGTCGATCAGACGAAGCATTGAACAAACCTGCCCGGCCGCGCGTTGTCATGGTGTGGGGATGCTGGCGTTTGGTTCGTCCTAATTCCTGGGATGACGGCGCCATGAAGCCGAGGAGGCTGGACGATGCGTTTGCGTTCACGAGGATTGATTCGCATTCTGGCGGTCGGCGCGTTGGCGTTGGGACTGGGCGGATGCGTCGCCTATCCGGCAGGGCCTTACTATGGCGGCTACGGTTATGGCTACGGCTATGCCCCGTATTACTACGGCGCGCCGGCCGCCGGTATCTATCTCGGCGGCGGCCGAGACCGGGACTGGCATGAAGGTCGCGGGCGCTGATGCTGACCGCCATTCAATTCTTGCGCGCGCAGATATGAAAGATATGCCAGTGCTTGGATGTGCCGCGCAGCGTCACGCCAGCGCTTTCCTCCTCCTCGAGCAACTCGATCGTATAGTCCGCGAATAGCGCGCGCACCGCCGCCGCATCGAAAATGGTGAGCGCTTGGCGCTTGGGTCGAGGTTGGGCCCACGAGTCGCGCGGGCCGTAAAGCTGGCCCGCGAACCGCCCGCCTGCGCTCAGCGAGGCGCCGATCTTGCGCCACAGCGCTGGAAAGACGTGTGGCGGACAGAGCGGCAAGGCGAAGCTCGCATTGACAAGCTCGACCCGACCCCAATTTTCGTCCTCGAATTTCCCGCAGCGCGCATCGAGCCTTGCCGCGTGCGGCAGATCGGCGCGCCGGCGCAGCCGCGCGATCGCTTCCGGCGCGGCGTCGATCGCGATCACCGACCAATCGCGGCGCAAGAGCTCGATCGTATCGCGTCCGTCGCCGCAGCCGAGATCGGCGGCGTGCATCGCCGGCCCCGCTGCGCCAAAGAGGTCGAGCGCGAACAGCACGGTTCGCCGCGGCGGCCGCCCTTCGGTCGCGACGTAGTAGGCGTGCCATTCCGCGGAGCGGTCGGCCGGGGAATCCGTCGGCGGATCTGACATCGCATCCCGTCGCAAACCGAAATCGCGCGGCATTCCGAGCGGCACCGCGCTTGGCGCGATGCTTGCAACTCTCTGCCGCGAGCGCAACCGGCGCCCCGAAAGGCACAGCCATGAGAGCTTTCGTCATCACCTTGCTGGTCGCGGCGGCGCCGATCTATCTCGGCGGGATGCTGCTCGGCGGCGGCTCTGGTTTCGGCATCGGCGGCTTCTCGGCCGGCGACGCGGTCCGCTATCGGGTCGAAGCCAGCGAGCTCGCGCATGACGCGATCGCCAAGGCGCGCGACTACGCGATGGCTCATCCCGGTCTGGTGGAGGGGCTGAAGGCGCATCGCGCCGAACTCGAGGAATTCCGCTCGCGCCTCTGCTCGGCGGTGACGTGCTGACGGCCCCGCGAACGCAGTTCGGTTAACGACTCGTTCACCGCCATCCCGGAGAATCGGCCCAGGATCGCAATCCTGGCTCTCGGGGTAACGCGCGCTATGGGCGCATCAATTGGCCTGCAACCGCATCAGAACGTCTTGTCGCTGCTGTTGGGTCAGCCGGGTCTCGAAGATCGCGACCTGGTTGGCCTGGGCGTTCGGCACGCCGAGTTGCGCCGCCTCGCCATAGAGGAAGTAGGCCGCCATTGGATCGGGCGGACTGCCCAGCCCGTTGAGCTTGCACCATGCGAGCGCCTCGACCGCGCGCGGCTCTTTTCGGGCGGCATGGCTTTCGAGCAGATGCAAATCGCTGTCGCTGACTTTTTGCGCGCGGATA
Organism: Allostellaceae bacterium; assembly: GCA_035533255.1. GTDB lineage: Bacteria > Pseudomonadota > Alphaproteobacteria > ATCC43930 > CGMCC-115725 > CAIKMD01. The sequence goes on along the minus strand of DATLUE010000077.1, from coordinate 602 downwards.
TGCGCGATCACCTGCTCCATCGTCGGTCCGGCCGGCGCCACCGCCGACGGGGGCGCGGGCGGCGGCAAGTGGTCGCCGGCCGCGCAAGCCGCATCGGAATTCGTCAGGCAATGATAGGCGCCGTCGAGATCGTAGAATTGCGCGCGCGCCGGCACCCCGGCCGACATCAGCGACGCGGCCAGAGCCAATGACAGAAGGAACGCGCGGGCATGCATCGCCGCCATCATAACCTAAACCGGCGTGCGGGGCTCGCTGCCGTCGGCATGATTCTGGCGCTCGGCGCCTGCGCGCCGTTCACGCGACCCGACCCGCCGGGCCCGCTCGGCGCGCTGATCGACCGGGCGCCGCCCACGGTGACGGTCGCGGCAAACGGCGCCTATCCGAACCCGTTGGCCGAACCGGTGCCGCCGATCCTCACCGCCGATATCGCGAACCATATCGTCGCCGATTCGCTGCTTTCCTCGCTCAGCCCCACGGCCCGGCTGAGCCTCGCCGAGGCGAGCCTGCGCGCCGCCGCAGCGCCGACCGGCGCGACCGTGCTGTGGCAAACCGCCGATGCCGGCGGCGCCGTGGTGCCGGCGCGCGATCCCTACCGCTCGCAT
>DATLUE010000076.1:0-4028 GCA_035533255.1 Allostellaceae bacterium | reverse complement strand
TTCTTCGTTGACCGCGATGCGCAGCGCCTGGAAGGTGCGGGTCGCGGGATCGATGCCGCCGGTGGCGGGCACGACGCTGCGGATCGTCGCGACCAGCTCGGCGGTGCGGGTCAGCGGCCGTGCCGCCACGATCGCGCGCGCGATGCGGCGCGCAAAACGCTCCTCGCCATAATCGCGGATAATGGCCGCGAGCTCGGCCTCGTCGGCGGCATTGACGAGATCGGCGGCGCTGCGGCCGTCGCCGCTCATGCGCATGTCGAGCGGCCCGTCGGCGCGGAACGAAAAGCCGCGCGCCGGATCGTCGATCTGCGCCGAGGACACGCCGAGATCGAGCGCGACGCCGGCAAGCTGCGCGATGCCGAGCGGCTGCAGCAGCCGCTCCATCTCGGAAAACCGGCCCTCGACCAGGGTGAGGCGCCCGCCATAAAGCCGCGCCAGCGTCTCGCCGCGTGCGACCGCCGCCGGATCGCGGTCGAGCGCCACGACCTGGCAACGCGCGCTGCGCAGAATCGCCTCGCTATAGCCGCCGCCGCCGAACGTGCCGTCGAGATAAAGCCCGTCGTCATGCGGCTTCAACGCGGTAATAGTTTCGGCAAGCAGAACCGGAATATGCGTGCCCGGCTGCGTCACGTCGCCGGACTCCGCGGGGGCAGGGTGAAGCCGCGCTGGCGCACGCGCTCGCGCATCTCGTCGCGATGGGATTGGTAGCGCGCCGGCTCCCAAATCTGAAAGCTGCGGCCGATGCCGACGAAAGCGACCTGCTCGCCGATCTTGGCGTATTCGATCAGCGCTTGGGGAAGAACGATCCGGCCCTCGCTGTCGAAGGGCAGCGGTTGCGCGTCGGACAGAACCGAGGCGAGGGAGTCGCGCTCGTCGGAGAATTCCGGCAATTCGTCGAGTCGATTGGTGATGTCCTCGAGCCGGTCGTAACCGCCGGCGTCGAGCGCCGCGAATTTCAGCGAGGGAAAAGCGACGATACCGGCAAAGCTTTGCCCGGCCAGGGCGGCGCGGAATCCCGCCGGGACCGACACCCGGCCCTTGCGGTCGACCTTGTTGAAGAAAGTCGATGAAAACAACGCCACCGCAGGTACCCCGCCCTATCCCGCGACTCTCAGGGATGTCCCGGGAAGAAGCGCTCGCCACCCTCGCGCTCGCTCCCCCGTTTGGGACTAATTGGGATAGCATGGGAAAATATGGGTTGTCAAACTTTTGCGTAGTAAAAATCGAGGCTTAGAGCAAAATCGGTGGATAAAAATCTTAGGGGCCGAGTAATCATTCAAATGAAGTAGGATTCTTGTTTTGTTCCCACATCACGCTGCTTGCGTACGTAATTCCGACTGTCGCGCTGGGGCAAAGGTGCCAGACGGCCTGTAAGCCGGGTTCTGTCTCCGCCGCGAGGCGGAGGATGACCATTCATCTGGGACGCCCGTTACCGGACGCCTCGCGCGACCGACCCGGATGACGACGCGGAAACGCGCCTGAACCCGCGAGGGTTCTGCCATCCCTACTTGGTCTTGCTCCCGGTGGGGTTTGCCCTGCCGCTGCCGTTGCCGGCCGCGCGGTGCGCTCTTACCGCACCATTTCACCCTTGCCGCCCGCCGCGGCCGAAGCCTTGGTCAGGGTTGGCGGTGTGTTTCTGTGGCACTTTCCCTAAGGTCGCCCTCGCCGGACGTTATCCGGCACCGTGCTTCCGTGGAGCCCGGACTTTCCTCTCCTGCCTTGCGGCAAGAGCGGTCATCCGGCCGTCTGGCCGCTGACACCTAGGGCGAAGCCAGCGCGCGGGCAAGGGTCGCGATGCGTCGGCCGGTCTCGTCATCGAGCACGCCGTCGCAGCGCTCGGGCCGGTAATGGCGCTGAAAAGCGGCGACCGCCGCGGCGGTTTCGGCGTCGAGCGCACCGCTTTGCGGGCAGGCATAGCCGATCGCCGCCAGCGCCGCCTGGGTATCGGCGACGGTCGCAGGCGCCCTCGCGGCCGCGAAGTCCGGCCAGAGGCCGACCCCGGCGCGGGCAAGGCGCGGCCAGTCGAACCGCTCGCCGGGGTCCTGCTTGCGCAGCGGCGCGACGTCGGAATGGCCGAGCACATGCCGCGCGGGGATCGGATGCCGCGCGAGGATCCCGCGTGCCAGCGCCTCGAGCGCTGCCATCTGCGCCTCGGGAAACGGCCGGTAGCCGAATTCGTGGCCAGGATTGACGAGCTCGATGCCGATCGACGCGGCGTTGATGTCGCGGCGCGCGCGCCACGACGACACGCCGGCATGCCAAGCGCGATGCTCCTCGGCGACCAGCCGTGCGACCGTGCCGTCCTCGTCGATCAGATAATGCGCGCTGACTTTTGCCGCGGGATCGCAGAGCCGCTCGAGCGCTTCAAGCGCGGTTCGCATGCCGGTGTAATGGAGGATCAGCAGGTCGATCCCGCCGCCCGCGGGGCGCGCGTCGAAATTGGGCGAAGGGCGGTCGGCGATGGTCATGCGTCACCCTTAGCACGCGGCCGAAACCGATCCCATGCTTGGCAATTATCGGCGAGATCGGCGATGCGCGAGCTGGGCCGATGCCTCGCCCCCGGCGGCAGGCCGATCCCCGCCGCCGGCACGTACGCCGAGCGTTGCCGGGGCGCGCTGGACGGTGTCGCATGCGCGGTCTATTTCTTCGACCCTCGTTACAGGAGAAGCATCTCATGATTTCGCCAACCGAACGCATGATCGCGGAGGTCGATGGCCCGATCGGCTGGATGGTGTTCAACAATCCGGCGAAACTCAATGCGATGTCTGCCGACATGTGGGCGGCGATGCCGGCGCTCATCGATCACTTCGAGAGCGATCCGGCGGTGCGCGTGATCGTGCTGAAAGGCGCCGGCGACAAGGCGTTCATTTCGGGCGCCGACATCAACCGCTTCGACGAGCGCCGCGCTTCGGCCGAGACCGACGCGCGCGACAGCGAGAATTTCCGCAATGCTCTATCGCGGCTCGAGCATTGCGCGAAGCCGACGATCGCGATGATCCGCGGCTATTGCCTGGGCGGAGGCTTGCTTGTGGCGATGCATTGCGACATGCGCCTCGCGGCCGAGAGCGCGCGGCTCGGCATTCCCGCGGCCAAGCTCGGGATCGCCTACACCTTCAGCGGCGTGCAGAAGGTGCTCGATCTCGTCGGTCCCGCCAATGCCCGGGAAATGCTGTTCACGGCGCGGCAATTCAACGGCGGCGAGGCGCAGGCGATGGGCCTGGTCAATCGCGCGGTGCCGGCGGACGAGCTCGATACCTTCACGCGCTTCTATTGCGCCAGCATGGCCGAGAATGCGCCGCTGTCGATCGCGGCCTCGAAGGCGGTGATCGCCGAGCTGACGAAGCTGCGCGGCGACATCGACCGGGCGAAATGCGAGGCGCTTGCCAAGCACTGCGCCGAGAGCGCCGATTTCGCCGAGGGCCGCCGTGCCTTTGCCGAAAAGCGCAAGCCGGTGTTCCAAGGGAAATAGCGGCAGTTTCTGGATTGATCGTCGCGGCAACGTCACCGACATCGTCGCCAGGCCCCCGAGGGCGGTGCGGCCAATCGCGCGGCAGCGATGGGCACGACCGATGAGCGACGAAGCCGTCGCCTCGCTGCTCGCGCGCGCGCGGGGGTCGGCCGCGACCGCGCAAGATGACGCAGCGAAGGCGGCCTATATCGAGATCCTCCGCCGCGACCCCACCCATTTCGCGGCACTCAACGAGCTTGGCAATTTGGCCTATGCGAGCGGCCATCGCTCGGCGGCGCGGACAGCCTATGAGCAGGCGGTTCGCTGGCATCCGCAAAATCCGGCGGGGCGCGTCAATCTCGGCAATCTGCTTGCCGAGGATGGCGATGCCGTCGGCGCCCGCGCGCAATATGAAGCCGCGTTGATCGCCGATGCCAATTTGGCCGAGGCGCATCAAGGGCTGGCGCGGGCCCTGACGGAGCTGGGCGAGACCGAGGCGGCCGCGCCGCATTGGCAGCAGGGCTTTGCGAGGCGAGCGCCGGTCGCCAAGCACTATCGCGGCACCGCGCCCGCGCTGCCG
>DATLUE010000075.1:0-3602 GCA_035533255.1 Allostellaceae bacterium | reverse complement strand
AGCCGCCCGAGGGCGAGTAGATCGCCGTATTGATGCCGATGACCTCGCCATCCATGTTGAACATCGGGCCGCCGGAATTGCCGCGGTTGATCGAGGCATCGGTCTGGAGGAAGTCGTCATAGGGACCGGCGTTGATGTCGCGCGCGCGCGCCGAGAGGATGCCGGCGGTGACGCTGCCCCCGAGGCCGAAGGGGTTGCCGATCGCGATCACCCAATCGCCGACCCGCGTCTTGTCGCTGTCGCCGAATTTCACCGCGGGCAGCGGCTTGTCCGATTTGATGCGCAGGAGCGCGAGATCGGTCTTGGTGTCGCGGCCGACCACCTCGGCCTTGAAATCGGTGCCGTCCTGAAGCGTGACCGTGATCGCATTGGCGTTGTCGATGACGTGATTGTTGGTCACGACCAGGCCGGCGGGGTCAATGATGAAGCCCGAGCCGAGGGAGGTCTGCTGCCGCGGCAGCGCGTCCTGTTGGCCCTGGCGGTTGCGGTCGAGGAAGTCCTTGAAGAACTGCTCGAACGGCGAGCCTGGCGGGAATTGCGGTATATCGGGCGCCGGGTGGGCGCCGCCGCGATTGTTGCCCGGATTCGGGTTGTCGCCGGAATCGTCGCCGCTATCCGCGCCCGCCTTGATGGTTTGGGTGCTCGATATATTGACCACCGCCGGCAGCAGCTTGGCCGCCAGATCGGCAAAACCGTCGGGCGCGGGCTTGGCCCAGCCGGCGCCGGGCAACAGCAAGGAGGGCAGCAGGATGGCCGCGAGCAGAGCAACCGCGAGCGCCGGAGACCGGTGCCAAGAAACGCGCTGAGATGAAAGCAGGCGGGCGACGACCCGGCTCACGAATGGGACCTCCCTCGGATATAATCGGGATGCGACGCGGGGATTTTACGGGACAGCCGCGCCTCAAGCCAGAGCCGGCCATCGAAATCGATCAAGATGGCCGAATTGCGGATGCGGCGCCGGAAGTCATGTCCCGATCCGCCGAATGAACCACACCGCCCCGACGCCCAGAACGGCGGTGGCGAGGCCGGCGACCCGCAGCGCCGGCACCGGTAGCAGCGCGACCTGCGCGTTCATGCGCTGCATGGTTCCCGGCAGCAGCGAATAGAGCATCCCCTCGATCGCCGCGGCAAGCGCCAACGCGGTGACGAAATCCTTCAATGCTTGGCCCCCATGCCGGAAGGCGGCGGAGCGACGGTGCCAGTGGGACCGGCATCGAAATACTTGAAGAATTCGCTATTGGGCGACAGCACCAGCGTCGTTCCCGGTCCGGTGAGGCTGTCGCGATAGGCCTGCAGCGACCGGTAGAACGAAAAGAAGCTCGGATCCTTGCCATAGGCGGCGGCATAGATCGCGATGCTCTGCGCGTCGCCTTCGCCGCGCAGGATCTGCGCTTGGCGCTGGGCATCGGCGATGATCTCGATGCGCTGGCGGTCGGCGTCGGCGCGGATCTGCTGCGCTTGCTGCGCGCCTTGGGCGCGATATTGCGCGGCTTCGCGCTGGCGCTCGGCCTTCATCCGCGCGTAGATCGCGTCCTCGTTCTCCTGCGGCAGATCGGCGCGGCGCAGGCGGACATCGACCACGTCGATGCCGAAGCCCTTGGCCTCCTGATTCACCTCGTCGCGAATCTGCGTCATGATATTGGCGCGTTGCGACGAGATCACCGCCTGCAGCTCGACATTGCCGATGACGCGGCGGACGGCGGCGCTGATGATCGAGCTCAACCGCTGGTCGGCCTCGCGCTCGGTGCCGACGCTCTGATAGAATTGGAGCGGATTGGTGATCTTGAAGCGCGCATAGGTATCGACGATCAAGCGCTTCTGATCCGAGGCGATCACCTCTTCGGCGGACGGCTCGAAATCGAGAATCCGGCGGTCGTAGATCACGACATTTTGATAGGGCAGCTTGAAGCGCAGCCCCGGATGATCGACCACCTGGACCGGCTTGCCGAATTGCAGCACCAGCGCGATCTCGGTCTGCTGCACGGTAAAGCAAATCGTGTAGATGAGGATCAGGACGACGACGAGAATGCCGCCCAGGAAGCCGAGCGTGCGCGTATTCATCGCGTGACTCCCTTGCTTGGCGCGCTGCTGGCCGCCCCGGAGCCCGGGTTCGCGGTGCTGGGGACGGCCACCGACGGCCGCGGTGCCGGCGGCGGCGTCGGCAGCGCGGGCAGCGGCAGATAGGGCAGCACGCCCGAGGCCGACGCCGCGCGGTCGATCACCACCTTGTTGGTGGATTTGAGGATGCTTTCCATCGTCTCGATGTAGAGCCGGCGCGCGGTCACGTCCTTCGACGCCTGATAGGCTTGATAAACCGACTGGAAGCGCGCGGCATCGCCCTGCGCCTGCAGCACGACCTGCGCCTTGTAGGCTTGCGATTCCAGATCGATGCGCGAGGCGTCGCCATGCGCGCGCGGCACGACGTCGTTGCGATAGGATTCGGCTTCGTTGACCAGCCGCTGCTCGTCGATCTTGGCGCTTTGCACGTCGCGGAACGCATCGATCACCGGCCCCGGCGGATCGACCTTCTGGAGCTGGACCTGGGTGATCTCGATGCCGGCGCCGTAATAATCGAGAATGCCCTGCAGCAGCGCCTGGGTGTCGGTCTCGATCTTGGCGCGGCCTTCGGCGAGCGCGCTTGCGATCTCGGTATGGCCGATGATCTCGCGCATCGCGCTCTCGGCGGCGGATTTTACCGTGGCGTCGGGATTGCGGATGTTGAAGACGTAATCCTTGGCATTTTTCACCAGCCAGAACACCGTGAAGTTGATGTCGACGATGTTCTCGTCGCCGGTCAGCATCAGCGATTCCTCGGGCACCTCGGTTGTGCGGCCGACGGCCTGGTTGGTGCGATAGCCGATCTCGACGCGGTTGACGCGCGTGACCACCGGCGTCAGCGCTTCCTCGATCGGCGACGGCAGGTGATAGTTGAGGCCGGGCGTCGCCGTGCGGTCGAACGCACCCCAACGCAGCACGATGCCTTCCTGGTCGGGCTCGACGCGATAGAAGCCGCTCACCAGCCACAGCAGCACCACGATCGCGAAGCCGAGCGCCCAGCCGCGGCCGCCGCCAAAGCCGCCGCCGCCGCCGGGTAGCCAGCGCCGCAGGAAATTCTGCAGGCGGCGGAGAGAATCCTCGAAATTGGGCGGTTGGAAGCCGCGTCCGCCGCTGCCCCACGGGCCGCCCGGACCGCCGCCGCTGCCCCAAGGGCCGCCGCCCCCTCCCTGATTCCACGACATCATCGTTCCCTTCAGTGCCCGCTATGCACGGCGCCCGTCATCTCTTATATGTCGGCTATTCGATCGCAGCGACGGCGCGGGAACGCCCCCGATATCGGCGGCGGCATATAAAGTCAAGACGAGAGGGTGACGGCATGGCCGAGGTGACCCGCGACCAGGTTCTTGTCGCGCTCAGCAAAATCGTCGACCCCGACAAAGGCAAGGATATCGTCGGCCTCGGCATGGTGTCCGGCGTGCAGCTTCGCGCCGGTCACGTCGCCTTCGCGATCGAGGTCGAGCGCGAGCGCGCGCCGCGGCTCGAGGCGCTGCGCAAGACAGCCGAGAAAGCGATCGAGAACCTGCCGGGCGTGCTGTCGGCAACCG
>DATLUE010000074.1:0-30741 GCA_035533255.1 Allostellaceae bacterium | reverse complement strand
TCGGATACGAAAGTCACATAGCCATCGGTCACCGGATCGCTGCCGGTGTAGCCGGCGGCGCTGAGCAGCGCGCTGATATCGATCTTGTCGGTGCCGGGCGTGAAATCAGTGATCTGGCCGGCATTCCAGGGCAGAGAGTTGAAGACGAAGCTGTCCGCGCCGCCGCCGCCGGTGAGCGTATCGGCGCCGTGACCCGCGATCAGCGTGTCGTTGCCGGTGCCGCCGATCAGCGTCGAGCCGTAATCGTTGGAGGTGATGGTGTCGCCGAGCGCATTGGCCGTCACCGTCTGCGCCGCGCTGCCGGTCAGTTGAACGCCTTGAACTCCGGCCGGCACGGTGTAGCTCGGCGCCGACGTGTCTACGACGGTAGGCGGCGGCGGCGGTGGTGGATTGGATGAGCTGGCCTCGCCGAAAACATTGGCCGCGGTCAATCCCGACGGCGCGACATGGTCGAGCGTGGTGATCAGGGCAGGCCAAGGATCGGACGGATCATGCGTGTTGAGATATATCTTGGCGTCGCCGGCTCCGTCGGATACGAAAGTCACATAGCCATCGGTCACCGGATCGCTGCCGGTGTAGCCGGCGGCGCTGAGCAGCGCGCTGATATCGATCTTGTCGGTGCCGGGCGTGAAATCGGTGATCTGGCCGGCATTCCAGGGCAGAGAGTTGAAGACGAAGCTATCCGTGCCGCCGCCGCCGGTGAGCGTGTCGGCGCCGTGGCCCGCGATCAGGGTGTCGTTGCCAGTACCGCCGATCAGCGTCGAGCCGTAATCGTTGGAGGTGATCGTGTCGCCGAGCGCATTGCCCGTCACCGTCTGCGCCGCGCTGCCGGTCAGTTGAACGTCTTGAACTCCGGCCGGCACGGTATAGGTCGACGCGGACGTATCCACGACGCTAGGCGGCGGTGGGTTGGACGATCCGGCGCTGGCGGGAAGGATGGTCCCTTCGGCTTCGGCGGTTCCAAGTACCGCTCCGGCGATGTTCGTCAAATCGACAGCGAAGGTCTCGTTATGGGCGAGATTCAAGCCGCCAACGACGTTGACGGCGATCGTCGCGGTCGAATCGCCGGGCGCAAAAGTGACGGTACCGGACGGCAATACGTCGTTCTGAAAATCCGCGGCGGCGGCGGGAAATTCGCTGTTGCCGATCACGCTCCAATTGACGCTCGAGGTTCCGCTGAGGTCATAGGATCGTGTCACGGTATAGGTGAAGGAGGTCAAGCCCGATGCGCCGTCGGCTTCCGAGATCATATTGGGCGAGAGCGAAATCGACGCCGGAACCGTCGTGGCCGGCGTGACGACCGAGTACAGCTGAACCGAGCCCGGGGTCCCTGCCACCGCGGCCACCAAGTCTCCGGCGCCGTTGATGCCGAGCAAATCGCCGGAGATCGCCAGAGTTTGTCCAAGCCAGCCGGTGCCATCATAGGCATGCGCATCATAGGCGATGCTCTCGATCGTACCGGCCGAATTCCAACTGACCGCGAAGCCGTCCTTGGCGGTCGCGACGATATGGACGTCGTCGGTTGCAGGACCGAGTTCCTGCCGGTTGAGCGTGCCGGTGGCGGGATTGAACACCAACGTCCATAGATCCTGAACGCCGCTATCGGTTTGATAATATGTCAGCGCGACGCTGCCATCGGTGAGCCAGGTGCCTCCGTTGAACTGACTGATGGCGCCGGCGATGAAGGCGGTCTGCGCGGCGAGTTGGCCGCCTTCGGCGTTTGCGCCGAATACGGCGCCGCTATGTTCCCAGACGAAGAAGGTGTCGCCCGATGGAAGGTTGTTGGGATCGGGCGCCGATTGCGAAAAAGAAATCGCATTCGAGGTAACCGGTGCGCCACCGGTATCGAAATTCGCCGCGACCACTTGCGCCGCCGATTGATCGGAGGCGATTTGCGCGCCGTCGGCCACGATGGTCGCGGCCGGCAGCGTCGGCGTGGGATGCTGGACGATCGACGATCCGTCGGCGAGGGCATAGGCGCGGACGTAGTCGATCTGCATGCCGGCAGGAAAAGCGCTCGTATCCGGCGTCCCGGCCCATCCACCGACGGCGAGGTTGACGATAAGCGCCATAGGTTGGGTCCAGGTGCTCGGCGTGGGACCCTCCATCACCGCGTTGCCGTCGAGGTAGTACGTCACGGTCGTTGGGCTCCAGAGCAGGCCATAGGTGTGAAAGCCGGTCGGGTCCGCCATATAAATATTGTTGTAAAGCGTCTGGGTACTGCCATCGCCACCATACGCTCTGACGTAGTCGACGTTCGGCGTCGCGCCGAGATGCTCCGTGATGTCGGCTTCGGAATTCGGAACAAAGGGGTGGGCCATCATCCAGAACCCCGGCCAAGTGCCGGGCACCGCGGAGAACGCGGCCCTCATTTCGAAATACCCGTACTGCTGCTGAAACGTCCCTAGGGTATTGATCATCCCCGAGAAATAGGTGCCGTCATAAGCATCCGATTGCTGGGCGGCCGGAATTTGCTCGGCGGCGATCGTCAGCACCCCGTTAGTGATCGAAAAAGGGTTGTATCCGATCGGCTGGTCGCCGCGGCCGCGAAAACTCGGCGTGACATATTCCTCGAGCTCTCCGTTCGATACCAGCGTGTAGGCCCATTGATCCTTCAGATTGCCGCCGAAATTCGTCTCCCACATGCCGGTATTGGTCGAGGGGTTGTAGAGATTGAGAGAGTTGAACTCGTCGTCGAAGGTGAGCGGCCCGAGGAGGCTTGTATTCAAAGGTTGGAGGAACGCTGCCGAAGAAAAGTCCGAGATCGCGGTGTTTCGAATCGTCAGCGTATCGCTCGGATCGACCTGTATGACGACGTCGCCATTGACCTCCGTCATGGCCGATTGGATTTGCGCGAAATCCGTGAACGAGGTGCCGGTCAGTTGGATCTGATCGCCGGCATGCCAGCCATAGATGACGTCGCTGCCCTGATCGGCCCCCTCCTCGAAGGTTGCATTTCCAGAGCCGCCAACCAGAACGTCATTGCCGGCACCGCCATCGACCCACTGCTCGCCGTTGACGATAATAAGATTGTTGAGATCGTTGCCGACCGCGTAGTTGAAATCGCCGTATACATCCAGATTCTGCACGTTATCGGGCAGCGCGTAGGACGTGTACGCGACGATCGTATCGGTGCCGCCGGAATTCGGCGATGCTTGCACCACGTCATGCGGATTGGTGATGTAAAAGGTTATGTCACCGGTATTGCCGATCAGGGTGTCTCCGCCCCCGTCGCCGGCCACGCTCGACGGCCCGGGCGGCGCGGTCCATACGTCGCCCCCCGCCGGATCGTTCCCACTAAGGGAAGCGGTTGGATTCGCGCTTTCAGGCATCGCGACGCCGAGATAATTATAATAGGTCATCGCGACATTCCTGCGCGGTTAGGGGTTCAATCCTGGAGCAACATTCCAGAGAGTTCGGCTTCATCGTCGGGTTGCGGACGAAACCTGCGCATCGACAAAGCGGATTTTTTGCCCAGCCGTTTTAGGCGGGCCGAGATCGGACGCGTCAGCAACGGCCACATGTGCGGATTGAGTGAGGCTCGGCGTGCAGCTCTAACGAGATCGCCGCGCTTGATCGTGGCGATGACATCGTCATAGATCGCGAGCGATTCGAGCGAGCGCCGCCGCCGCTTCAGCGCAGCAATCACGTCTGGACCGAGCGCCCGGGCGTGCTCCGAAAACCGCCTTTCGGCGGCGATCAGCCCAAAGATGTCGGCCGCGCGCAAGCGATGGGAGATCGACCCTTCGTGCTTTCGATAGAGGTAGAGGCTGGTCGGCTCGAGCCGCAGTCGATGACCTTGAGCCATCAGCCGGACGAGAAAATTGTAATCCTCGCCAATACGCAAGCTTTCGTCGTAACGCAACATAAGGGCGCGGATGAGCTCCGCCCGAATCACCGGCTTCAAATAGCCCAGATCCGGCGTGCGCGAATAAAGGCAGTTGGAATCGATAAATTCGCCGAGCCCGACCCAGCACGGCGCGCGGCTAAGACGATCGCTCAAAAACGGCCGAGGCCGCGAAGTTTCGGAGAAGACCAGGAGATTATCGGCGATGATCGCCGCGCTGTCCGCCTCGGCGCGTTGCAATAGCAACTCGAGCCGTTGCGGAAGCATCACGTCGTCGCTGTCGACGATCGCGATCCATTGCCCCTTCGCCATCGCCAGCGCCCGATTGCGAGCCGCCGCCGGCCCCTGGTTTTTGCTCTGCACGACGATCGTGATGCGAGGATCGCCCGCACCGGCCTCGTTCGCGGCGGCGACGCTGTTATCCGTGGATGCGTCGTCCACGAGGATCAATTCCCAGGACCGCAGAGTTTGGCGGATCACCGATCGAATCGCCGCCGGCAGATAGCGCGCGCCATTGTAATTCGCCATGATGATCGAAACCGTGGGCGCGATGGTCATGAATGCGCATCCTCTGCTCCGAAGCTGCCGATGGCGGGGGTGCCGGCGCGCGGGATCAAGCGGGCGAGCAGCTCGAGCCAAAATCCGACCGACCATCCAGTATGAATGGTCATCGCCGCAAAGCCTGCGACCAACGCGCATCGACGTCCCGCTCGAAGTCCCAATCGGGCGCCGAACAGCAGGCAGGCGACGCTCCAGAAAAGTGCCGGCACGCCGGCGAGCGGAATCCACGGAGCGAGCGGCAGAGCCAGAATGGCCGGCGCGACGCAAGCGGGAAGCATCTGTCGTAGTTTTGGAGTCGTTCGGTGCCGCAGGATGGTCTTCGCGCGCCCGCGTCCGTAATTCACATACTGTCGATAGAGCGCGACCGGAGTCGATCGCGGGAAATAGACGATGTCGACCTCTCTCGTCAGCCAAATCTTTCCCCCGGCGCGCGACAGCCGGATGTCGAACTCGGCGTCTTCGTTGTGACTGAGGCTTTCGTCGTAACCGCCGGCGGCCAAGAATCTCTGCGAGTCGAATAGCGCATGATGGCCGTGGTCGACGAATTCGGCCTTGCCGGATCGCCGATGCGGGGAGCCGCCGGCGCCGAGCAGCGAGTTCTGCACCGCTGCGACCGCGCGCTCGAAGCTTGTCGTTCCCTGGGAAACCATCGAAACGACCACCGAGGCTGCGCCGGTGCGGCGCGCTTCGGCGATCAGGCTCGTAACATAATGCTTGGGATAGCGGGCATGGGCGTCGATCCTCACGAGCCACTGCCGCCCTTCGCCAAAAGCGCGAACAGCCAAGTTCACGCCAGCGCTTTGAATTTTCCGCGGATTCGAGATCACCCGGACGCAAGGCTCGCGACGGGCAATCGCGGCGAGGATTTCGACGGTGCCGTCGGTACTCCCGCCGTCGGCGACGGCAATGAGCCGGTCCAGCCCCGCCGTGATGCCGAGCATCTCGGCGATGAGATTTTCGATATGCGCCCGTTCGTTCAGGCAAGGGATAACCACCAGCACCTTGGCGGCGGAAACAGCGCCTTTCTCTTCCGGTTGAGCGCCGCCGACGGGTTGTTTGCGATCCATTAAGCGCTCTCGATCTTGCCAAATATCGAGAGACAAACGCGCGAACGGTCGTTCCAGACGCAACCGGGCACAAATTTTTTGCCTGAATCGCCGCGGCGGGGGAATCGCCGGAGCGATCGATGACCGGAGATCGATCTCGACGCGGACATCTTCCGGTCGCAATTAGACCAAGATTCGCCTCGAGCGCGCGAGAACGAGCGCGCCCGGCGCCTACGCTATTTTTGGCGAAAAGCGGTGCTGAACGACGCCGTGAGCGGGCCGACGAGATAATCGAAGGCGGTGCGCTTCACGGTCGGAATTTGGACCATTGCGGGCATGCCGGGATAAAGATGAATATTGGGCAATCGATCGAGCTCGCTCTGATCGACCTGAATCTGGGCGGTGTAATAGGGTGCGCCCGTCCGGTCATCGGTCAAACGATCGGCGGAGACCTGGATGACGTTCCCATGAACGACCGGCGTAATGCGTTGTTTGTAGGCGGTCAGATGAATCTCGGCACGCATGCCGGGATGAACCTCGCTGATATCGTCGACCGCGATCCGAGCTTCGACGTTGAGACCGTCGCCCTGGGGAACAATATCGAGAATTTTCTCGCCTTTCGCGATCACGGCTCCCACGGCAAAGACCGTGAGCCCCACGACCTGGCCGGTATAGGGCGCACGGATTTTCGTGCGATCGAGAACGGCTTTGGCGTTGGCAAGGCGGGGGATAACGTCGAGCAGGTGCGCCTGGGTATCCTGCAAATCCTTTGAGACATCCGTCATGCGCTGATTATCGATCTGGGCGATCTGCTGGATTTGTTCGGCGATCGCTTGCCGCGCTCTCGCCATATCCGCCGCGGCCTGCGCGATTTGGCCATCCAACCCATAGCCCGTGCGTTCAAGCTGCGTGCTGCGCGTCTGTGCAATGAGACCGCGCTTTACCAGCGGCGCGATGGTTGCAAGCTCCTTGTGAACCGAAGCGTTCTCCTCGTTGTACGCGACGATCTGCTTTTGGTTGCCTGCAATCTCCGCCTCAAGCTGTCGAATTTTTTCCTGGATCACCTGCCGTTGGCTCTCGATAGCGGCCCGTCGGCTTTGAAATTCTCGGCTTTGCGCTTGCCAGATGCTTTTTTGCTCGATCCCGTCGACATCGTTCTCGATACCCGCGGGCGGGGTGAACGTCGAGTCGCCGTTGAATTCGGCGAGCAGCCGCGCTTCGGTGGCACGAAGGACCATGTATTGCTGCTGCAACACGTCGAAATTGGCGCGCGCCTCGGTGTCGTCGAGCACGATCAAGACGTCTCCCGCTTTGACATTGTCTCCTTCCTTGACGTTCAACTGCTTGACGATGCCGCCGTCGAGATGCTGAACGCCCTTGCGATTGCCTTCGACCTTGACCACGGCGTTTGCCACGACCGCGCCATTGAGCGGCGCCGTCACCGACCAGATGCCGAACACGCCGAAAAAAATCGCCAGAGTGATCCAGCCGGCTGCCGCATATTTCGTCAGCGACTCGCTCGGACGAGCGACCGCCTGAAACGCGGGCTTCGCGGGCGGGATGATCTCGCCGTATTTGGAAAGGATCGCCGCTTCTTTCTGCATGTCAGGATCCGCCGCGTCCGATCCCCGGAGCCACCATGGGGACCGGCCGCGGGTTCAGGCGCGCCAGCACTTCCGCGCGCGGTCCGAAGGCCTCCACGGCACCATCGACCAGCAGCAGGATTTTGTCTACCACCGCGATGGTCGCAGGACGATGCGAGACGATGATGGAGGTAACGCGGGCCTTCTTGAGCTTGACCATACAGTCGGCGAGCGCGGCGTCGCCTTCCGAGTCGAGATTCGAGCTCGGCTCGTCCAGCACGACCATGCTGGGCGTGCCGAACACCGCCCGCGCCAGTCCGATTCTCTGTCGATAGCCGCCCGACAAAACCGCGCCTCCGTCTCCCACCCAGGTTTCGTAGCCAGCGGGCAAGTGCAGGATCATTTCATGCACGCCGGCGAGTTCGGCCGCCTTGATCACGGCCTCGTCGTCGGCCTGCTGAAACCGCGCAATGTTGGTCGCCACGCTGTCGGAGAACAATTCGACATCCTGAGGCAGGTAGCCGACATATCGGCCGACCGCAGAGCGCGACCAATTCCCGATCTCCGCGTCGTCGAGCCGAACCGATCCGGCGGTGGGAGTCAAAATCCCGACGATCTGCCGGATCAGCGTGGACTTGCCCGCTCCGGAAGGCCCGATAATGCCGATGGCTTCGCCCGGCTCTACTCGAAACGTGACATTGCGGAGAATCGGGCGAGTGCTCTTGGGCAGGACATAGGACAGGTGCTCGATCGAGATTCGCCCCAGTGGGCGCGGCAATTCGAGCCGCGCCGGCAGGATCGGATCGGCCGCCAGCAGATGGCGGATGCGCACCAATGCCTCGCGCGCCGAGATCATGCCGCGCCACGAGCCGACGATCTGCTCGACGGGTTGCAATGCCCGTCCGAGCAGCAGGCTGGCCGCGAACATGGAGCCCACGGTCAGGATGCGGTCGATCACCAAATAGGCGCCAAGCGCGAGGATCAACGACTGCATGGAAAGGCGCAGAAAGCGAATGATGCCCGAGATGGTGGCGCTACGGTCGCCGGCCACGACCTGCCTTTCGATCATGCGGTCGCGATCGCGACGCCAGCGCATGAGCAGCCCCTCGGTCATGCCCATCGCCCGCACAACCTCGGAATTTCGCAGGCTCATTTCGGTAAAATTGTAATTGCGGGTGGCGGCATCGTTCGATTCGTTGAGGACGGGCCTCACCACGCGCTCGTTGAGCAGCGCCATGCCCAAAAGCACGAGCGCGCAGATCAACGAAAACCCGCCAAGAATCGGGTGCAGCAAAAAAATGACCAGGATATAGATCGGCGCCCAGGGAAGATCGAACACGGCATGAATGCCGACGCCGGTTACGTATTGGCGGAATAGGTCGAAATCTCGCAGCGGTTGACTGCGCGCGCCGTCGACGGTGGCCGAATTGTCGATGACGGCGGTCACCACGCGAGCGGCCATCATGCGGTCCAACCGTATGCCCGCGCGGGCCAGCACATGCGTACGTACGATGTCGAGGACCGAAAGCGCCAGGAGCGCCGCGACCAGGGCGATCGTCAGCATGACCAGCGTGACGATACTCGCGCTCGAGATCACGCGGTCGTAAACCTGAAGCATATAAAGCGGTGCGGCGAGATATAGAAGATTGATCGCGAGGCTGAAGATGGCGACGGTGACAAAATAGCCGCGGCATGCGGCTAGAACGTCGTAAACCTCGTCGGCGGATTTATGCGCCATGTTCGACAACCAGTTCCGCCGCGGACGCGCCGCTGCAATGTTCGGTTCGCGAGCCGATGTTGAGCTCGCCAGATATCACATGAGAGGCAACGGCTGCTGACGCCGCCGCCGACATTCCTAGCTTGAGCGTGGTAATTCAGCTTTCCCTCAATACGATCCTTTTCGCGTAAGTACCGCCGGAATGGTGAGCACAACGATCCAGACATAAAGGGCCGGGCTTTGGGACCTCGCATAGAGGCAGTCGAGGGCGACCCGCGTGCGGTATTCGACGTCGTTGCGGCCGCTGATCTGCCAGAGGCCGGTGATGCCGGGCTTGACCGAGCAGTAATGACGAAAGCGCTTGCCGTAACGCGGTATTTCCGCATCGACGATGGGACGCGGCCCGACGAGACTCATGGTCCCATGAAGCACGTTGAAGAGTTGAGGCAACTCGTCGAGGCTGGAACGCCGAAGAAAAGCGCCGATCCGCGTGACCCGCGGATCGTTGCGCAGCTTATGGTCCTGCGCCCATTCCCGTTGAGCTTGTGCGTCGGATGCAAGAAGCTCCGCCAGTCGCGCTTCGGCATCGGTCGCCATCGAGCGGAATTTCCAGCAATAGAAAGGCTTGCCGTTGCGGCCGATCCGGCGATGAAAGAATAAGATCGGGCCGCCGTCCTGAGCGAATACGGCGAGCGCGACAAGGCCCATGAGCGGCAGGACGAACACCAACGCCAAGAGAGCAAGGACGATATCTAGGGTGCGCACGAGATAGGCAAGAGGCTCAATTTTGGTGCGCGGCGGAGCCGCAAAGTGGAACGAGCCAGGTTCGCAGATGATCTTAGACATCGGCATCTCCAAATTCGACATCGGCATCTCCAAAAGTTTTCCGATGACAGCCGGCGCGGTAAGAACTCCGCAAGGATATGTTTGTTCCCCTCGCTCGATGGCTCGTTACAGATCAAGTGCGCGTGAGCGAGTAGAGAACACAAAGAAGACAATTACGGCAAAATAACCGCAGCGAGACCTGGGCTGTTGGAGAGTAGAGCGGGCCTCTGGAGTATGGGGTTACATTGCGGTAATCTAACCGCGCAAAACCCATGCTGGACGCCCCGCCCGTGACCTTCCGTCGAACGCGCACTTTCCGCTCTTGCGATGCCTAGGCGCCGAACGATCGCGACCGGCGCACACGAACGTCCCGATCGTTGGAGCGGCCGAAAAACGCTACTTGTCATTATTGTGGCAAGCGCCCTGCTATGGGCGATGATCATCGTCGTCGCGAGAGCGATGCGCTAGCGCTGCCCCCGTCGCCGTCAAACCGACAATCGCAGCCGGCCTTGGCGCTCGGTGCGAACCAGCGGCGCTCGAAAAATTCCGGAACATAACTTCTTCGTCCACGTTTCGGACACGAACCCGCCTTCTCTCAGGGGTAAGTGATTCGCGCCAGAGCGAATTTCGGTTTGTGAAATGGGAGTGCTCCGATGCAAATGCAGCCGGCGTCGTTGGTGGTCTTCGCGGTCGTCGCCGCTATGGCGGCCGCTTTGTCGCCTAGCTCGAGCTTGGCCGGGCAGGTACGATCCAATGCGGCGTTTCAATCCAATGCGACGTTTCAATCGGTCCCTGCCGATTCGGCGCCCCAATTCCAATCCGCCGCCGTCACCGACTTTTCGGTCGCGGCACCCCCAACCAGCATCGTGGGCGCCAATTACCGGATCGGCCGGGATGACACGCTCGTCGTCGACGTCTTCGAGGTCCCGGATCTCAGTCGCACGGTGGAAGTCGATAGCAATGGGCAAATCCTCCTGCCCTTGATCGGGCAAGTTCCAGCCAGCGGTCGCACGGCGGAACAACTCTCCCAGCAAATCGCGACCGCGCTCGGCGTCAAATACGTCAGAGACCCGCAGGTCACGGTCACCGTCAAAAATTCGGAATCTCAAAGAGTCACGGTCGACGGCGCGGTCGTGCAACCGGGGACTTATCCGATCGAGACCAACACCACCTTGTTGAAGGCGATCGCGATGGCAAAGGGGCCCGACATGAAACTCGCCAATGTCAATAAAGTGGCGATTTTCCGGACCGACGGCCAGCGACGGACCGAGGCGGTGTTCGATTTGGAAGAAATCCGCGATGGCAAGGCGGCGGATCCGCAGGTCGTTGCCGGCGACATTATCGTGGTCGATACCTCGGGCATGCGCCGCTTCCTGCAAGATGTTGGCGGCCTTGCGCCTTGGGCCGGCGCCGCAGCCCTGTTCTAGAAAGTCCAACGTCACGACAAGCGCCGCCGGAGAGGCACGATCATCCGATTGGCTAAACGGTCGCCATGCCGCTTCAACCGTAAGGAACGCAGAACATGAATCATCTTGCTCGATATGACGCCGCCCTCCCGGCGGCAGCAGAATGGCCGGGAGCGCTCGGACGGATCAAACCGTCGACACTGCGGTATTGGATCGGCGTCGTATTAAGTCGCGGCTGGCGGGCGTTCGCGGTTGCGGTGCTGTTGTTCGGCGTGGTTGTGGGAGTCGTGTCGCAGCTTCCCCGAACTTATTACGCCGAGGGGTCGGTGTTGGTGCAGCCGTCGCGGGGCAATCCGGCGTCCGTCGACCAGAACCAGGCCGGCCAGCCCTTGGACACAAGCGCTGTCGATACGGAAGTCGAAATGCTGAAGTCTCGTGCATTGTCCGAAACCGTTATCGAAAAGCTAGGGCTGCTCAGCGATCCCGAATTCAATCCGCCGACCACAAAATGGCACGTAGCGTTTAGCGGGCAATGGCCATTCATTCTCGTCAGTTCGATCAAAACCGACGGTTTGTCGACGGAACAGGCGGTAAATAGAACCGTCGACGCGGTCCAGCACCGAACCTTCGTTCGTCGCGTCGGTTTGACCGACGTCGTCCATGTCGGCTTTTCGTCGCGCGATCCGTCCAAGGCACAGAAAATCGCCAACGGCGTGATCGACGCGTATCTGGCACGGCAGGTCACGGAAAAGGTCAAATTTGTTGCGCAAGCCAATGAGGAGCTCGATGCGAGCGTCGACAAGCTGCGCGAAAATGCGTTGACGACGGCAGCGAGCGCGGAGCAATACAAGAACGCGCACTCCATCCTCAGCCCCGAGGGTGCGAGCATGCTCGAAGGCGAGATTTCGAGTCTGGATCAGCAAATTGCCCAGGCTCACGCCAACCGCGTGGCAAAGGAGGCGCAACTTACCGCCGCG
Organism: Allostellaceae bacterium; assembly: GCA_035533255.1. GTDB lineage: Bacteria > Pseudomonadota > Alphaproteobacteria > ATCC43930 > CGMCC-115725 > CAIKMD01. The sequence continues at coordinate 18,779 of DATLUE010000074.1, read as the reverse complement.
ATGGCAATGGGTCGCCGTGGCAGCGCCGGCGCCGATCTTCCGGAGGCGCTCAGCTCCGACACGATCAGGGAGCTTCGCAAGCAGGAAGCGGAGTTAGGCGCGCAGGTGGCGCAACTCTCCGCCCAATTCAAGCCGGACTATCCCGAAGCGAAGCGGGCTCAGGCTCAGCTCAACGATGTCCGCGGGGCAATTCGGCGCGAGCTCAATCGAATCCATTCCAGCCTCACCGCGGATGCCCGCGCTGCCGAGCAACGCGAGGCTTCGCTCATTGCCAGCCGGTCCCAGGCGGAGAATCAGCTCAGCACGAACAACGCGGCCCGCGTCGCGTTGGTCGCGCTGGAGCTCCGAGCCGAAGCGGCGAAGAAAACCTATGAGGGCTATTTAAACCGCGCCGGCGACGTCGCTGCGGCGCGGAGTCTGCAGCAGGCCGATGCGACCGTGAATTACCAAGCCGCGGTGTCGGTCGGTTCGGTTTCGCCCAATATGCGTCTGGCGGAGGCAGGGGCGGCCATGCTGGCGCTCTTGGGTGCGGCCCTGGTGATTCTGCTGCCCGAATTTTGGAGCCGGCGACTGCGGAGCAGCACGGATATCGAGCACTGGGTCGGCATGCCGCTGGCCGCTGCGCTTCCCGATATCGCTTCGATCGCGCATGCGCGTCGTCTCGGCGGTGCGGCGGCACCGGCGCGTTATCTTTCGGCCGAGCCATTTACGGCCTTTGCCGAGGCGTTTCGCAACCTCCGTGCCTTTCTGGTGATGTCTGATCCGTCCGAGCCGTCGAAGATCATCGCCGTCACATCCGCAGTGCCGCGCGAGGGCAAAAGCGTCACCTCTTTATGTCTTGCCCACATTCTCGCGCAGTCGGGTGCATCGGTGGCCCTGGTCGATTGCGATGTGCGGCGGCGCGGCGTTACCGAGCTGGTCTCGGGCGCTTCCGATGCGCGCGTCGGAATCGTCGAGGTTATCGAGAAGGGCCTGCCGCTGAGCGAGGCATTGATTCGCGACCCCAAGAGCGGCGTCTGGGTCCTTCCGGTCGCGGGCAACCAGCCGACTCCGAGAGATCTGTTCGGCAAGAAAGAGGGCGACAGGCTGTTCCGCAAGCTCGCCGAGCAGTTCGATTACGTCGTTTTGGATACGCCGCCGCTTCTTGGGGTCGCGGATGCGCGCATTCTGGCGACCAAAGCGGACAAAGTCCTATTCGTCGTTCATTGGAACAAGACTCCGGCGAGCGCCGTGCAGGCGGCGGCGGATATCCTTCAGGATTGCGGCGCCAAAGTTGCGGGCGCAATTCTGGCGCGCGTGAATGTGCGGCAGCAGGCGCGATACGGCTATGGCGACAGCAGCGACTATTTCCGCGCTTATCAACATTATTATGCTCCCAACTCGTAAGGAATTTGGGTGCGATGCCGTCGCTCGGGCTGCGTTGCGTCCGCGACATTGCGGCCGGCGTCCTGCTTGCCCTCATGCTCGTGGGTCTTCCCGTGCCGGCAGGCGCCAAAACCGTCGCCGCTCCTTTGACGAAAACCCCTGACGGCCGCCCGCTGGCGCCGGCTTTCTCCGATGACTTTCAAACCTTCCGACGCTGGAAAGATGGGACCGGAATTTGGCGCACCACGTTCGGCGACGGCTCGCAGCTCGGGCTCGATCGGCGCAGCCTGCCGAGCAATGGAGAACTCGAGCTCTATGTGGATCCCGACGTGGCCGATGCGCGGGGTTCTCTCGGCCTCGATCCTTTCTCGGTGAGCGGGGGCATCTTGAAAATCACGGCATCGCCAACGCCGCCGGCGATCCGGCCGGAACTTCGGAACTACGCTTACCTTTCGGGCGTCATTACCACGCAGCCATCCTTTTCACAGACCTACGGATATTTCGAAATGCGTGCCCAGCTTCCGGAAGGCAAAGGTCTCTGGCCGGCGTTTTGGCTGCTGCCCAAAGACGGGAGTTGGCCGCCTGAAATCGACGTGATGGAGAGCGTCGGCGATCCTTCCGTCGTCTATATGACGTCCCACAGCAAGACCCAGGAGCCCAAGGGGGTCGAAGCGCGGATAGCCCCCCATGCCTTCCACGTTTTTGCGGTTAGCTGGGGTCCCCATCAACTTATCTGGTACATCGACGGCAGCGAAGTTGCCCGGCAACCGACGCCGGCCGACATGCATAAGCCGATGTACATGCTCGCCAATCTCGCCGTGGGCGGAAATTGGCCCGGCGCGCCCGACGCGACGACGCATTTTCCGGCAGTCCTCATGATCGACTATATCCGTGCCTATCGGTTCGCCCCATGATGACGGAACGAGCACGTCGGCCGGGAAGAGGCGAGCGTGGTGCGCGCTCGCCGATCGGACGCCAAATCGCCGAGGAGCGAGCCTTTCGCGCCACGATCACCGCGACGCCGGCCGTTCCGCGACGCTCCGCCCTGCGGGCGCATCCCGCGCTCGTAAGGCCTGCGCGCGAATGGGATGGCATTTTCGCCTTCGCGCTCTTCGTGCCGATGTTATTCATTACCGATTTGGGAACCATCGGTGCAGCGCTCTTCGCGCTCGTCGCGGTGGTTTATATCGCAATGCGCGCATCGCAGCTTGGCGGCGTCCTCGCCCCGCGCGCCTTTCTCCTGGCGATACCCTTGCTTGCGATCCTCTCGACGATGTGGTCGGAAGCGCCCGCGGTGACCCTCAAATATTCGCTCGAATTCGCCCTGACGATCGGGGCCGCGCTGACCCTCTCGGCTGCGCCGCAGTCCAAAGCGGTGTTGTGGGGGTTGTGTCTTGCGTTCGGCTGCTACGTTGGCACGGCGCTTATGTTCGGCCAGATCGTCGATACGGGTACCGTGGGCGCGACAGCTTTCTCGGGCCTCACCGACAGCAAGAATCTGCTCGCCGACATCGCGGCAACGGGCCTCCTGGTCTCGACCGCCGTTCTGATTGCGGGTATCGAAGATCGCCGCCTGTGGCGGTCGGCTCTAGCCGTTCTCTTTATTGCGATCGAGGCTTACGCGCTTTTCGAGGCGCGCTCTGCCGGCGCTCTGCTGGCGTGTATTATCGCTGCCGTAATTTTCGTCTTCTTGATCTGCCTTCGTCCGCTCAGCGTCGTCCTCCGGGTGACCGCGATCGGGCTGTTGTCGCTGGGCCTGGCGCTGATGGCGCTCGCGTATAACGAAACATCCGGCGGGTTGATGGACGCGATCGCCCAGCTATTCGGCAAGGATACGACTTTCACGGGTCGTACCTATCTGTGGCAACGGGCAAGCGATTTCATTGCGGAAAAACCGCTTTTGGGCAAAGGCTTCAATGCCTTTTGGCTTCGGGGCAATCCCGATGCGGAGGGGCTCTGGCGCTACGCCGGCATCGTCAGTCGCGAAGGCTTCAGCTTTCACAATACCTTTATCGAAATCCTGGTCCATCTCGGTTGGGTAGGCCTGATTGTTTTCGGCGCGACCATACTCGTGGGCGCCGGATTTTTGTTTTGCCGCGCTGTCGTGCGGCCGAATTTGTCGCTCTGCTTTTGGTCCAGCCTGGTGGTTTACGAGCTGGTGCGAACGCCGGTCGAGGTCGTCGGCGTCACGCAATTTTATTTTTCGACCGTGCTGCTGTTCACCGCGCTGGGTTCGGCCTTTGTCGCGCGACGGGTTTCAAGGGAAAGCGATTCTGTTCGTCAGACGCGATATCGGCCAAGGCCGGCCCGGCCCGTTTTCGCGCGCTCGAGTTTGGCCAAGCCCTCGTCGGTTGCACGGTGACGCGATCGGTACACCGAGCCTCGCCGCGCGGAATCCACGACGCAGGGGCCGGGGCCGTTACTTGCCGGTGCCGATCCAACGATCCGCATCGTCCTCGTAATGGACTTGCGGATCATAGAACGCGACCGGCAGATCAAGAGCTCGCGCCGTCAAGCCGCCGGTCGCCGCGACAAGCTGGAACGTGCTCTGGTTATACTGCCGGTGCGCTTCGACCAGCGCTACCTGCGCGGAAATGAGTTCTTGCGCGGAATTCAAAAGGTCGAACGTCGTGCGATCGCCGGCCTTTATTCCTTCCAAGAAGCCCTCGTAAGCGGATTGCGCGGCTTGTACTTGCTGTCGGTGCAAAGCGATAGCGGTGCGGGCGGCACGTTGCATCTGCCAGGTCGAATCGAGGTTCTCGCGAACCCGGCGCTCGGCGTCGGCCATTCCGAGAACGGCTTTGCTGTAGAGTTCTTTCGTCCTCCGGATTTCGGCGTATTCCGCTCCGCTTTGATAAAGCGGGACCCGAAGCTGGGCGATCAGCGAAAGCGCCGAATCATGGACGCCGCTCGCAATTTCGTCGACCGAGTTCTTGTATTGCGCCTGGAGCGATAGATTTGGCAACAACGCGCCGACCGCGACGCTCACAGCCGCATCCGCTTGGCGCGACAGCTCCCGCGCGGCGAGAAGATCGGGGTTGCTGGCAAGGGCGCGATTCAAGGCCGCCGCTTCGTTTCCGGCTACTTCCGGAAGCGCCGGCGACGCCTCCAGCGTTTCCGCCGGCCGCCCGATGATTCTCAGGAAGGCATCGCGGCTGGCCGCGAGCTTGGCTTCGGCGGATGCGACATCGGCCTTGGCGGCATCGAGGCGCGAGGTGACCAGCTCGAGATCCGTGCGGGTGATGTCGCGGATGGCGACCCGCTGCCGGGTCATATCTAATTGCTCCGCCAGCAGCGCGGCGTTGTCCCGCTTGTATTTCAGTTCTGCTTCGTCGCCCAACACGTCGAAATAGGCTTTTGCGGCATCGAGCAGGGTCGCTTGCTCGACCGATAGCAATTGCGCGCGGCCGGCCTGCACGCCTGCTTTCGCCTCGCGCGTTTGCGGTATGGTGCTGCCATTCAATACCGGCTGCGACAGGGTGACGGTGCCATCGCGGGGATGCCCATTGGGGGCGATGACCGGATCGGGCGGAGACGTGTCGTCCCGTGTGTAGCCATAGCTTCCGCTCACGCTGACGGTTGGACGCCATCCGGATAAGGCTTTGGCTACGTCCTCATCGGTGGCGCGCAGGGCAGCCCGCTCGGCGGCGAGACGGGGATTTGTTTCGTAGGCGAGTCCCAAGGCCTGGTCGAGCGTGAGCGTTTCGGCCAATGCGGTCCTGCCCAGAAGCAAAAATAGAACGGCCGCAGAGCCGATGCGCTGCATTCGCGCTTGCCCAAGAAGTAGCAAGACAATTCCCCCGCGTTTCTGTCCGGTGCCTCACATCTTCGGCGAGAATTGGTCTCAATCCGAGCGAAAATTGGGCGGCACGGTGAATAATTTTAGTGAGACCCGTTTTGCGGCGGACGCATTCCGAGGCTACGGCAAAGGACCGCAAGATTTAGCGGAACAATCGGGTGCGACAGGCATTTTCATCCGAGTACCTCCAATAGGAAAAACCGCCTTGGTTCAACGTGATACAGGCAAGTCCACCCGTGGCTTCGCGTCGATGGACCGAGCCAAGCAACGCGCGATTGCCAGCAAGGGCGGGCAGGGCGTCCCTCCGGAAAAGCGGAGTTTCTCCCGGAACCGCCAGCTCGCCGCGGATGCCGGCCGGAAGGGCGGTGAAGCAGTTCCGGCTTGCGAGCGCAGCTTTTCCCAGAATCGCGACCTCGCTGCATCGGCCGGGCGCAGAGGCGGCCAATCGCGCGCATCGATTGTCAACGCTGACCTCCGCGGCGATAAGCAACGCAACTCCGAGGACGGAACGGACTAAGCATTCCGTTCGCCGACCCTCGCTGCGGCAATCCGTGATCGCGACATCCTCGCGCGGGTGAAGAGAGCCGCTCGCTCCGAGAGCGGCGTCTTGCTATTCGCCGCGATTGCCAGAATGCTTCCTCCGGTTGCCGTGCGGTCGGGCACGGCGAGCGATGGAGGCGGGAATGGCGTCATTGGTCGAGAAACGCGCGCTCGGTGCGAGCGGCATTAGCGTCTCGCCGCTCGGCTTCGGCTGTATGTCCTTGTCCGGAACTTATGGGCCGGGCGACGATGCCGCCGGCGTCGCGTTGATCCGCGAGGCCCTCGATCGCGGCGTCACCATGCTCGATACCTCGGATGCTTATGGATTCGGCCACAACGAGCAGCTCGTTGGCACCGCGATTGCCGGCCGGCGCGAGCAGATCGTGCTTGCCACCAAATTCGGCAACATGCGCGGCCCGCGCGCTGCCGATGGCCGGCCGGACTATGTCCCGGTCGCTTGCGAGGCGAGCCTCAAGCGCCTGGGAGTCGAGACGATCGATCTCTATTACCAGCATCGCATCGACCCCGCGGTGCCGATCGAAGATACGGTCGGCGCGATGGCGAAGCTGGTGGCGCAGGGCAAAGTGCGCGCGCTCGGCCTCAGCGAGGCGCGGCCCGAAACCATCCGCCGCGCGCATAAAGTGCATCCCATCGCGGCGGTCCAGACCGAATATTCGCTGCTCTACCGCGTCGATGCCGAGGAGACGCTGAAGACCACGCGCGCGCTCGGCATCGCTTTCGTGGCCTATGCGCCGCTCGGGCGCGGGCTGCTGACCGGCAAGATCGTCGATCCGGCAAGCCTCGAGGAGACCGACGCGCGGCGGCGCCACCCGCGCTTTCGCGCCGAGAATTTGGCGCATAATCGCGCGTTGGTGCAGCGCATCGCCGCGATCGCGCAAGAAAAGGGCTGCACGCCGGCGCAGCTCGTGCTCGCCTGGCTGCTGGCGCAGGGACCGGACCTCATTCCGATCCCGGGCACGAAGCATACGGAGCGATTGGCGGAAAACCTCGACGCGCTCGAGGTGCGATTGAGCGCGTCGGATGTCGCGCGGATTTCGGCGGCGATCCCGGCCGGCGCGGCGGCCGGCACCCGCTATCCCGAGCAACAAATGGCGCATGTCCAGGTTTAGCGGCGTCTAAGCAACCTTGGCCCCGATGCGCGGTTGTGTTGATAAGCACGCGAGCGGAGGTCACGATGAGCGAAACCGGCAAAGCGAATAGCCCCGAGAAGATCGAGCGCGTCGGTGCCGGCGGCGAAGTAGGGCAAGGCCAAGCGGGCGTGCCGCTGCATAAGCCGCAGGGCAAGCGCGACCGCGAGTTGGGCGAGCGCGAGCGCGTTGGCGCCGGCGGACCGGTTGGCGACGAGCGGATCAAGCGCTCTTAATCGTTTCCTGTATCAGCGGTCGATCGAATCGGGTGGCTCGGCCATCATCGAGCGCAATGCGCTGTCCATATCGCGCGCGATCGCTGCGGCGCGTTGCGCGCAGCGCTCTTCGTCAGCCGTCGATTTCAGCAGCTCCATCCGCAGCGCCTCGATGCGGAGCTGCCAGGCTTTGTCTTCGTGGCACCAGGGATTGGTGAGACAGAGTGCCATCCGCACCGGAAGCTCGTCAGTCGGCGACAGGCCGGCGATCCAGGCAACGATCTCTTCGGCCGGTTTCGGCATGGGGCTGCTCGCGCAGCGCGGCGAGGCTTAAAACAGCCGGTGCGCCAAAAGACGGCTGCAAACGAAGCCGACTGCAGCCGCAATGAGCATGCTTTGGAGCGGCTGCTCGCCGATGCGGCGACCGACGACGTCCAGGGATTGGCGCCGCACGTCATCCAACTCGCGCTTCAAAGCGACGACGTCGCTTTTGATGGTCGCCATGGCGACATCCCCGCCGGCATGCTCGCTCGAACCAGTCATGATGTGAACCTATACCCTGCGTTGACCGCCTCGGATAAGTCGAGCGGCGAATCAATAACGACAGCCCGGCGGAGCTGGTTCCCTGCCCGGCCGGATTCGCGGGTGGCCGCTGCGACTACCCCTGAAAGATGACCTTGGCCGCGATCAGCGCATCGATCTCGGTTGCGCCCAGACCCGCTTCGGCCAAGACCTCTCGCGTATTCGCGCCGAGCCCGGGCGCACCGCAGCGGAGGGTAAATTCGTACGCATTGCTGGTGAAGGGCAGCTTGGGCAGATGGCCGATCCGCCCATCCTCCATCGGCACCGCCAAGAGCTGCCCACTCGCTTTGAGATGCGGGTCGTCCAGCAATTGGTCCGGCCGGCGCAACGGCGCAAAGGGCACGCTCGCCTGCTCGAGTTTCCCCTGCAGCGCGGCGCTGGTATAGCGGACCACCGCCTCGCGGATCTTGGGCAGCATCCATTCTTGCGCCACGACGCGTTTCTCATTGGTGCTCAGCCGCTGATCGGCATAAAGCTCGCCCAGACCGAGAACCGCGCAGAACCGCTCCCAATGCGCGTTCGAGGTGACGCCGATGAAAACCTGCTCGTCGTCGGAGGTTTCGAACAGGTGGAAGATACCCCATCCCATCCGCACCGACTGCCCGATCTCCGCCATCGGCCGCGACGGCTGGCCGGTCGCCACCGCGCGCGCCATCCATTGGCCGACCCAGAACACCGTGGTCTCGAACAGGCCCGAGGTGATCATCTGGCCGCGTCCGGTCTCGGCGCGCTGAAAGAGGGCGGCGAGGATGCCGATGACGCCATAGGTGGCGGCGCCGATGTCGATGATCGACGCGCCGGCGCGCAGCGGCCGCCCCGGCGGGCCGGTCATGAAAGCGAGGCCGCCCATCATCTGCGCCAGCTCGTCGAGCGACGGGCGCTGCTCGTAGGGGCCGGGCAGGAAGCCCTTGATCGCCATATGGATGAGGCGCGGATTGTCGGCCGACAGCACCTCGAAGCCGAGGCCAAGCCGGTCGAGCGCGCCCGGCGCGTAATTGTCGAGGCACACGTCGGACGACTTCACCAGCGTCTCAAACAGCGCCTTGCCCAGCGGCGCCTTCAGGTCGATGGCGACGCTGCGCTTGTTGCGGTTGAAATAGTAATAGCCCGATCCCGCGCCGGGCATGCGCCGCGCCTGATCGCCGCCGTCGGGGTTCTCGATCTTGATCACATCCGCGCCGAGATCGGCGAGGATCAAGGAGGCGGTCGGACCGGCGACGATGTGCCCAAGCTCGAGCACACGCAAGCCGTGGAGCGGAAGAGTATCGGGGGAGGCGACCATTGCGGCACAAAGACTCGATGGTGATGCGAACGATGCCTAAGCCTGCGAGCCCGGCCCGCCCGCGTCAAGGTCTGCTCTCCGCCGCGAATTGGCTTTAGCCGCGCCCGAGGCTATCCTGACGGGAACGTCAGCGTCGTGCCGTCGGGTATGAGGCTCAAGGGAGATACGCCATCATGGATACCGTCAGCTTCCGTGATCTCTCGGTCGAGGAATTCGACACCACCACCTTGCTCGCCCATGCGAGCGAGCAGGCAATCCAGCGCCGCTATGAGGATTTCCTGATCGTCGATATCGACGGCCATCATTACGAGACCGGCTCATTCGCCCAGATCTGCGAATTCATCGAAGACCCGGTGATGCGCGATCAGGCGAAGTATCAAGGCTATGGCGGCAGCGGCATCACCCAAGGGGCCGGCGGCTATCAGGAGTTGGGCGGCCGCATCACCCGCTATCCCGGCCGGCGCAAGGAAAAGACGCCGGCGGGAACGCATCGCGACATCGCGCTGACGCGGCGCTGGATGGACGCGATCGGCATCGACATCCTGTTGCTGTTCCCGACGCCGATGCTGGGCCTCGGTTTCACCCCGCGGGTCGAGGTCGAGGTTGCGTTGGCGCGCGCCTATAACCGCTGGCTGTGCGAGGTGGTGTTGGCGGAAGAGCCGCGCATCAAATCATCGCTCTATCTGCCGATGAACGATCCCGAGGCCGCCTACCGGATCGTGCAGGATTTCGCCGACCGGAAGGGCGTGGTCGGCTTCACGGTCTGCACCGCGCGGCACAAGCAGCTCTACGACAACGCCTATATGAAGACCTATGCCGCGGTCGAAGAGCGCGGCCTGCCGCTCGTGTTCCACTCCTCGCTCGGCGGCGGCCACGATCAGAGCCTCAATCTCTGCAATCGCTTTCTTGCGGCGCATGCGCTGGGCTTTTCCTGGTGGAACATTCTTCATTGCACCAACTGGCTGTGCAACGGGCTGCCCGAGCGCTTTCCGAAGCTCAAGACCGTCTGGGTCGAGAGCGGCCTCGCCTGGATACCCTTTCTGATGCAGCGGCTCGACAATGAGTGGATGATGCGCAGCTCGGAAGTGCCGCTGTTGAAGCGCCGGCCCAGCGACTACATGCGCGAGATGTATTACTCGACGCAGCCGATGGAGATGGTGCACAACCGCGAGGCGCTGGAGCTGACCTTCAAGATGATCAACGCCGAGACGCAGCTCATGTATGCCTCGGACTATCCCCATTGGGATACGGATTTGCCGAGCACGATCTACGACCTGCCGTTCCTCGGCGAGACCGCGAAGCGCAACATTCTCGGCGGCAATGCGCGCCGCGTCTTCAACCTCGATCCGGTGATCGCGGAGGCGAAGCAGCGGCGCTTGGCGGCGCGGGTCGGCTAAGCTCGCGCCCCGTTAATTGCGCGCCATAGCCGCTCGGGCGTCGCCGGCATCGGCACATCGTCGATGCCGAGCACCGACAGCGCATCGACCAGCGCGTTGGCGACCGCCGGGAGCGCGCCGACGCTGCCGGCCTCGCCCGCGCCCTTGACGCCCAGCGGATTGGTCTTGGTTGGCACCGGATGGGTGCCGATGTCGATCGCCGAGAGATCGCTCGCGCGCGGCATCGCGTAATCCATGAACGAGCCGGTGAGAAGCTGGCCCGATGCCGGATCGAACCGGATATCCTCCATCAGTATCTGGCCGATCCCTTGCACGATGCCGCCGCTGACCTGGCCTTCGAGCAGCAGCGGGTTCATCACCGTGCCGACATCATCGACGACGCTGTAGCGCATGATGTCGACGTGCCCGGTTTCCTCGTCGATCTCGAGCTCGCAGACGTGGCAGCCATTGGGAAAGTTCTCGACCGTGGCGGTGTACATCGCGCTGGCGACGAGGCCGGGCTCCAGCCCCTCCGGCAGACTGCGCGGATTGAGCGATTCCTTGGCGATCTCGCCGATTGTCAGCGTGCGGTTCGAGCGCGTTGACGAGAACACGCCCTCGGCGAAATTGATGTCCACCGCCTCGACGCCGAGCACGCGTGCCGCGATCGCCTTGCCCTTGGCGACGATCTTGTCGCTCGCCGCGAGCACAGCCGAGCCGCCCAAGGTCGCCGAGCGCGAGCCGCCGGTGCCCTGGCCGATCGCGACCTTGTCGGTGTCGCCTTGCACGTAATGCACCTGATCGGGCTTGAGGCCGAGCCGGTCGCAGAGAATCTGCTTGAAGATCGTCTCGTGGCCCTGGCCCTGCGTAACGGAGCCCGAGAGCAGGGTCGCTGTGCCGCTGCTGTCGAAGCGCACCTCGGCCGCCTCGAAGCCGGGCGCCGCGGCGCGCTCGATCGTGTTGGAGAGGCCGATCCCGCGCAGCTTGCCGCGACGGCGTGCCTCGGTTCGTCGTGCCGGAAAGCCGGCGATATCGGCGAGGCGCTGCGCTTCCGACAAGGTCTTGGCGAATTCGCCGCAATCATAGGTGAAGGTGAGGCCGGATTTGAACGGCATCGCCTCGGGCGGGATCATGTTGCGGCGGCGCAGCTCGATTGGATCGATGCCGAGCTCCTTGGCGGCGCAATCGACAATGCGCTCGATGACATAAGCGGCCTCCGGCCGGCCGTTGCCGCGATAGGGGCGGACCGGGTTGGTGTGGGTGAATACTGCGGTGACGTCGGCGTGAATCGCCGGCGTGCGATAAACGCCCGCGAGCGTGCCGAGATTGCCGACGAAGACGTTCGAATTCATCTGTAGATAGGCGCCGAGATTCGCGATCGTCTTGACCCGAAGGCCGAGAAACTGGCCGTTCTTGTCGAGCGCCAGCTCGGCGTCCGTGACGTTGTCGCGCGCCTGCGCGTCGCTCAAGAACGCTTCCGACCGCGTGCTGGTCCATTTGACCGGGCGGCCGATGAGCTTCGAGCCGAGCAGAACCAGCGCGACCTCGTTATAGACCGCCGATTTCATCCCGAAGCTGCCGCCGATGTCGCCGGCGACGACGCGGATTTTGCTCTCGGGCACCTTCAGCACGTAATTCGCCAGCTCGGCGCGAGAGGGGTGCGTCCGCTGCAACGTCGTGTAGATGGTGTAGCGATCCTCGGCGGCGTTGTAATCGCCGAGCGCGCCGCGCGGCTCCATCGTCGCCGCCGTCACGCGATTGATGACGAAGCGGCGCTGCACGATCCGGTCGGCGCGTGCGAAGGCTTCGTCGGTCGCCGCTTTGTTGCCCTCGAGATGGACGAAGCAGATGTTGTTCGGGCAATCGTCCCATACTGTGACCGCGCCGGGCTTGACCGCGTCCTCGCCGGCAACGACCGACGGCAACGGCTCGTAATCGACCGCGATCAACTCAGCCGCGTCGGCTGCCTGATGCGCGGTCTCGGCGACGACGAAGGCGACGTAATCGCCGACCCAGCGCACGCGATCCTTCACCAGCGCCGGGAAGCGCGGCTTGTAGGATGGCGTGCCGCCACGCCGCTTCATGCCGGTCGGGACCGGCAGGTCGCCCCAGCCGGACGCTTCCCAATCGGCACCCGTCAGCACGGCGAGCACGCCGGTCGCCGCTTTCGCCGCCTTCGTGTCGATTGCGCGAATCATCGCATGCGCGTGCGGCGAGCGCAGGACATAGCCATAAGCCATGCGCGGCAAGACCATGTCGTCGACATAGCGCCCGCCGCCGCGCAGCAGCCGCGGATCCTCGAAGCGCGAGACCGGCTGGCCGAGTGCGAATTCTCCCATCGCTTTCCCCTTGTCCTGCGGCGTCAGTCGCCGATGATATGAAGCACGATTTCGCGCTCTTGCGCGATGCGCCGGTGCTCGAAGAGATAGATGCCTTGCCAGGTGCCGAGCACCGGCTTGCCGCCGGCGATCGGAATCGAAAGTTGCGTTTGCGTCAGCGCCGCGCGCAGATGCGCGGGCATGTCGTCGGGGCCTTCGGTGGCGTGGCGATAGCGCGCCGGGTCTTCCGGTGCAATCCGCTCGAAGAAAGCCTCGAGATCGGCGCGAACGTCGGGATCGGCATTTTCCTGGATCACGAGCGACGCCGAGGTATGCCGGCAGAATAGCGTCAGCAAGCCGGCTGCGATCCGCTGCGCGCCGGCCCAGTCGGTCACCGGCGCGGTGACCTCGACGAGGCCGCGGCCGCGTGTCGCGACGCGAAGATGATGGAGCGCTTGGCGCATGGCCGCGATTATAGCGCGGATCGGGGGAGCGCGATCCGGGAACCCCGATGCCGCTAGCGTCGTTAATTTTCTATCTCGGATCGTATCGGGCGGCGTCGTCTCCGCTTGCTTAGGCGGACGCGGTCGCCGCTCATTTTCCGGCGCTATGCCGGGCAAAGGAGGCCAGCCATGCGCAATCTCGCGAGCGCGCTCATGATCGTCGTCGGCGCCGGAATCCTGTCGCTTCCGACCGTTCGGGCGCAGGATGAGAGCGACCGTCCCGTCACGCCGCAAACTCAGCCGCAGCAGCATCAGGAGGCGACACCGTCGCCGGGCGATACGACGACTCGCCGCGACCAGGCCGCCCAAGCGCCGCTTTCTTCCCCGGTGGTGCGGCCGCCCGCCACCGGCGACCGCAATGTCATCGTTCCGCCGGCGACGGGCGATGCGAAAACCCCGGTGATTCCGCCGCCTGGAACGCCCGGCAGCAACGGGAACGTCCACCCGAATTGACCGGACGGGGAAAACGCATCACCGCGCTTTCGGACGCGACCGATCCGCCTTAAGAAATGTGCGAGGGCTCCGCGCCCGGCAGCGTAGGCGCGGGGTCCGCGCCCCCGCCCGCTCATTTATCTGCCGATCGAACAAAGATAGGGAAGGGGGGCGGATGGGCGAGGCCGATTGGTGGCGGGGCGCGGTCGTCTACGAGGTCTATCTCCAAAGCTTTAGCGACAGCAACGACGACGGCATCGGCGATCTGCCGGGGCTGCTGTTGCGGCTCGATTACATCGCCGCGCTCGGCGTCGACGCGATCTGGATCACGCCGTTCTATCGCTCGCCGATGGCCGATTCCGGCTACGACGTCGCCGATTATCGCGCGGTCGATCCGCGCTACGGCACGCTCGCCGATTTCGATGCGGTGGTCGCGCGCGCCAAGGCGCTCGATCTCAAAGTGGTGATCGATCAGGTCTGGAGCCACACCGCCGACGCGCATGCGTGGTTCGAGGAGAGCCGCTCGAGCCGCGACAACGACAAGGCCGATTGGTATGTCTGGGCCGACCCGCGGCCCGATGGCGGCCCGCCCAACAATTGGCTCTCGGCGTTCGGCGGTCCCGCGTGGAAATGGGAGCCGGCGCGGCGGCAATATTATCTGCATCATTTTCTGCCGAGCCAGCCCAAGCTCGATCTCACCCACGAGCGCGTGCTCGCGGCGCATTTCGCCAACGCCGAATTCTGGCTCGCGCGCGGCGTCGAGGGTTTTCGCTTCGATGCGGTCGATTTCATGCTGCATGACGACGCGCTGCGCGACAATCCGCCCAATCCCGCGGCGGCGGCGGCGCACGCCTGGAATCCGTTCCGGCTGCAGCGCCATATCCACGACATGTGCCAGCCGACCAGCCAGGCGTTGATGAGCCGCATCCGCGCGTTCATCAATCGCTTTCCCGGCGCCGTCACCATCGGCGAAATGTCGAGCGAGGTCGGCGCGCTCGGCCGGATCGCGAATCTGACCGGCAATACCAAGCTGCATATGGCCTATACGCTCGGCGTCATGAAATCGGCTTTCGGTCCGGCCATGATTCGCGAAGCGATTTCGGAAGCCGCCGTCCTCAACCGCACCGGCTGGCTGTGCTGGGCGTTCAACAATCACGATGTCGATCGCGTCGCGACGCGGTGGAACCCGACCGGCAAGGAAGCGGCGCGGTTCGCGCGGCTCGTGCTTGCGCTGCTCGCCTGCCTGCCGGGCAGCGTCTGCCTCTACCAGGGCGAGGAGCTCGGCTTGCCGAACGCGCAGTTGCCGGTCGAGGCGATCCGCGATCCGTTCGGGCTGACGTTCTTTCCCGCTTATCTCGGGCGCGACGGCGCGCGAACGCCCATGCCCTGGCTCGCCGCGACGCCGCAAGCGGGTTGCTCGCGCGCGGTGCCGAGCTGGCTGCCGGTGCCCGATGGTCATCGCAGGCTGGCCGTCGATCGCCAGGAGCAGGACGCGGAGTCGGTGCTCGCCTGCTATCGCCGGATGTTGCGCTGGCGCAAGCAGCATCCGGCGCTGCGGCGCGGCGAGCTCGAGCTGATCGCGCTGCCCGATCCGTTTGTCGCGTGGCGGCGCCGTCACGGGCGGGATTGCGTGACCGCGTTTTTCAACATCTCCGATCGGCCCGCGAGCCTGCGCGCGCATGATTTCGCGAGCTTCGAGCCGGCGCTCGAGCTGGGCTTCGTCACGGCGCCGGTCGAAGGCGCCTTGCATCTGCCGCCCTACGGCGTGTCACTCGGCACGGAGAACCGCGACCGGAAGCGCCGCTAGCGCCATCGGGGCCTCGATCCCTTGCGCGCTGCCGGCGATGCGTGCGC
Source organism: Allostellaceae bacterium (assembly GCA_035533255.1). Classification (GTDB taxonomy): domain Bacteria; phylum Pseudomonadota; class Alphaproteobacteria; order ATCC43930; family CGMCC-115725; genus CAIKMD01. The sequence goes on along the minus strand of DATLUE010000074.1, from coordinate 3,365 downwards.
CGCTGAACTGGTCGATCCAGGCACCGTCGCCTGTGCCGCGGATCGTGGTGGCGCCGAAACACTCGCCACCCGGCCAAAATGTGCCGAGATCGCCGCGGACGGTATCGGCAAGCAGCCGCGAGACGATAACCAGGATCGCCGCGTCGCCGGTGCGGCGCTGGAAGGCGATGAGCTGGTTCTGCGCCGGCCCTTCGATCGTCAAACTCTCGTAGCTGCCGCTGCGGAAGAGGTTCGGCAGCCGGTTGCGCAGCGCCAATAAGCGCTCGGTCAGCCACAATTTTAGCCAGCCATCGCGCCAGCGCGCCACGGCGCTCGCGAAATCGAGCCGCGTCAGCGCTTCGCGTCGCGCGCGATAATCGACCGGCCGCCGGTTGTCGGGATCGACGAGGCTCAGATCCCAGAACTCGCAGCCCTGATAGAAATCGGGCACGCCGGGCAGGGTCGATTTGAGCACGAGCTGCGACAGCGAATTGAACGCGCCGAGGCGCAAGATCGGCGGCACGAACCGCGTGAGGCTCTCGGTGAACGGATTGTGCGGCGGCTCGAAAATCCGCTCGATGAAATTCTCGAACGCGGTCTCATAGGCCGGGTCGGGCGCCGTCCACGAGGTGGACAGCTTGGCTTCGCGCGCAGCCTTGATCGCATAGGCTTTCAGCCGCGCGACATAGCCGTCGCGTCGCGCGGCCGAGCGCAGGAGGCTGCCCGGCTGCATCGGCCAAGTCCCGACGATGCTTTGGTAGAGCAGATATTCGTCGTTGGCGCTGGGAGCGGGGCGGCCCGCGCTGTCGTCGCGGTGTGGTCGATTGTAGGTCTGCCAGCGCGCCACGCGCCGCGTCCATTCGTCTGGCATTTCGCTCAAGACATCGAGCCGGACGCGCATATCTTCGCCGCGCTTGGTGTCGTGGGTGGCCGAGGCCAGCATGCCAAGCGGCCACGCCGCCGCGCGCTCCGCCATACGCGCATGAAACGCCGCAGGCGACGTCGTCGGGCGATAGGGCGTGGCGCCGACCTCGTTGGCCGAAGCCAAGGGGATATGGCGATAGAAAAACGTGTCCTCGACCGCCTTGGCGGCGATCGCGCCGGTGTATTGCTGGAAGCGCGCGACGAAGCGCAGGATGGCGGCGCGCTTGTCGCGGTAATGCCCGGGATTGCGCTCGCGAATATCGAGGGTCAGCAGCGCGGCGATGAAATCGAGGATTTCGCCGTCGGCTCCGTCCCAGCGTCGCTGCGCCTTGGCGACGGCGCTTGCAATCTCGCGCCGGTCTTCAGCGGTGATGCCGCGCTCGGTGACATAGGTGCGATAAACGCCAAACGCCGCGACGATCTCGGTCAGCGCGTCGCGCAGGCGCTTGTGCGTAAAGTCGCGCGTGACCCAATCGGCCTCGGCGATCTCGAGCAGCCAGCTAACGAGATAGGTCATCTCGCTGGCGAGACTGCGGTCGATGACCCGAAGGCGGCAGCGATAGATCTCTTCCTCGATATCGCTCGAATGCCCGGTGAGTCGGCTCCATTGCCACTGCAGCTTGGCGAGGCCGGCCGGATCGATGAACAGTCCGTTGACCAGCGCCAGATAGTCGTATCCGGTGGTGCCGGCAACCGGCCAGCTTTGCGGCAGGGTTTCCGCGCCGGTCAGAATTTTCTCGACCAGGATGTAGGGCCGCAGCCGTTTGCCCGCGGCATCGCGCGGCACGATCGCGGCGGCGAACGCATTGAGCCGTCGGCAGTAGCGCTGCGGATCGGCGAGCCCGTCGACATGATCGATCCGCAGGCCTTGCAGCACGCCCTCGGCGAGCAGCCGGCCGATGAACTCATGCGTGTCGCGGAAAACCACGATCCGCTCCATGCGCATGCCCACCAAGCCTTCGATGTCGAAGAAGCGGCGGTAGTTCACCTCGTCCGACGCCGTCCGCCAATGCGCCAGGCGAAAGGACTGGCGTTGCAACAGCTCGTGCAGCCGCGTCCAGCTTGCCGCGTTGCCCGGGCGGCCGTGCCAGGCCGCGACGGCGTCGTCGATCGCCTGTGCCGTTGCCGGATCGCGCGCGGCCTCGACCAGCGCCTCCTTTGCTGCCGCTGCCGCCTGGCGCAGATCGCTCGGCGCGGCCTCGGCGAGAAAGCCCTCGCGAAGCAGGTCGAGCGCGCGGACCAGCGCCGGCGATTTCGCGAGCGTGCCGAGGACGGTCGGATAATCGCGCGGGCTCACCGGCAGCCGATGATCGGCGTACCATAGATCGAAGCAACCCGCGACCGGCTCGAAGCGCAGAGCGATCTCGCCGTCGCCGAGCGTGGCGCCGTAGCTCTTGCCGAGGATCGGCAGCAGCAGCTTGCCGACCAGCTCGCGCCGCGGCGCCGACCAGTCGATATCGAAATAGCGGCTGTAGAGCGATTGCTGCCCCCATTCGAGGACGTCGAGCCACCACGCATTGTCGGCGTGGCCGATGCCCATATGATTGGGCACGAAATCGAGAATGAGCCCCAGCCCGTGCTCGCCGAGGTTGGCGCAGAACCGCGCGAAGCTGGGCTCGTCGCCGAGCTCGGGATTGATGCGGGTGTAATCGACGATGTCGTAGCCATGCGTGCTGCCGGCGCGCGCCTTGAGAAAGGGCGAGCAATAGACGTGGCTGGTCCCGAGGCGCGCGAGATAGGGCAGGATCGCCGTCGCCTGCGCGAAGGTGAACTCGCGATGAAGCTGCAAGCGATAGGTCGCCAGCGGCGCGTCGAAAGGCGAGCGCTGGCTCATGGGCGCTCGCCGCGCGGCCGCTCCTTGCGGATCGCGCCGAGGATCGCGTCGGTGGCGGGCGCGGCGAAGATCGTCTCGAGGTCGCGCGACAATTTGCGCCGCCAATTCGGGTGGCCGTCGCCGGTGCCCGGCATATTGGCCTGCTCGTGCTCCATCGCCAGGTCTTCCATCTGCACGAGGAAGAGCGCGCACGGCGTCCGCGCCAGAAAGCCGTGACACCCGGCGAGGATGCCGGCGACATCGTCGCCGATCGCAAAGCCGGCGGCGTTGACCGCCGCGCGCAAGCGTTGCCGCTCGAGCGCGCGCTCGTCCTGCGCCTGCCGATGGCTCGCGTCGTCGGGATAGAATCCCAGCCGCGCGCGTGCCTCGATGTCGGTGCCCTCGATGAAGCCGAGCAGCGGCGGCAGATCGTGGGTCGCGACCGACACCAGCGCGTTGCGCGGATATTCCTCGGGCGCCAGGAAACGGTCGCCGTCGCGGGCGAAGATAAGCAGCCGGCAGGAAAGGATGTTGTGCGTGGCGAGCAGCGCCGGAAAATCCTCCGGCACCGTGCCGAGGTCCTCGCCGATGACGAGGCAGCGCTCCGCGTCGCTTTCCTCCGCGATCATGTTGCAGAGGCCGGACGCGG
>DATLUE010000073.1:0-6906 GCA_035533255.1 Allostellaceae bacterium | reverse complement strand
GGGCCGGGTTTCACTCTTGCGCGATGCCGAAACCCCGCACTGTTGCGAAGCCAAGCAAGGACATCCGCGCCGAGATCGCGGTGGTGGGCGGCGGCCTTTCGGGCCTCGCGCTGGCGATCGCCTGCGCCGCCGCCGGAATCGAGGTCGCGGTCGTCGATCGCGAGGACCCGGCAAAATTCCGCAGCGCCGCCTATGACGGCCGCACCACGGCGATCGCCTATGGCTCGCAGCAGGTGCTGCGCGGCCTCGGCGTCTGGGACATGCTCGGCGCGCATGCCCAGCCGATCCGCGCGATTCGCGTCGCCGACGGCGATTCGCCGCTGTTCCTGCATTACGACCGGCGCGACGTAGACACCGAGGCGCTGGGCTACATCGTCGAGAACCGGCGGCTGCGCAGCGCGCTGCAGGCGCGCGCGGAAGCCTTGCCGGGCCTTTCGCTCTATGCGCCGAGCGCAGTCGAAGCGGTGGAATTCGCCGCGGCCCAAGCGCGGCTGACCCTGGCCGACGGAAGACGCATTGCCGCGGCGCTGGTGGTTGGCGCCGACGGGCGGGAATCGGCGATGCGCGCGGCGGCCGGCATCAAGACCCGGCGCAAATCCTATCGCCAGACCGCGATCGTCTGCGTTGTCCGCCACGAGCAGCCGCATCGCGGCATCGCCGTCGAGCATTTCCGCGCCGCGGGGCCGTTCGCCATCCTGCCCATGCCCACCCTAGCGATAGGGGGCAATCGCTCGTCGATCGTCTGGACCGAGAATGAGGAAGCGGCACCGGGATTGCTGGCGCTCGACGATAAAAGATTTCTGGAACAGCTCACGAGCCGCTTCGGCGACTTCCTCGGCGCGATCGCGGTCGAAGGCGGGCGCTGGTCCTATCCGCTGCATTTGCTGCAAGCCGAGCGTTACGCGGCGACGCGCCTCGCCCTCGTTGGCGATGCCGCCCATGTCATCCATCCGATCGCCGGCCAGGGCTGGAATCTCGGCGTGCGCGATGTCGCGGCGCTGGCCGAGCTGATCGTCGACACGCATCGCATCGGCCTCGATCTCGGCAGCGCCGCGCTGCTGCGCCGCTACGAGCGCTGGCGACGGCTCGACAGCTTGACGCTCACCGCCGTCACCGACGGGCTCAACCGGTTGTTCGCCAACGAGCTGCCTCCGCTCAAGCTCGCGCGCGATCTCGGCCTTGCCGCGGTCAATCGCGCGCCCGGCTTGAAGCGCTTCTTCATGCGCCACGCGATGGGCGTCGTCGGCGATCTGCCGCGGTTGGTGCGCGGCGAGGCTCTTTAATAAAACGCCATCGTCTCGGGGCCGATATGGGTCTTGAACGAGCCGGCGAGCTTCATCGCCGCGAGATCGATCACCGAGATCGTGCCCTCGTCGTGATTGGTGACGAGGGCGTGCTTGACCTCGGCATCGAAGGCGATGCCCATCGGGCCTTTTTCCAGTTTGAATAGATGCTTGCGCGCCGGTTCTTCGGTGTCGATCGCCGCCGCGACACGCGACTGATTGAACGAGACGACGAGATAGCGATTGTCCGGGCTGACGCGCAGCCGGTTGAGCTGCGGCGGAAAATCCTCGCCCAGCCCCTCGATCTTGATCTTGCCGGCGACCGTGTCGGTCGCGGGATCGATGACGCTGATCTCGGGCCGCGCGCTCGACGCCTGATAGACCCGGTTGCCGTCGGGCGCGGTCGCGACCCCCTGGCATTCGTAGCGGAAATCGGGAATGCGCTTCACCACCTTGCGGGTCGCAGTATCGACGACGCTCATGAAGCTGAGCTGGCGATGCGGCACGTAAAGCTTGCTGCCATCGGCGTTGGCGGCCATGAAATGCGAGCGGTTCGTGCCGGTCTCGACGTGACCCAGAACCGCTCCGCGCGCCGGATCGATATAGACCAGCGCATGACTCGATTCCGCGGTCGCCCACAGCAGCCCCGCCCCATCGAACGTCATCGCATGCGGCGCGAGGAACGGCGCGATCTCGATGAAGCCATCAAGCTTCTTGCCGGCGATGTCGATCACGGCGATGCGCGTGCCGGGCTCGGTGTTGGTGCCGACCTGGCCGTTGCCGTAGATCGAGACATAGGCCTTCTGGCGATTGGGCGAGAGCACGACCTCGTGCGGAAAATCCGGCAGCTTGATCTCTTCCTGGAGCGCGAAAGTCGTGGCGTCGTGAAATTCGACGAAGCCGTCGCGCTTGCAGACAACGATGAGACCGGCGGTGCCGAGCGGATGATTGATGTCGGCGCCGAGGCGCGTCCGGGTGGCCGGCGGCAGAGTCATGAGAGCTCCTTCCTAACGAGCGCGGCGCCGGCAGCGAGCGCGCGCAGTTTCCCGAGCGCCACCGCGCGGTCGAGCGGCGCCATGCCGCAATTGGTCGAGGCCTCGAGCCGCGTCGCCGGCACATAGCCGAGCGCGCGGCGCAAGGTCGCGGCGACCTCGTCCGCCGTCTCGATCCGGTCGGTCGCGACATCGATCGCACCGAGCGCGACTTGCTTCTCGCCCAGGAGCCGCAATAGCTCGAGCGGCACGCGCGAATTGGCGCATTCGAGCGAGACCTGGTCGATCCGGCTGGCGGCAAGCGTGGGAAACACCGCTTCGTATTGCCGCCATTCCGTGCCCAGCGAATTCTTCCAGTCGATGTTGGCCTTGATGCCGTAGCCGTAGCAGATATGGACCGAGGTCCGACAGCGCAGCCCCTCGGCCGCGCGCTCGAGCGCCGCGATGCCCCAATCCTTGACCGCATCGCCATAGACGTTGAACGCCGGCTCGTCGAATTGGATGACATCGATACCCAGCGTCTCGAGCTCGCGCGCTTCCTCGTTCAGCAATTCGGCAAAGCGCATCGCCATCGCGACGCGGTCGGGATAATGCTCGTTGGCGATGGTATCGACCATCGTCATCGGCCCCGGCAAGGTGAATTTCAGCGTCTTCGTGGTATGGGCGCGCGCGAGCGTCGCCTCGCTGCGATGGACCGATGCCTTGCGCACGAGCGGCCCGACCACGGTCGGGCATTCCGCGACATAGCGATCGTTGCGGATGCCCATCTTCACGCGCTTCCCGAAATCGATGCCGTCGATCTGCGCGAGGAAGCCGTGGACGAAATGCTGGCGCGACTGCTCGCCGTCAGTGACGATGTCGATGCCGGCATCCTCCTGCTCCTTGAGGCAGAGCAAGGTCGCGTCGCGCTTGGCCTCGGCGAGAGCTTCGCCGTCCTGCGCCCAGGGCGCCCAGAGCATGCGCGGCGTCGCCAGCCAGAACGGCTTGGGCAGGCTCCCGGCGGTCGAGGTGGCGAGCATCGTTCCCTCCTGGCGAGGCAGCATAACGTCGGTTCGAGCCGGGCGTTAAGGGATAAGGAGATGCGCTATTGGCGAATTTTTCGCTTGACGCTTCGTTCGCTAATAGCGAATATATTTTATGGCGTTGCTCATCCCGCCGGAAGTCATACGGCAGCTTGCGGCGATGCCGAGGGCGGATCGCAAGCGATTGCTGGATGCCTTGGACGGCGTTGCGGCAGCACCCACCGCCCGGTTTGCGTTTACGACGCAGATGATCGGACAGCCGGGCGTGTGGCGACTGCGAAAAGGCGACTGGCGGGCGGTGTTTCGGATTTATCAAGGCGACGTGATTGTCGATCGCGTCGGACATCGCAGGGAAGTTTATCGATGACACGGATCAAGCTTCTGGCCGAAACCGAAAAAACCGTCACGCTGCGGCGGATTGATTTTCAGGCTCTTTTGCAGGCCGCCGAGGATAATGCCGATTTAGCGGCCGTTGAGAGGCATCGCGCCGAAGAAAAGCGTCTCGGATGGGATGTCGCAAAACGCAATTATCTCACGCGCAAAGAAGCGGAGCGAATCCTGGAGGGCGAAAACAGCATCCGCGTCTGGCGCGAAAAGCGCGGCATGACGCAGCGCGCGCTCGCCGACGCTACGCAGGTGGCCGTCAGCTATCTTGCCGAGATCGAAGGCGGAAAGAAGCCCGGCAGTCGCGAGGCGTTGCAGCGTACCGCCCAGATTTTGGAGGTGCCGATGGAAAGCCTTGGGGAAAGCTCCGCGCCGTCGTTGCGGCCGGTGACACGGGCGGAAAAAGCTGCTGCAAGACTGGTGCGGCTGGCGGAAGAAACCGAGGATCGCGATCGCTTGGCCGAGGAAGCGCGCGTCATCGTCCGCGAGTGGCGAGAAATCGCCGCACGCGAAGGCCTGCGCCATCAGGTCAAGGCGGCGATCGGCGCAACGGAATCCCTCGTTACGGATAGCTACCGCTATTGGATTGAGCTTGCGGACGACCACGTCGCCGACCCCGGCGCCGCCAAGCGCATGAGGCGCATTGCCGCTGCGTTGGACGCAGCGCTCGATGCCCTCAAGACAAAATACGACGCGCGCTAATCCGGCGACTCAGCGCTTCAACCCGGCCTTTTCGAGCTCGGCGAGATAGGCGGCCCAACGGCTGTCATGCTCGCGCCCGAGCTGGTGCAGATAGCTCCAGGAATAGATGCCGGTATCGTGGCGATCGTCGAAGATGAGGCGCACGGCGTAATTGCCGACCGGCTCGATGCGCTCGATCCCGACCTGGGCGCGGTCGGCGACGAGCTGGCGCTGGCCCGGGCCATGCCCTTGCACCTCGGCCGACGGGCTTTCGACCCGCAGATATTCCGCGGGCAGCGTAAAATGGGTACCGTCGTCGAAAGCGATGTCGAGGCGGCGCTCGGCACGCTTCAAGCGCAGCTCGGTCGGCCAGCGCGTGGTGCCGCCTACCGGCGACGCGGACCCATTCATGGCTTGCCGGCGAGCGCCGCCTTTTCCGCGTCGTCGAGCGAGCGCGCCTCATCGACCAGCATGATCGGAATGCCGTCGCGGATCGGATAAGCGAGGCCGGCTTGCACGCTGACCAGCTCTTGCCGCGCGCGGTCATAGGCGAGCGGCCCCTTGGTCAGCGGACACACCAAAATCTCCAACAGCCTGCGGTCGATTTCGCCAGCCGGATCGGCCATCGCCTGCGCTCCCTCTAAAGATGCCGGTCAGTTCCTCGCCGCGCCGCTGCTGCCGGGCGCGACGCTCGCCGCGACCGACATCTCGACCAGCGCCGTCAGAATCTCGGCGCGGTCGCGGGTGCGCGGCGCCTCCAGCAGCGCCTGGCGCTCGCTCGGGCTGAACGGGCACGCCATCGCCAAGGAATTGACCAGATGCTCGATCGGCGCCGTGACGAGAATTTCCGAATCGGCGTTGATGCCCTGGCGGTCGAAATACGGCTTGAGCGCCGCGACCATGCGCTCGCGCTCGACGCCCTTGTCGTCCTGGGCGAGATCGCCGCGCCAGCGCTGCCAATCCGGCACGACGACGCGGAACATGTTGGCGCGCGCCGGCTCGTCGCGGAGATCGAAGCGGGCGACGCCTTTGAGGGTCACGAGAAAGCGGCCATCCTCGGTCTCGGCGAATTCGACGATCCGGCCGGCGCAGCCGGTGCGATAGACCGCGGGATCGCCGGCATCGCCCGCGCCCTCTTGCGGCTGGATCATGCCGATCATGCGGCCATGCGCCAGCGCATGGAGCGTCATCGCGAGATAGCGCGGCTCGAAGATGTTGAGCGGCAGGCGGCCGCGCGGCAACAGCAGCACGCCGGTCAGCGGAAAGATCGGCAGCAGCCGCGGCAGCTCGTCGAAGCGCGGCTCGAAGCTCACGCGAGCCGGCCGATCATGAGAAAAGAATCGAGGAGAGACGCTTGCGCGATTGCACGGTCAAGGGATCGCCGAGCCCGATCGCCTCGAAGAACTTGACCAGTTGCTTGCGCGCCGCTTGCTCGTTCCATTCGCGGTCGCGGCGCACGGCATCGAGCAATTGGTCGATCGCGGGCTCGCGCTCGCCCGCGGCAAAGAGCGCCGCGGCGAGATCGAGCCGCGCCTGATGGTCGTTCGGATCGGCGGCGAGCCGCGCTTCGAGCTCGCCGATCGCGCCCGCCGCCTTGGCGCCGGTCTCGGCCAGCTCGAGCCCGGCGCGCGCGGCCACGACATCGACATGGCCCGCATGCTCGGCCGGAATCTCGGCAAGAAGCTCGGCAGCCTCCTTCAAATCCTTCTTGGCCAGCGCGATTCGGGCAAGCCCGGCCATCGCATCGACATTGCCGGGATCGTGCTGGATCACCTGCTCGTAAATATTGGCGGCGCGCGGCTGGTCGCCGGCGGCCAGCGCCTCCTTCGCAAGCGCGACCGCCTCGGCGATCGGCGAGGCGCCGGGGCCGGCGGCGGCCGCGAGCTTGCCGACGAATTGCTTGATCTGGCTTTCCGGGACCGCGCCGACGAAGCCGTCGACCGGCCTTCCGTCCTTGAAGGCGTAGACCGCCGGGATCGACTGGATGCGCATCTGCGCCGCCAGCTCTTTGTTCTCGTCAATGTTGATCTTGACCATGCGGACGGCGCCTTTGGCGTCGCGCACGGCTTTTTCCAGCGCCGGCCCGAGCTGCTTGCACGGCCCGCACCACGGCGCCCAGAAATCGACCACCACCGCCGTGTCATGCGACGCGTCGATGACGTCCGCCATGAAGGTGTCGGTCGAGCCGTTCTTGACGAGGTTGGGGTCGCCCGCTGGGGCCGCGCCGCCGATAATCGCTTCCATGTGCTTTTTCCCTGGAGACACCCTAAAAATGGCGGGCAGGGAGCGTTAAGGCAAGGGCGGCGTCCGGTTAATCCGGCGCGCGCGCTCCTCTCGGGTAATTGAAAACCAACCTTTAGCCCCCTATGATCCCGCCCCTTGGATGCGGGCGTAGCTCAGGGGTAGAGCACAACCTTGCCAAGGTTGGGGTCGAGGGTTCGAATCCCTTCGCCCGCTCCAGAAATCTCAGCAACCTTCGTTAGTTGTCGGATAGCGGCGCCACGCGAACTGAGCGGGGCCGCAGCCAGGTAGCATATAGGTAAC
>DATLUE010000072.1:0-21119 GCA_035533255.1 Allostellaceae bacterium | reverse complement strand
CCCACGGCCATTCCCGGCAATGTCGGCCTCGATCCGGCGGATCGAGAGGCACGGTGGCTGGCGATCTTCGCGCCATATCACGACGCGATCGACGCGTTGCTCGACCGCCGCCGCCGCATCGGCCAGGAGACGATCGTGATCGCCCAGCATAGCTTCACGCCGGTGTTTTATGGCGAAGCACGCCCCTGGCAAGCGGGCATGCTCTATGACCGCGACCCGCGGCTGGGGAGCGCGCTCGGCGATCTCTTGCGCGGCGAAGGCTTTGTCGTCGGCGACAACGAGCCTTACCGGCTCACCGCGACATCGGACTACACCATTCCGTTCCACGCCGAGCGCCGCGGCCTGCCCTATGTCGAGATCGAATTGCGCCAAGACCTGGTCGCCGACGAGCTGGGACAGGCGGAATGGGCGGCGCGGCTTGCGTGGCTGCTGCCGGCGGCGGCAGCCGCTCTGCGCTAAGAGCCCGAACACGGCTTCAAGCCCCGCGCGCGCCGCGCTAGAATCATCCGATGATTGGCCGGCTCAACCATGTCGCGATCGTCGTGCCGGACCTTGCCTGGGCGGCGGCGTTGTATCGCGACGTGCTGGGCGCCGCGGTTTCGGCGCCGGTCGATCTGCCGGCGCATGGCGTCACCACGGTCTTCGTCGCGCTCGCCAATACCAAGATCGAGCTGCTGGCGCCTTTGGGCGAGAACTCGCCGGTGGCGGCGTTCCTTGCGCGCAACCCGGCCGGCGGCATGCATCATCTGTGCTACGAGGTTGCGGATATCGCTGCCGCGCGCGATAAGCTGCGGCAATCGGGCGCGCGGGTTTTGGGCGACGGCGAGCCTAGCATCGGCGCCCACGGCAAGCCGGTGCTGTTTCTCCATCCCAAGGATTTCGCCGGCACCTTGATCGAGCTCGAGCAGGTATAGCGCATGAATTGGCTCGTCGGCGTCGCGATGTATGTCGTGATCTGGTGGTTGGCGATCTTCGCCGTGCTGCCTTGGGGCGTGAAGCCGGCGGAGAAGGGCGATCTTGGCCATGCGGCCGGCGCGCCGGCCAATCCGCGCCTCCTGATGAAGGTCGGCGCGACCACCGTCCTCGCAGCGGTGCTGTGGGTGATCATGTACGCGATCATCCGCATGGGCCTCGTCAGCCTCAGGTCGTGACGCGATGAGCGCCGCCTATTGCCGCCTCGCGCCCGACCATCCCTTCCACGGCGCCTATCACGAACGCGAATACGGGTTTCCGGCGCGCGACGATGCCGTGCTGTTCGAGCGGCTGGCGCTCGAGATCAATCAGGCGGGATTGTCCTGGCTCACGGTGCTGAAAAAGCGCGCGGCGTTCAACGCGGCGTTCCGCGGCTTCGATATCGACGCGGTCGCGGGTTTCGGCGCGCGTGACGTGAAGCGGCTGATGGCGGATGCCGGCATCGTCCGCAATCGGCTGAAGATCGCGGCGGTGATCGAGAATGCCCGGCGTCTGCAAGCGATCCGCGCCAGCCACGGCTCGTTCGCCGCCTGGCTCGACGCGCATCATCCGCGCTCGAAAGAGCGCTGGGTGACGCTGTTTCGCGAGAATTTCCGCTTCACCGGCGGCGAGATCGTGGGCGAGTTCCTGATGAGCCTCGGCTATCTGAAGGGCGCGCATGTGCCGAGTTGTCCGGTGCATGGGCGGGTCCTCGACCTTCGCCCGCCTTGGGCAAGCCGTGCTGGATTTGCCGCCAGCCACTCGCAGCACAAATTTTGAGCAAAAAATAAGGCAAGATCGCTGCGATCTTGCCCTAACCCGTCTCGTCATGCGTACCCGGCTTCTTCGAAAGGGTTGATTCCCCCAAACCGCGTGTTAGCGGCTTTTCCTCCCTAAACTTGGACCGGTCGCTTTCTTGCGCGAGAGCCGCGAAAGCTGAAAGGAGTGTATGAAAAGCCCCGGCTTACGTCACGTTAATTCTGTTGCCGATTATCACCATTCTAAAGCATCGCAAACGGGACGAGAAAGACTAGCGCCACGATCGCCAAAGCAGGGCTGTCGCGCCATCTTGGCTGTGCCGCACGCTTTCGGCCAGAGCAAGATGCGTGAATCTTGCTCTCATTTTAAGAAGTTAGACCGTGATTCACGGACCGGTGGATCGCCTTCGGCGATTCCATCCGGTCCGATCATGGTCTAGGGTTCCGACATGTGGCGCGCGCTGGCTTTCGCTCTGACGATGCTTGCGGGACCGGCTTTTGCCGATAGCGCATCGCCGCCGCCCGGCGGGGTGGCGCAAAGGGCGGATGGCGGTCTGGAGATGTCGTCGCAAATCTGCGCCGCGCTGGCCGGCGGCGCGGCCGCCGTGCCCGGTGCCGATTATCTGCCGGGGGTCGATGCCAACGGGAATGCCGTGGCGCCGGCCGATTTGCCGTCAAGCGCGCAATCTCCGGCAGTCGATAATTTCCCGATCGAGATCGATCGGCGGCTTGCCGGCAAGTTCAACCTGCCCAAAACCGGCGGGATCGGCGGCAAGGCGATCCTCGGCTATGTCACGCTGCGCGGCAATCGGGCCTATTTCAACGGCCAGCCGCTAAACGCCGATCAAAACGCCGCGCTCGCCGAGGCGTGTCGCGACGCCAAACGCTGAAGCTTACGGCGGCGCCGGAAAGCCTTTCGCCTTCATGCAGGGATCGACGACCTCCCAACTCGTATCCTGCGCGAATATCCGAGGATGGCCGATATCGTCAAAGTCGTATTTGCCGTAGCCGTAAGCGCGCGCCGGTTCCTTGCAATCATGAAGGGCCCGGTCCCAGGCGACCTGATTGACGCCCGGCGGGGCCGGCTCCGCGCATGCGGTACACAGCGCCGCGGCCGTTAAAACGAGGATGCGTGAGACGCAAAGCATGATCTTAAATCACCGCGCATCATGTCGCCCCGGTCGGCGCGTTGGTCAAGAGCGGGATGCCGCTGCTCACGAGTAGTTGACTGTCCGAGCCGAAACCGACCTGCCGACAGCGGCATGACGTAAGCGGAGTCGCATTGGACAGCGGCATCGCCGTTCCCTAAATTCCACCGCGTCATCACCGAGGAAGATCGTGCGTCTTTCCGTCTATTTCCTGCCGCTTCTGAAAGAGAATCCGGCCGAGGCGCAGATCGTCTCGCACCGCCTGATGCTGCGCGCGGGCATGATCCGGCAATCGGCCGCCGGCATCTATTCCTGGCTGCCGCTCGGCCTGCGCGTGTTGCGCAAAGTCGAGCAGATCGTGCGCGAGGAGCAGGATTCCGCCGGCGCGCAAGAGCTGCTGATGCCGACCTTGCAGCCGGCGGAGCTCTGGCGCGAGAGCGGGCGTTACGATGTCTATGGCAAGGAGATGCTGCGCATCCGCGACCGCCACGAGCGCGATATGCTCTACGGCCCGACCAATGAAGAGCTTATCACCGACATCTTCCGCAACTCCGTCAAAACCTATCGCGAATTGCCCAAGACGCTTTATCACATCCAGTGGAAGTTCCGCGACGAGGTGCGCCCGCGCTTTGGCGTGATGCGCGGGCGCGAGTTCCTGATGAAGGACGCCTATTCCTTCGATCTCGACAAGGCCGGCGCAGTCGCGTCCTATTTCAAGATGTTCGTCGCCTATATGAAGACCTTCAAGCGCATGGGGCTGACGCCGATCCCGGTGCGCGCCGATACCGGCCCAATCGGCGGCGATCTCAGCCATGAATTCCACGTCCAAGCCGATACCGGCGAGAGCGAGCTGTTCTACGACAGCGACGTCGTCAATCTCGACGAGAACAGCATGGACCCCGCCTCGCCGCAGGTGCAGGACTATATCGCCGGCTGGTATGCCGCGACCGACGAGAAGCACGACGCCGCTGAGTTCGCGGCGCGCGTGCCCGAAGCGCGCCGGCGCCAGGCGCGCGGCATCGAGGTAGGGCAGGTATTCTATTTCGGCACCAAATATTCCAAGGCGATGAATGCCGTGGTCGCGGGCGCCGACGGCGCGCCGGTCACGCTCGAGATGGGCTCTTACGGGATCGGCGTGTCGCGCCTCGTCGGCGCGCTGATCGAGGCGAGCCACGACGATCACGGCATCGTCTGGCCGGCGAGCGTCGCGCCGTTCAAGGTCGGGCTGATCAATCTGCGCGTCGGCGATGCCAAATGCCGCGCGGCTTGCGACGATCTTTACGGCAAGCTGCAGAAGGCCGGCGTCGAGGTTCTCTATGACGACCGCGACGAATCCGCCGGCGCGAAATTCGCCGCGATGGATTTGATCGGGCTACCCTATCAGCTCGTGATCGGCCCGCGCAGCCTCGCCAACAACCTGGTCGAGACGAAGAACCGCAAGAGCGGCGAGCGCACCGAGATGACGCCCGAGGCGGCATTCAACCTGATGGTGGCGTGATGGTCTTTGGTACGCTCGAGCGGATGATCGCGTTCCGGTACCTGCGCGCGCGGCGCCAGGAAGGCTTCATCTCGGTGATCGCGATCTTCTCGCTGACCGGCATCGCGCTTGGCGTCGCGACCCTCATTGTCACGATGGCGGTGATGAACGGCTTCCGCGCCGAGCTTCTGGGCCGCATTCTCGGCTTCAACGGCCATATCAACGTCTACGCCCAGCATGGCGCGATCAGCGATTACGGCGGTCTCGCGGCGCAGATCAAGAAGCTGCCGGGCATCGTCTCGGTGACGCCGACGATCCAGGGCCAGGTGATGGCGACCGCCGGCGCGCAATCGGGCGGCGCGCTGGTGCGCGGCTTCACCGCCGCCGATCTCAAGGCGCAGCCGCTGATCGGTAGCCATCTCTCGGCAGGCGCGCTCGCCAATTTCACGGGCAACAGCGTCATCATCGGCTATCGGCTCGCCCAAAGCCTGGGCATCGAGCCGGGCGGCTCGATCACGCTCATTTCCCCGCAAGGCTCGGCGACCGTCTTCGGCACGGTGCCGCGCATCAAGAGCTATACCGTCGCCGGCACCTTCAATGTCGGCATGTACGAATTCGATAATTCCGTCGTCTTCATGCCGATGGACACGGCACAGACCTTCTTCAATATCGACAATGCGGTGACCAGCCTCGAAGTTATGGTCGCCAATGCCGACAATGTTCGCGCCTATGACCGCGAGATCGACAGCGCGCTCGGCGGCAAGGTGCAGATTTTCGACTGGCAGCAGAGCAATCTCAGCTTCTTCAACGCGGTCGAGGTCGAGCGCAACGTCATGTTCCTGATCCTGACGCTGATCATCGTGGTCGCCGCGTTCAATATCATTTCCAGCATGATCATGCTGGTGAAGGACAAGGGCCACGACATCGCCATCCTGCGCACGATGGGTGCGACGCGCGGCATGATCCTGCGCATCTTCATCCTCGCCGGCGCCAGCGTCGGCATCCTCGGCACCTTCGCCGGCTTCGTTTTGGGCGTCGAATTCGCCGAGCATATCGAGGGGATTCGCCGCGTGCTGCAGGCGATCATCGGCACCGATCTGTTCTCGGCCGAGATCTATTTCCTGACGCAAATTCCGGCGCGGGTCGATCCTTACGAGGTCGGCGCGGTGGTCGGCATGGCGTTCGGCCTTTCATTCCTGGCGACCATCTACCCGTCGTGGCGCGCCGCGCAGCTCGATCCGGTCGAAGCGCTCCGCTATGAGTGATCGCGCATGAGTCTTCGCCTGTGACGGGCCCAAATTCGGGGATTGGGCCGACGCTCGAGCTGCGCCAGGTCACGCGGACCTATGTGCAAAGCAGCGGCAAGCTGCCGGTGTTGCGCGGCGTGTCGCTGACGATCCAGCCGGGCGAGATCGTCGCGCTGGTCGGGCCGTCGGGCGCGGGCAAATCGACGCTGTTGCATCTCGCCGGCCTGCTCGAGCGGCCGGACAGCGGCGCGGTGCTGCTCGAAGGCAAGGATTGCAGCCGCATGAACGATGCCGAGCGCACCGCCTCGCGACGGGCGGCGATCGGCTTCGTCTATCAGTTTCACCATCTACTGCCGGAATTTTCCGCCGCCGAGAACATCGTGCTCCCGCAGATGATCGCCGGCGTCGCACGGCGTGCCGCGCATCGGCGCGCGCTCGAGTTGTTGGCGCTGGTCGGGCTGGAGGCGCGGGCCGAGCATCGCCCGGCGCGGCTCTCGGGCGGCGAGCAGCAGCGGGTCGCGATCCTGCGCGCGCTCGCCAATCAGCCGCGGCTGCTGCTGGGCGACGAGCCGACCGGCAATCTCGATCATCGCACGGCGGACGATGTGACCGCGGTGCTGCTCGATCTCGTGCGTCGCACCGGCCTTGCCGCTCTCATCGCCACCCACAATCTCGATCTGGCGCGGCGCATGGACCGCACCCTCTCGCTCGAGGACGGTATGGTGGCGGAGCGCTAGCTAGCTCTTGGGCAGAAACTTCTCGGTGTAGAGCTTCGACATGTCGGGCGGGGTCGAGAGCAGTTTCAGATCGACGAACGAGCGCTTGAGGTTCGCGAGCGATTGCGCGTCGAACTTGCCGGTGGTGCTGAAGCCGCCGATGTTGATGTCGTATTCTTTCGCCTGGACCTCGGGCGAGAAGCCGGTCACCGCGCTTTCGATCTTCACCGTCTGGTTCTTGTGCGCCCGCATGAAAGCGACGGTCTCGAACCAGCCGGCGAGGAAGCGGCGGATCGTGTCGGGATGGTTTGCGATCAGCGCCTTGGTCGCATAGATCGTGCCTGCCCCGAGATTGCCCTCGTATTTCGAGACCGATTCCAGAAGCCGCCCGCTCTTGTGCGCTTCCAGATTGACGGCCACGGCGCTGGGTCCGATATCGGCATCGACCGCGTGGGTTTGGAACGCGGCGATGATGTTTTGCGCGCCGTTGCCGATCGTCACGATTTTGACGCCGTCGGGTCCCCAGCCCTGCGTGCGCGCCAACTCGAGCGCCAGCCAATAGGTGAGGCCGCCGGCGCTCGAGACCGCGACCCGCTTGCCCTTGAGGTCGGCGACGGTATGGACCGGCGAATCGCCCGGCACCATGATGGAAATGAAGGTAACCGGCGGGAAGGCGTTGCAGATCGCAAGCTCGGGCGAGCCCTTGGCGACGAGCGCCATCTCCGGCCCCGCGCCGACGCCGATATCGATGCTGCCGGCAGCCATCGCCTGGTGCATCTTGCCGCCGCCGGCGAAATCGGCAATTTGGACGTCGAGCCCATGCTTGGCGAAGATGCCGCTTTTCACGCCGACATCGGCGGCCAGCGTCGGCGCTGCGGCCAGCGCCGCCTTGCCGACATGCAGAACTTCCGCCGCGCGAACCGGCGATGCGTATAGCAGGCAGAATGCGGCCAAACCGACGCAACCGCAGCGATACATCTCTTTCACGCTAACCTCCCTCGGCAAGATTCTTTGCGGCGCGCTTCGATCGTCCGCCCGTGATTGTCCTTGTATAACAACTTCCTCTAGGTCGTCACGCGCAAGCGGCCAGGTTACAGGAATTTCATGAGCCGCCGCACTCAGCGCTTTCCGCGATACGAGCCGCACTCGCCGACAAGGCGATCCGACGCGCGGCGTCAGCCCAGCTTCGCGAATTCCGGCGCAGGGGTGATGTCGAAGGCGTTGGCGCTGCAACAGACCATCGAGAATTGGCCGACCGCGCCGACGAGACCGACAAGATCGTCGCTGCCGAACAGCTTCTCGGCTTCCCGGTAGGTCGCTTCGCTCAGGCTCTTGTTGGTCAACAGCTCCTTGGCGAGCTTATGCGCCATCGCCTCGCGCGGATTGGGCAGGTCGGGCGTCTTGCCGGCGTTGATCGCGTCGACCGTCGCTTGATCGACGCCTTGGGCGAGCGAGTTCCGCACCTGCGCGCCCCACGGATATTGCGCATTCCAGAATCGCGCCGTGGTCAGCACCGCGATCTGGCGCTCGCGGCCGCTGAGCTTGAACGATCCGATCGCCTTGCCCATTTCCTGCGCCGCGCGGAACAAGCGCGGATTGCGGATATAGGCGTAATAGGGCCCGCCGACCGGGGCGCTCGCGGCCTTCGCCTCGTCATAGACGCGGCCTTGCTCCTCGTTCATTTCTTCGCGCTTGAGAATGGTGATGCGTGTCATCGGGCGCTCCCTTGCTGGCGTTGTTGCGGTCGAGTGTAGCGGATAAAACCGATCTGTAGAATCCGCTTGCGTGCGGGCTGCGCTCTGCCAAGCTTTAGGGCATGCCGCACGCCGATTTCATCCATCTCCGCACCCATTCCGCCTATTCGCTGTCGACGGGCGCGATCAAGGTCAAGGAGCTGGTCGCCCTCGCCAAGAAAAACGCCATGCCCGCCGTAGCGATGACCGATTCGGGCAATCTCTTCGGCGCGCTCGAATTCGCGATCGCGGCAGCCGAGACAGGGGTTCAGCCGATCATCGGCTGCGAGCTCGGCCTCAGGCGCGCGGATGTCGAGAATGTCCGACTCGCCGCGCGCACGGGGCCGGCGCTGCCGCCCGATCCGGTGGTGGTGCTGGTGCAGAGCGAGATCGGCTATCGCAATCTGCTGACGCTGGTCAGCAAATCCTTTCTCGAGACCGCGAGCGGCGAGGTGCCGCAAATCGACCTCGCCGCGCTCGACGGCCGCAGCGAGGGCTTGCTGGCATTGACCGGCGGGCCGGCGGGGCCGGTCGGCCGCTTGCTGCTCGAAGGACAGAAGGCGGCGGCCGAGGCGATGCTGGTGCGGCTCGCGGCCTGGTTTCCCGGCCGGCTCTATGTCGAGCTGATGCGCCACGGCATGGCGCCCGAGGAGCGTATCGAGAGCGACTTGATCGAGCTCGCCTATAAGCTCGATCTGCCGCTGGTCGCGACCAACGACGCCTACTTTCCCGATCCGAGCTACGACGCGGCGCATGACGTGCTGCTGTGCATCGCCGAAGGCGTGATGCAGAGCGACGACAACCGCCGCAAGCTCACGGCTCAGCATTCTTTCAAATCGCCGGCCGAGATGCGGCTGCTGTTCGCCGACTTGCCCGAGGCGTGCGACAACACGCTGACGATCGCGCAGCGCTGCGCCTACATGCCCGAGGCGCGCAAGCCGATCCTGCCGCCGTTCACCGCCGAGACCGGGCGCAAGGAAGAAGAAGAGCTGCGCATCGGCGCCAGCGCCGGGCTGGAGCGCCGCCTCGAGGCGCAAGTCTATCGGCCGGAGATGAGCGCGGAGGAGCGCGACGCCGTCGCCAAGCCTTATCGCGAGCGCGTCGCTTTCGAGCTTGACGTCATCATCAAGATGGGCTTCGCCGGCTATTTCCTCATCGTCGCCGAATTCATCCAATGGTCGAAGGCGCAAGGCATTCCGGTCGGGCCGGGCCGCGGCTCGGGCGCGGGCTCGGTGGTCGCTTGGGCGCTCACAATCACCGATATCGATCCGTTGCGCTTCGGCCTTATCTTCGAGCGCTTCCTCAATCCCGAGCGCGTGTCGATGCCGGATTTCGACGTCGATTTCTGCCAAGAGCGGCGCGACGAGGTGATCCGCCACGTCCAGGAGAAATATGGCAGCGACCGGGTCGCGCAAATCATCACCTTCGGCAAGTTGCAGGCCCGCGCGGTGCTGCGCGATGTCGGCCGCGTGCTGGCGATGCCCTATAGCCAGGTCGACCGCATCTGCAAGCTGGTGCCGAACAATCCCGCCAATCCGGTCACGCTGAAAGATGCGATCAACGGCGAGCCGGCGTTGCAGCAGATGCGCGACGAGGACGAATCGGTGGCGCGTCTCATGACGATCGCCCTAAAGCTCGAGGGTCTTTACCGCCACGCCTCGACCCATGCGGCCGGCGTCGTGATCGGCGACCGGCGGCTCGACGAGCTGGTACCGCTCTACCGCGATCCGCGCTCCGACATGCCGGTGACGCAGTTCAGCATGAAATATGTCGAGCTCGCCGGCCTCGTGAAATTCGACTTCCTGGGCCTCAAAACCCTCGATGTGCTGGCGAAGGCCGTCGATCTCATCGCCGCGCGCGGTATGCCCTTTGATCTCGCGCGGATACCCCTGGACGACAGCAAGACCTACGAGCTCGTCGCCCGCGGCGAGACCCACGGCATCTTCCAATTGGAAAGCTCGGGCATGCGCGATAGCTTGCGCAAGCTCAAGCCCAACCGATTTGAAGACATCATTGCGATGAATGCGCTCTATCGGCCCGGACCGATGGACAGCATCCCGAGCTACATCAGGCGCAAGAACGGCGAAGAGCCGATATCCTACCCGCATCCGCTGCTGGAGCCGATTTTGAAGCCGACCTATGGCGTCTTCACCTATCAGGAGCAGGTGATGCAGGCGGCTCAGATCATGGCCGATTATAGCCTTGGCGGCGCCGATCTGCTGCGCCGCGCGATGGGCAAGAAGATCAAATCGGAGATGGTGGCACAGCGCGCGAATTTCGTCGCCGGCGCGGTCAAGAAAGGCATCGACGAGGATCAGGCGAATCTCGTTTTCGATCTGATGGAAAAATTTTCCGGCTATGGTTTCAACAAATCGCATTCGGCGCCTTACGCCCTGATTGCTTACCAGACCGCCTACCTGAAGGCCAATTATCCGGTCGAATTTCTCGCCGCGTCGATGACGCTCGATCTCGGCAATACCGACAAGCTCAATGAGTTTCGGCAGGAATGCGCGCGGCTCGGCGTAAAGCTGCTGCCGCCCGACATCAACCGCTCGGCGGTCGAGTTCTCGGTCGAGGCGACGCGCGACGGGGCGGCGATCCGCTATGCGCTGGCCGCGGTCAAGGGCGTGGGCGCGGCGGCGATGCGCGAGATCGCGGCCGAGCGCACGGCCAATGGCCCGTTCAAGGACCTGTTCGATTTCGCTCGCCGGCTCGATGTCAAAAGCTTCAACCGGCGGCAATTCGAAAACCTCATCCGCGCCGGTGCGTTCGATTGTCTCAATCCCAACCGCGCGCAGAGTTTTGCCGCGATCGATCTGCTGCTGCGCCATGCCAGCGCCGCGGCGGAGGAGCGCGCGAGCAACCAGGTCAATCTCTTCGGCTCGGCGCCCGATGCGCCCGGCCAGCGCTCGGCGCTGCCGCAGACCGAGGACTGGTCGGCGCTCGACCGGCTGCAGCAGGAATTCGCGGCGCTCGGCTTTTATCTCTCCAGCCATCCGCTCGACGCCTATGGCAGAAGCCTGGCGCGGGTCGGGGTGGTGCGCTTTGCCGATCTGCCCGACCGGCTCGCCGCCGGCGGCTCGACCCGCTATCGCCTCGCCGGGATCGTGATCGGCCGCAAGGAGCGGTCGTCGGCCGAAGGCCGGCGCTTTGCCTTCGTCCAGATGTCGGACGCGACCGGCACCTTCGAGGTCACGTTGTTCTCCGAGGTCTTGTCCCAGGCCCGCGAGCTGCTCGACAGCGGCAAGCCGCTGGTCGTGACAGTCGATATTCGCGCCGATGACGATGCCTTGCGGCTGACGGCACAGCGCGTCGAGCCGCTCGACCGTATCGTTGCCGAGGCGGCTGCCGGGCTGAAGGTGGTGCTCGGCGCGGCCGGCGCGCTGGCCGCGTTCAAGAGTCTCCTCCAGGGCGAGGCGGGCGGGCGCGGTCACGTCAATGTCGTCGTTCCGCTTGCCGCGGGCGAAGTCGAGATCGCGCTGCCGGGCGGTTTCAAGATCGGGCCGCAGGTGCTGTCGGCGGTGCAACGCCTGCCCGGGGTGCTGTCGGTGCAGGAAATCTAGGCGCTCCGTCTGCCGGCTTTACAGCGCCCTCGCCACAAGTAAAAGATTCCAGCGCTTTCTTGAGCGCGCCGTCTAGTTATTAACATTATGATTAATTTTATTAGATTCCATGAGGTTATCTAAGTTGTTAACCTTAGATTGCTGTTGCATTCGGCCGGAACGAGCTTCTATATTCATCGTTAATCCGCGGTAACCTTAAACATGAGGGTCGCGGAGCAGGGACGCGGCGCTCGCGTCTCGCTTTCAGGGGGCCGAGGAGCAATGGCTGGACGCAATAGTGGGGTGCAAAGCCGTCCGGGATGGACGCTGGAGCCCGATCTCGACCCGATCGACGATCAGTTGCGCCGCCGCCGCTGGCGCATCCTGCGCGTCGCGCTGCCTTACGGCCACGGCCTCGATCCGCTGCCGGCCTGGGTCAAGACACCCGAGCAATTCATCGGCTGGCTGATCGGCCGCCTGACGCCGCAAGCGCTGAAAAACTATTTCGAGGATCTCGAAGAGATCGCCAAGCAGACCTGCGATCTCGAATTGTTGCGGCTTGCGCGCAAATACCTCGCGCCGCGCTGATCCTTCCTCGGCTTACCGTCGGCGGATTTGGCAACCGGCCGCGCGCTTCCGGGCTAAGTGCTTGATTCGCAGGACTTGGCGCGCGCCTTGCTGATAGAGGGACAAAGGGCTTGCGCCGTGACGCGCAGCAGATGTGGCCCAAAGTTCAGGGACGAAAATTCGAAGCATTGGTCGCCATCGGCCGGTCCGGCATTGCCGGGACGCGCCGGTGGCGATCCATTTCCGATCCTGCCAATCTCGGCGACAGGCTCGCGCCCGTCGCCAAAGGGGCGCCGCGGTGCCGCCCCTTGTGAGCGGCGCAGAATTTTTTAGAATGGCCGCTCGTTTCATGCCGGCACCCGCGCGCCGGCCGAGGAGGTCGGTTGTGGTGTCGCCGCTGGTTTTGCGCAACGGCAAATTTTCGGTCGGGCAGATCGTCCGTCATCGCCTCTATTCGTTCCGGGGCGTGATCTTCGACGTCGACCCGGTCTTCAACAATAGCGAGGAATGGTACAATTCGATCCCGGCCGAGCGGCGGCCGTCGAAGGATCAGCCGTTCTATCATCTGCTGGCGCAGAACGCCCAGGGCGGCCCGTACGAGGCCTATGTCTCCGAGCAGAATCTGGTGGCCGATGCCGAGAACGGGCCGATCACCCACCCGACGATCGAAGCGATCTTCGAGCGCTTTGCCGGCGACCGCTATGTCCTGCGGGCGAGCCGGCGCCAGTAAGCGTCGTTACCGGGTCTTCCAGGTGAAGACCGACGAGACCGCGTAGTTCCAAACCGAGCCGACGATGATGCCCGCGACCCCGGCGACCCACCACACCTGCTGCTCGGCGAAGAGATAAGACGCGATGCCGATATTGGCGACCGCGCCGAGGCTGCAGATCAGATAAAACGACAACAGGCCGCGCAGCATCCGCCAGCCTTTGAGGCGCCGGTCGGCATAGGTGAAGAGGTTGTTGAGGAAGAAATTCATCGTCATCGCGGTGCAGGCGGCGGCCGTCTGCGCCGTCAAGAACGACAAGGCGAAGAGTTTGAGCCCACTTGCGAGCACCGCCATATGAACGAATACGCCGAGCCCGCCGATCAGCGCGAACAGCGCGAAGCGTACCGGCACGATATGGCCGATCAGCTTGTCGGCGAGCAGCATCGCGAATTCCCACGCCACCAGCGTGTCGAGCTTGCTTTCGCCGGCCAGCCGCGGCCGGAATTGGTAGGGCAGCTCGGTGACGCGCAACGGCGCTTGCGCGGTCGCCAGTATGTCGAGCATGATTTTGAAGCCCTGCGTCGACAAGCCGCGCATCGTCGCCTCGAAAACCGGCCGGCGCAGCATGAAGAAGCCGCTCATCGGATCGGCGATGTCGCTTTTGGTGACGAGCCGCGCGAGCCGGGTCGCAAGCGAGCTGGCGCGCTGGCGATGCGCCGCCCAATCGCCGACGCTGCCGCCGGCGACATAGCGGCTGCCGACGACCAGATCGCAATTGTCGTTGCGCAGCGCTGCGAGCATCTGCGGCAAAATCGCTTCGTCGTGCTGCAGGTCGGCGTCCATGACCGCGACCACGGGCGACGACGAGGCGAGGATGCCTTCGATGCAGGCTCCGGCCAGGCCGCGCCGGCCGATCCGTTGCAGACAGCGGACCCGCGTATCGTGCCGCGCCGCGCCGCGCACAGCCTCGGCGGTGCCATCGGGCGAGTCGTCGTCGACGAAAATCACTTCCCAAGCGATGCCGGCGAGAACCGCAGAGAGGCGCTCGAGCAGCGGGACGATATTGTCGTGCTCGTTGAACGTCGGCACGACAACCGTCAATTCAGGCGCATCCACCGCAACCTCGCTCCGCAACGCGAAAGCGGCGGATCGTGCCCGGCAGCGCTGCGCTTGTCCAGTCGATCGAAGCGGGATGGCGTTGACAAGCGGTGCCGCGTACGGATCATGCGGACAGAATGTGCGGGGAGGGCGCGATGAGCCGGCGGGGCAGATGGGCGGCGGCGATTGCCGGTGCGGCGCCGCGCATATTCCGCGATGCGCGGCCGAACCTTGCGGCCCCGCCACGCAATCTCGACCAAGTGGCCAAGCGCCAAACCAGTCATTGAGGAGATACGCGATGATGCGACGCAGTTTCTTTGCCGCGGCGATGGCCTTGGCGCTCGGCGCGCAAGCCGCAAGCGCCGAGCCGGTCACGATCAGGGCGGCTTGGGCCGCCGTGCCGGGGCAGATGTTCCCGATCCTGATGCAGATGAAGAACGTGCTCGTGCATTACGGCAAGAGCTACGTGGTCGACGCCATCCGCACCCCGGGCAGCGGACCGCAAACCACGGGCCTCGCGGCGGGCGACCTGTCGCTCGCGTATTTCGCGCCCTCGGCCTTCGCGCTCGCGATCCAGAACGCGCATATGAGCGATCTGCGCCTCATCGGCGAAGCGACGCGCGACGGCTATGGCGATTACTACACGCGGCAATTCGCGGTGCTGGCCGACAGCCCGATCCGCAAGGTCGAGGACCTGAAGGGCAAGGTCATCGGCGACAACAGCATTGGCGGCGCGATGGATATCGGCATGCGCGCGATGCTGCAACGGCATGGGCTCGAGGACAAGCGCGACTATTCGGTGGTCGAGATCGAATTTCCCAACATGATGGCAACTCTCACCGCCAAGCGCGTCGATCTCGGCTTCCTTACGACGCCGTTCTCGGTGGCGCCGGTGAAGTCGGGCGCGGTGCGCGTGCTGTTCACAGAAAAACAGGCGATGGAAGGACCCTCGGAGCTCACGGTGATCGCGGCGCGCACGCCGTACATCGCCGCCAACCGCGCCGCGCTGGTCGATTATTTCGAGGATACCGATCGCGCGATGCGCTGGATCGTCGATCCCGCGAACCGGGCCGCCGCGATCCAGCTCGTCGCCGATTTCACCAAGCGGAAGCCCTCGGTCTACTCGGGTTGGATTTTTACCAAGGGCGACGATTATCACGCACCCGATTCGAAGCCCGACATCGCGGCGATGCAAAAGAATCTCGATATCGCCAAGGACCTCGGCCTATTGAAAGAGAACATCGACGTGAAGGCCTATTCGGATTTGTCACTGGTCGACGAGGCGGCGGCGCGGCTGAAATGAACCCCTTCGGCGTTGACAACCCAACCGCCGCATGCCTTTGATGCAGCGATAGAATCGTCTAACAAGAAATTTAACTCAGGGAGGCTTTGACTTGATCCGGTGGCGCAGCGTCGCACGGGTGGTAATGGCGCTGTCGGTCGCTGGCGGCCTGGCTGCTCCAGCCTGGGCCGACGCGCCCTTGAAGCTGCGCCTCGGCTGGGCGGTGGTGCCGGCGCAACTGACCTCCGTGCTGTTCGCGAAGCCGGAGCTCCTCAAGCATTACGGCAAGTCCTACACGGTCGAGGCCATCCATTTCCGCGGCAGCACGCCGCAAATCGAGGGCCTCGCTTCCGGCGAGCTCGATCTCGCTGCGCTCGCTTTTTCGTCCTTCGCGCTCGCGATCCAGAACGCGCATATGAACGATATCCGCGTGGTGTCGGATCTCTATCAAGATGCGATTCCGGGCTACTACTCGAACCAAATGATGGTGCGGCCCGACGGCGAGATCAAAAAGGTCGAGGATCTCAAAGGAAAAGTCGTCGCGACCAATGCCATCGGCGGCGCGCTCGACATCGCCGCCCAGGTCTATATGAGCCAACGCGGACTCCAGGCCAAACGCGACTATCAAATCATCGAGATCGCGTTTCCCAACATGGTTTCGACGCTCGAGCAGAAAAAGGTCGACATGATCGAGGTCGGCACGCCCTATTCGATCGCTGCCCAGAAAGAAGGCACGGCGAAAAGCCTGTTCGATGTCGGTCAGGCGATGGGTCCGACCCAACTCACCCTGTGGGCGGCGCGCGCGCCCTTTATCGCCGCCCATCGCGCGGTGCTGGTCGATTTCTTCGAGGACGTGCAGACCATGCTGCATTGGTACCTCGATCCCGCTCATCGCGCCGAGGGTATCGCGATCGTTGCCCGATTCACCAAGCAGCCCGAATCCAATTTTAGCGATTGGCTCTTTACGAAAAACGACTACTATCGGGATCCCGATGCGCGGCCCAACCTGACCGCGCTGCAAAACAACATCAAGACCCAAAAGAAAGTGGGCCTTTTGAACATCGACATCGATGTCGCCAAATACGCGGATTTGTCGCTGGTCGACGAAGCCGCCAAACGGCGTCATTGATGCGAGACGGACAGGAAGCCCCGAGGCGTGAGGGAATGACAGCGAGCGGTATTGTTTTCGGCGAGGTCAATCACACCTATCGCCCCATGCGCGGACGGCCGGTGCTTGCGCTCGACGGCGTGTCGCTCGAGGTGAAGGAGCGCGAATTCGTCGCGCTCCTTGGTCCTTCGGGCTGCGGCAAGAGCACGCTGCTCTATCTGCTCGGCGGATTCTTGCCGGTCGAGAGCGGCAGCATCTCGGTCGGCGGCAAGCCGGTCGTCGGACCGGGCCCCGATCGCGGCATCGTGTTCCAGAATTATTCGCTCTTTCCCTGGAAGACCGTGAAGCAGAATGTGCTGTACGGCCTCGAGAAGCAGCGCATGCCCAAGGCCGAGCGCGAGAAGCGCGCGCACGAGCTGATCGAGCTGGTGCACCTGAACGGGTTCGAGGATTCCTTTCCCTCGCAGCTCTCGGGCGGCATGAAGCAGCGCGTCGCGATCGCGCGCACGCTCGCGATCGAGCCCGAGACCTTGCTCATGGACGAGCCGTTCGGCGCGCTCGACGCCCAGACCCGCACGCTGATGCACGAAGAATTGCTGGCGATCATGCGGCGCACGCCCAAGACCGTCGTGTTTGTCACCCATGACGTGCGCGAGGCGGTCTATCTCGCCGATCGCGTCGCGGTGATGACGGCGCGTCCCGGCCGCATCAAGGAGATCGTCGATACGCGCCCGCCCCACGGCGATCGCGTTAATTACATCAACACGCCGGAATTCACGGCGAAGGTCGATTACCTGTGGAACCTGGTGCGCGACGAAGCCATTCGCGCCCAGGAAGCGCATGACGCATGACCACCACCAATAACGTCTTCGTTCGCTATCTGCCGCTTCTCCTGCTGGCGATCTTGTGGGAGATCGCGCCGCGCCTTCATTTCGTCGATCCGAGCGAGCTGCCGCCGTTGAGCGCCGTCGCCAAGGCGTGGTGGAGCCTCTTGCTGGACGGCGAGGGCAAGACCTGGCTCAGCCCGTTCCTCAATGGCTCCCTATGGACGAACGGCGTCTCGTCTTTCATCAATTGGTTCTTCGGTCTCGGCGGCAGCATCCTCATCGGCATCGCGCTTGGCGTGATGATGGCGTGGAGCCGCACCGTCGAGGACGTGGCGAGCCCCTTGGTCAAAGCGCTCTATCCGATGCCCAAATCGGCGCTCATCCCGGTCATGATCTTGTGGCTCGGCCTCGGGGCCGGCTCCAAGATCGCTTCGATCGGGCTCAGTTGCCTGCTGCCGGTCATCCTCAGCGCCTATAACGGCGCGCGCGGCGTCGATCAGACGCTGATCTGGTCGGCGCAGGCTTGCGGCGCCAACCAGCGCGAGGTGCTGTGGGAGGTGATCCTGCCCGGTGCGATGCCGGATATTCTCGCGGGCATCCGCAACGCGATCGCGATCTCGTTCATCGTGCTGGTCGCTTCCGAATTGCTGGTCGGCCAGCGCGGGCTCGGCTATCTCATTTCATTCCTCGGCGAAGGCGGCGTCTATGACGCGATGTTCGCCGTCGTCATCACGGTCTCGGCCTTGGGCTTCTTCGCCGACCGGGCCTATCTCTACTTCATGCGCAGGACGCTGGTATGGAGAGAGTAAACAGCCTTTGGAAGCGGCGCCTGCTGCGCTCGTCTTCCGTCATCCTGCTCGCGGTCGCCTGGGAATGGGGCGCGCGGATGCATTTCGTATCCGACTTCCTGCTGCCGTCGCTGTCCTCGGTGCTGGTGCGGTTGTGGCAGGACATCGTCTCGGGCGACCTTCTGGTCGGGCTCGGCCTGACGATGGCGCGAACCTTCGCCGGCTTCGCGATGGCGGCGGTGGTTGGCGTCGTGGTCGGCGTGACCATTGCGCGGCTGCGCTTCGTGCGCTGGTTCTTCGATCCGATCGTCTCGGTCGGCAATCCGCTGCCCAAGATCGCCTTCCTGCCGATCTTCATTCTGTGGTTCGGCGTGTTCGATTGGTCGAAGATCGCGATGGTGGCGTTCTCGTCGGTCTTCCCGGTGGTGGTTGCGACCTGGGCCGCGACCGAGAATGTCGACAAATACGTCGTCTGGTCGGCGCAAAGCCTCGGCGTCAGCCGCCGCGCGCTGCTATGGCAGATCGTGCTGCCGTCGGCGATGCCCGGCGTCTTTACCGGCCTGCAGATCGCGCTGCCGATCTCGCTGATCGTCGTCATCATCTGCGAGATGACGATGGGCGGCGAGGGGCTGGGCGGCTCGATGATGACCTCGATGCGGTTTGCCGATTCGCCGGGCGTGTTCTCGGGCATCGTCGCCATTGCCATCGTCGGCTCGTTGCTGGTGAAGGCGATGGAGCTCATTCGCCGCCGGCTGCTCGTTTGGCACGCGGAATCCGCGCGCTAGAGCGTGATCCGATAAGATAGAATCGGATCGCGCTCCAGACTTCTCGATTTTGTCGCATTGTCTGCGGCGAACCGCTGCCCACTTCGCCGGACAATGCTCTAGGCGGGTGGCGTCGAAGGCTAACCCAGCATCGTCCCGGCGGCGATGCCCGCCTCGTTGCCGGGGATTTTCTTGCCGTCGTCGATGCGGCAGCGCAGTACCTCGATCAACCCGCCCTGCGCGCAGATGGTGAAGCTGCTGTCCGAGACTTTCATCACCTGGCCGGGCTTGAAGCCCTTCACCATGCCGAAACTGCGCACCGGGATTTTCTGGCATTCGAACAGATAGACCTTGCGATCGCTCCATTGAGTCCAGGTGCCCGGCGCCGGGTTGCAGCCGCGGATGAGATCGTAGATCTGATCGGCGTGGCTGCCCCAGTTGATGCGCGATTCGGCGTCGCGGCACCAGCCCTCGTAGCTTGCCAGAGATTCGTCTTGCACGGTCTCGCGCGCCCGGCCCGCGATCACGGCGTCGGCGGCTTCGAGCAGCGCCTTGACCCCGAGCGGGAAGATGCGATCGAAATAAACGCTGCCGAGCGTATCGTTCGGGCCGATCTCGACTTCCTTCTGCGAGAGGATCGCGCCCTCGTCGAGCCCGTCGGTCGGACGGAAGATCGTGAGCCCGGTCTTGCTGCGGCCGCGGATGATCGCCCAGTTGATCGACGATGGGCCGCGGTGCTGCGGCAGCAGCGAGGGGTGGAACTGGATCATCCCGTGCGTGGGCAGGGCGACGAAGGCTTGCGGCGCGAATTGCGTGACATAGGCCATGATGCCGAGCTCGACACCGAGATCCTTCAGCGCCGCGAGCGCTTCGGCCGAGCCGAGGCTCTTGAACTGGAAGCAGCGGATGCCGTGCTCTTGTGCCGCCTGCCGCAGCGGATCGGGGCGCGCGCCCGGCGCTTCGGGCGCCGCGAACACGCCGGCCACGTCGTCGCCGCGCGCCAAAAGCGCTTCGAGCGCCGCTTTGCCGAAAGCTTGCTGACCGACGATGGCGATGCGCATGGGAACGATCCTTATCCAAGCAACGCGAGACGCCGCCATCCTAAAGCGCGGGCCGGTTCCGGTCGAGCGCGCGGGCCTTAGATCAGATCGGCGAGGCGTTGCAGGGCAGGGTGGGGGCGATCGGCTCGGTCGAGGCGCGGCAGCGTCATAACCGGCACGCCGGCGGCAAAGCGCGCGATCGTCGCCGCGGTCTCGTCAAGCGTGACCGAACTTCCCGGGGTCTCGTTCACGACCACCGCCGCCACGGACAGCGCGCGGGCGCGCAAGGCGTCGAGCGCGCTCAAGACATGGCTGATAGCGCCGAGATAATTGCCGCCGATCAGGATCGCCGGGACGCGCAGCGCCGTCATCCAGTCGATGACGGTGTGGCGATCGTCGAGCGGCACCATGATCCCGCCGATCCCCTCGATCAGCAGCATATCCGCGGCGGCTGCGATGGCGGCGCGCGAATGATCGATCAGCGCCGCGAAATCCACCACGCGCTGCTCGCGCCGCGCGGCCATGTCCGGCGAGAGCGGCGCCCGAAACCGCCACGGCGCGACACGGTCGAGCGCTGTGGCCGTCGCTGCCTCGCCCAGTGCCGCGAGCAGCACAGCAGGATCGCTGTCGCCAATGCGGGCCGGATCGAAGCCGCTCGCGACCGGCTTCAGCGCGGCGATCTTGCGGCCGCGGCGGCGAAATTCGTGGATCAGCGCCGCCGTCACAAAGGTCTTGCCGATATCGGTGCCGGTGCCGGTGACGAAGATCGCCGTCATCGCAGGATGCGGGTGCGGATCAGTTCTGCGAGACGGTCGATCGCCTCATCGGGATGCTGGGCGCAGAAAGTCAGCCGCAGCCGCGCCGTGCCCTCGGGCACGGTCGGCGGCCGGATCGCGGCGACGAGAAAGCCCTCGCTATCGAGCAGGCGCGAGGCATCGAGCGCTGCCGCTTCATCGCCGACGATTACCGGCACGATCGCGCTTTGCGCTTCGGCCAAGCCGAGCGCCGCGGTGAAGCGCCGCGCCTTGGCGAGCGGCAGCGCGGTCAGGTCCGGCGTGCGCGCGATCACATCGAGCGCGGCGAGCGCGGCCGCCACGGATGCGGGCGGCAGCGCGGTCGAATAAATGAGGGTGCGCGCGCGGCTGCGCATCAGATCGATCACTGCTTCGGACGCACAGAGATAACCGCCATAGGAGCCAAGCGCCTTGCTGAGCGTGCCGATCTGCAGCGGAACGTCGATCGGTTCATCGCCGACGAAGCTCGATCCGCGACCCTGGCCGAGCACGCCCAGCCCATGCGCGTCGTCGACCAGCAGCCAGGCATCGCTTGCTGCGGCGATCCGCGACAACGCTGCGAGCGGCGCG
>DATLUE010000071.1:0-5286 GCA_035533255.1 Allostellaceae bacterium | reverse complement strand
GGCGCTGAAAGCGCAGGAGATCAAGGTGCCGATGTGCATCGCCGTCACGGATGAGTCGGGGCATCTCATTCGATTCGACCGCATGGATGGCGGCAAGATCTCGAGCATCTCGATTGCGATCGACAAAGCCTTCACCGGCGCCGCCGCGCGGCGCGGAACGCATATCTATAACGAGCTGTGCGTGCCGGGTAAGCCGACCTTCGGCATCCATGTGACCAACGAAGGCCATTTCAGCATCATCGGCGGCGGCCTCCCGGTTTGGGTCGGCGGCGAGATCGTTGGCGGCATCGGCGTGAGCTCGGGCTCGGCCGAGCAGGACCAGCTCTGCGCCGAAGCCGCTATCGCGTATTTCTACGCCAAGACCGGGATGAAGGCGTGAGGCGTTCCGCCCGGCGTGTCAGACCGAGTAGACGTCAAAATAGCCGTCGATGACATGCTCGAGCAGCAGAATTTTCTTGCGCGCAATGCGGAATGACGGGCCGAACGGGCGTAGCACATATTCGTAAGAGCCGGAGCGAAGCTGCTGGCCGCGCTGCTCGCTGAAAGATACGACCTGCCAGCTGGCGACGGCGCGGATTTCCTTATCGTTGGCTGCGTCGATCATGACGCAAGTCACGAGATGGCAGGTGCGCGGCGGCGGCGTCGATGCTATCGAGCTATTGGTCTCGACCCGCAAGATCCGCGCCTCGAGCCCGGCGCGGCTGGTGATGTAGATGAAATTAAGCTCGTGCTCGGGATCGGTGGTAAAGCCGCCGGTCATTGTCGTTGCCGGGACCCAGAAGACGGCGTCCTCTTCATAAAGCTCGAGCCATGCCGACCATTTCTGCTCGTCGAGCAGCCGCGCCTCGCGGAAGAGGAGTTCCGAGACGGCGGCGTGGAGCTGCGGGTCAGACATGGCGTCGTTCCGGGTTGTGTTCCATCATCTCGAGCCAGCGCCGGTAGACCCCGCGGATGGCGACCTCGTGATCCCAGCTGTCGCTGCTGACGCGTGGCGCGAAGCCGAGCTCGCGCGCGGCGGCGTCGGGGCCGTCGGAGCAGGAAGACAAGCCGCGGCTCAGGACGCTCCACGGGCTGGCATGTGCCCAGCTCGCCTGTTGTGCGCCTTCGGCGATTGCGACATCGTCCGGCGTGGCCATGCCGCTCGCCAGGAAGAAATCCTCGAATTTCCGCAAGCGTGCCGCGCGCGCCTCCGCCGGCTCGCCGACCGGCGCAAGGCACCAGATGATCGTCTCCATCCGATCGACTCCGAGAGGGCGATAGACGCGCAGATGCGTACTCGCGAGATCGTTGAGTAGAAGATTGGGAAAGATCGTCATGTGTCGGCCGCGCTCGACGATCCAGGCGAGTTGGCCGGGCGTGAAGCGCCGCGCCAGCGCGTCCTTCTGGGCGGAGATCGGGAACGCTTCGGGCGACGGGCGTTCGTGCCAGAAAGCCGTATGGCCGTTGCCGAGATCGTAACTCGCCGAAGCGATCCGCGCGGTGAGGCGGCCGGTGTCGGTCTTGCGCAGCCCCTCGGCGCCAGACCGCTTCTCGCGATAGGCGATGGCCGCGGCGAAATTGTTGTGGACCACCGGCGCGTGATACGCGTCGGGCCCGTTCTCGTGCATGATCTTCCAGTTGCATGCGGTTTGATAGATGCTGTAGCCGCTGACGACTTCGAGCGGCTGCGGCGCCGGCGCGACGAAAATATCGATCAGCGCGGTCGCCGCGCCGAGATGCTCGCGCAGGCTCGGGACATCCGGCGTCAGGCATCCGAAGACCAGGCCGCGATAGCTCTCAATCCGGGCGATCGGCCGAAGATCGAATTGCGACAGCTCGAATTCCCCGGGCCAGCCGGTCGCGCGCTTCGGCACGGCGACGCAGCGCCCTTTCATGTCGAAGCAAAAGCCGTGATAGGGACAGATGATGCTCTGAACATTGCCGGAGCGCGCTTTGACCAGAAGCGATCCGCGATGCCCGCAGGCATTGAGATAGGCCGCGACCGCGCCGTCTTCGGTCCGCACCACGAAAATCGGTTGCCGCCCCATGTGCGTGCTGAAGAAATCGCCGGGCCTCGGGATGATGGATTCGTGGCAGAGGAAGAGCCAGCCGCCCTCGAAGATGCTTCGGTATTCCGCTTCGAGGATCGCCGGGTCGTTGTAGATCGTCCGGTTGATGCGGAAGATGCCCTCGTCCGGACGGTCGTCGATCAATTGGGCATAGCGCGCGCCGTGTTCCATGATCGGACTCCCACGTCTGATTGTCTCGCCGATTCTCACTCTGCCTCGCCCTTCAGATCAAGTGATGCGAAGCCAGTAGATCAGAACGAAGCTGATCGCGCCCAAGAGCAACACGGCGACGAGCGCGGCGGCGATGACCCGGCCGCCGGCGCGTCGCAGACCTCGCATGTCGACGCTGAGGCCAAGCGCCGCCATGGCGACGACCGTGAGCAGAGCCGCCAGCTGCACGATCGGGCCAAGCACGATGAGCGGCACCAATCCTAGCGAGCGCAATCCCGCCAACAGCACGAAGGCGATGATGAACCAGGGAAGGAATCGCGATAGCGGCAACGGCGCCCGCAAGCGCGCTCGATCGCCGATATCGGGTCGCGACCGGTTGACGCCGATCGACAGCAGCAGCACCACCGGCCCGAGCATGAGAACGCGCATCAGCTTGACCAGGGTGCCGATTTGCGTGCTCACGATGCCGATCGGAAACGTCGCCGCGAGGACTTGCGGCACGGCATAGACGGTCAGGCCCGCAAGCACGCCGTATTGCCGCTGCGACAATTGCAGCAGCGGAACCAGCAGCGGCAGTACGAGAACCACGATGACGCCGAGGATCGCTGTGAACGCGATCGACGAAACGATGTCGTCTGCCTCCGCGTCGATGATCGGCGCAACGGCCGCGATCGCCGAATTGCCGCAGATCGAATTGCCGCAGGCGACCAGAAGCGCGAGGGTGCGCGACAAGCCGAAGCTGCGGCCGACGGCGTAGCTCGCCGCGAGCGATACGATTACCACCACGGCAACGCCGAGAAGCAGGCCTAGGCCGTGCGTGGCGATCGCCTGCGCGCTGATTGACGCGCCCAACAGGGCGACGGCGATTTCGAGTAGCGTCTTGGCGCTGAAGTCGGTGCCCTTTGCCCATGCTTGTCCCGGCGTCCAAAGCGTACGGATGAGCGTACCCAGCAAAATCGCGCCGACGATCGCTTCGATATAGGGTCGTCCGACGATACGCACTTCCACCGCCTGCACGGCAAGCGCGACAAGACTGATGCCGATGCACAGCGCGAGCCCAGGAATGAAAGCTGCCAATTTCCGCAATGGTCTAAACGGTGTCGAGATTGCCATCCCGACTCATTTCATGCGCAGAATTTATGCCCTGCGTCCAGAACTCGATGGATCGAGTTCGGTTCGAGAGGCCATTCTGGTGCCAGAAATGACTTACAGAACAACTGACCGATTTAGTGGAACTCGCGACTATTTCCATTATGTGCATGCATTTTGTTTTCATTCTCCAGAAAATGATTGCGAATTTGTAAGCCGCACAATCATGGTATGCTCAATTTAAATGACGCCAGCGCGATGGCTGATCGGACGCTCGTGGCAAAATCGAACTCTAAGGAGGAAGCGTCTAAATGACCGGGACGATGTCAAGGCGGCGCCTATTGCGCGACGTTGGCGTTGGGCCGGGCTGGCGAGCTTTGCTGTACCTGCCTGGGCGCAAACCACGACAACCTTGCCGCTGCCGGGTGGCCCGGGCGAGCGCGCGATTACCACGGCATTTCCGCAGAAAGGCGCGATGGTCCTACAGCGCACACGCCCGCCGCTGCTCGAGACGCCGTTCGATGTATTCGACAAAGGCGTATTCACACCGAACGATAGCTTCTTCGTGCGCTGGCATTGGGCGGTAATCCCGACGACCGTCGACGTCGACAGCTTCCGTCTCAATGTCCACGGTCAAGTGAATCAGCCGCTGTCGCTAAGCCTCAAAGACTTGCTTGCGCTGCCGCGCTTCGAGATCGCGGCTGTCAATCAATGCTCGGGCAATTCGCGCGGCTTCTTCCAGCCGCGCGTCGCTGGCGGCGAATGGGGCAACGGCGCCATGGGCAACGCCCGTTGGACCGGTGTGCACCTTAAAGATGTGCTTGATCGCGCCGGCGTCAAAGCCGGGGCAGTGCAGGTGCGTTTCAACGGTCTCGATACGCCGGTCGTGCCGGATGGGCCAGATTTCATGAAGTCGCTAGCGGTGGATCATGCTCGCGATAGTGACGTGATGATTGCTTACGCGATGAACGGACAGCAGCTTCCGCTACTCAATGGCTTCCCCCTTCGGCTTGTAGTGCCGGGCTGGTATGCAACTTACTGGGTCAAGATGTTAAACGACATCGAAGTTCTCGATAATGCCGACACCAACTTTTGGATGAAGACAGCCTACACGATCCCCGACACGCCACACGCCGATATGACGCCCGGTCAGGCGAACATTACCATGGTGCCGATCGGTCGTATGAACCCACGTTCCTTCATCACCAACATCTAGGGCGGAGCATCCCTGCGTGTGGCACGACCGGTCATGCTGCGCGGCATCGCATTTGGCGGCGATGCCGGCGTCGCACGCGTCGACATCTCGAGCGACGGAGGTAAGACGTGGCATTCCGCACAGCTCGGCCGCGACGAAGGCAAATACAGCTTCCGCCAGTGGACTGCGCACTTCACCCCGACGGCCAAAGGAGACTATACCCTCATGGCCCGCTGCAGGAGCACTAGCGGCGAGGTGCAACCAACGAAGCCCAACTGGAATCCTGCAGGCTTCATGCGCAACGTTATTGAAACGACGTCGGTCTCGGCTGCGTAGGGGTGCGAGAGATGAAATATCAGATCGTTTCAATCGTCCTCATGGGCGGGATCGTGCTCTCGTCATGGGGCGTCCAAGCAAAAGTTCCGCTCACCCTAAAATCCGAGACGGTGAGACTACCCCAGCCGAGCCGAAAAATGCCGGCAGGACCCAATATCGCTACCGTCAACAACAACTGCCTCGGCTGTCATTCCGCCGGCATGATTCTGACGCAACCAGCGATGACACGGGCTGGTTGGGAAGCTGAAGTGAATAAGATGCGGAACGTATACAAGGCCCCTGTCGATGAGAAGGACGTTTCGGCAATTGTCGATTACCTGAACGCGATAAAAGGCGCTCAATGAAATACATCCCCTTGCGGCAATAATCGCATCTTCCCTAGGCCGAAATACAAGATATCAGAGTGCGATCGCCGGGCTTGAAAGTCGTGACGCCGCTTCCGACCGT
>DATLUE010000070.1:0-17483 GCA_035533255.1 Allostellaceae bacterium | reverse complement strand
CCGCCGATGAAGAGCCCGATCACGACGTACGGGTCCTGCAGCGCGAAGCGGACGTCGAGATTGGGGAAGTAACTCTTCAAATCCTGGGTATAGGCGGCGAACAGCACCAGCGAGGCGAGCCCGGCCGAGCCGATCGCATAGCCTTTGGTGACGGCTTTGGTGGTGTTGCCGACCGCATCGAGCGCGTCGGTGGTCTTGCGCACGTCGGGCGGCAGATCGGCCATCTCGGCGATGCCGCCGGCATTGTCGGTCACCGGACCATAGGCGTCGAGCGCGACGATCATGCCGGCGAGCGCGAGCATCGTGGTCGCGGCGACGGCGATGCCGAATAGTCCCGACAGCAGGAACGACACCAGAATGCCGGCGCAGATCACGATCACCGGCAGAGCGGTCGCTTCCATCGAGATCGCAAGTCCCTGGATCACGTTGGTGCCGTGGCCGGTGGTCGAGCTTTGAGCGATCGAGCGCACCGGCCGATACTCGGTCGAGGTGTAATATTCGGTGATCCACACCAGGAGACCGGTCACGGCAAGCCCGGTGAGCGAGCAGCCATAGAGCGCCGTGCCGGTGGTCGTGCCGCCGGTCGAGATCGACAGCACCGTGTGGAAGCCGATCATCTTGGCGATCACGCCGGCGATCGCCAGTGCCGAGAGCACGCCGGCGACGATCAGGCCCTTATAGAGCGCGGCCATGATGTTCTGGCTGGCGCCGAGGCGCACGAAATACGTGCCGATCACCGACGCGACGATGCAGACGGCGCCGATCACCAGCGGCAGCATCAGCATGGTGTCGCGGATCGCCGCGCCGAAGAAGATCGACGCCAGCAGCATGGTCGCGACCACGGTCACGGCATAGGTCTCGAACAGATCGGCGGCCATGCCGGCGCAATCGCCGACATTGTCGCCGACATTGTCGGCGATCACGGCCGGGTTGCGGGGATCGTCCTCGGGAATGCCGGCTTCGACCTTGCCGACGAGATCGGCGCCGACATCGGCGCCCTTCGTGAAGATGCCGCCGCCGAGCCGCGCGAAGATCGAGATCAGCGACGCACCGAAGGACAGCGCCACTAGCGCCTCGAGGATCGGCCGCGGATTATCCGCCGGCAAGCTCGAGCGCAGGAAGAGGTAATAGAGCGTGACGCCCAAAAGGCCGAGGCCGACCACCAGAAGTCCGGTGATCGCGCCCGCCCGGAACGACAGCGCCAATCCCGCGGCGAGTCCCTGGCGCGCGGCTTGCGCGGTGCGAACATTGGCGCGCACCGATACGTTCATGCCGATATAGCCGGCGGCGCCCGACAGAATCGCGCCGATCAGGAAGCCGAGGCCGGGCCGCCAGCCCAGCGTCGCCAGCAGAATGACGAAGATCACGATGCCGGCGATCGCGATGGTGCGATATTGCCGATTGAGGTAGGCGCGCGCGCCTTCCTGGATCGCCGCGGCGATCTCTTGCATGCGCGCCGTGCCGGCGTCCGCGGCAAGCACCTGCCGGCTCGTCACGAGCCCATAAAGGATTGCCAGCACGCCTGCGCCGATGACCAGCCAGTAGGCCATGTTCATTTCTTGTTTCCCTCAGATGGATCGAGTCTTCTTCAAAAGCGCGCGGAACATGCCAGAACCGCGCCTCCGAGGCAACCTGCGGTTTCTTTGGACGCTGGGCGCGGCACCGCCTAGAATCGGCAGCGATGACGCCCACTGGCGAAGAATTGCTGCGCAGCGCATGCGCGCTTGTCCCGACGATCGCCGATTCGGCTGCCGAGGGCGAGCGCGAGCGCCGCGTGCCGCCGCGGATCGTCGCGGCGCTGAAGGAGGCCGGCATCTTCCGCGCGCTCCAGCCCAAGCGCTGGGGCGGCTATGAATTGCCGCCGACCGCGCTCTACGACGCCGAAATGGCGGTCGCCGCGGGCGACATGTCGACCGCCTGGGTGGTCGGCGTGCTTGGCATTATCCCCTGGGCGGTCGCCCTGTTCGACGACCGCGCCGGGGCGGAGATTTGGGGCGAAGACGACTCGTCTCTCGTCTGCTGCGCGCTGCGCCGTGCCGGCACGGCAATTCCGGTCGAAGGCGGATTCCGGCTGAGCGGGCAATGGGCCTATGCCAGCGGCTGCCAGCATGCCGGCTGGGCCTTGCTCGGCGGCAGCGCCGGCCCGCCACCCGATGGCGATTATCTGATGCTGGTGCCGCGTCGCGATTTCGAAATCCTCGATACCTGGCAGGTCGCCGGGCTGAAAGCGACCGGCAGCAACGATGTGGTCGTGAAGGATGCTTTTATCCCGCAGCACCGCGCGCATCGTATGGTCGATTTGTTCGATTGCCGCGGTCCGGGCCAGGCAATCAACACCGCGGCGCTTTACCGCATGCCGTTCGGTCTGGTGTTCGCCGGCGGGGTCGCGAATGCCGCGGTCGGCGCGCTGCAAGGCATGCTCGATCGCCTGGTCGGCGAGATCGCGGCCAAGCGCGGGCCGCGCCGGCCCGATCCCGACGTGACGCTGGTCTGCGCCGAAGCCGCAACCACGGTCGACGAAGCGAAAGCGGTCGTCGCGCGCAATTTCGCGCGGCTCATGGCGCATGCCGAGCGCGGCGCGCTGCCGCCGATCGAGGAACGGCTGCAGGTGAAGTACCAACTCTCGCTGAACACCGAGCGCTGCCGGCTCGCGGCGAACAAGCTCTTGGAGGCGAGCGGCGCCTCAGGTCTCTACACCAGCCGCCATCCCTACGGCCGGATCGTCGCCGACATCACGGCCGCGCGCCAGCACATCACCAACAACCTCGCGCTACATGCCCGCGATTGGGGCCAGGTGATGCTCGGCCAGCCGCGCCGTCACGATTTCATGCTGTAGGATTTGCCGCCGCGAAGCGCCTTATTTCTTCTCGAAGAAAAGCTGCTCGATCAGGACCTCCTGCACGATATTCGGGCCGACCACGGCATCGGCGACCCGCAGCAGGCGATCTTTCAGATAGGCCTGATCCAGATCGCTGTGTAGCGAGGCATGCAACTGGAAGAACGCATAGAGGTCCGAGACGAATGCGTCGTCGAGCTGCAAGCGCTTTGCCTCGACGCCTTGCTTCTTCTGCCCCTTCACGAGTTGCAACATCAAGGTGACGCCGACCTGGCGCGTGACCTGGTCGTCTTCGATGATCGGCACGAAGATCGGCGGAAAGCGGATGTAGGACGGCGCGCCGTCGATCAGCTCGGGCACCGCCTCGCGATCGGCGGCAAAGGCCGGCATCGCGAACAGCAAGCAGGTCACCATCACGACAATTCGATTAGAAATGCGCATATCCCGCGTGCTCGACCGTTATCGGCTGCCCCGCCGCGTCGAGCAGCGTGACCCCCTCGCCCTGCCCCATCGCGCCGATTGCGGCGATCGCAACGCCGCAAGCGCCTGCCGCTTGGGCGATGGCGTCGGCCGCCGCCGCCGGCGCTGAAAAAAGCAATTCGTAATCATCGCCGCCGCCGGTTACCGCCGCATTAAGCCGCGGATTTGCGACAAGTGCTGCCCGTGCCGCCGGCGACAGCGGGATGTCTGGCTCGCGAACGATGGCGCCGAGTTTCGAGGCGGCACAGAGATGGCCGAGATCGGCGACCAGGCCGTCGGAGATATCGATCATCGCATGGGCGATGCCGACAAGCCTTTGCCCGAGCGTGACCCGCGGCCGCGGCAGGCGATAGCGCTCGACCAGATAATCGCGCGCGGCTGGATCGAGGCCGCTCGCGACCTCGCCTTTGCGTACCGCCAAACCCAGCGCCGCATCGCCGAGCGTACCCGAGACATAGACCCAATCGCCGTCCCGTGCGCCGCTGCGCAAGATCGCCGTGCCGCGCGCGACCCGGCCGATGAGCGTCGCCGACAGCAGCGCCGGGCCCGGTATCGCGCTGCTGTCTCCGCCCAAGAGCGCGAGGCCGAATTGCTTCTGGTCGGCGGCAAGGCCGGCGGAGAATTCCGCAAGCCAGCTCTCGCCACAGGATTCGGGCAGCGCAGTGGTCAAGAGATAGCCGAAGGGAACCGCGCCCTTGGCAGCGAGATCCGAGAGATTCACGCGCAACAGCTTTTGCGCGATCATGAACGGCGGATCGTCGGGAAAATAATCGACGCCGGCGACGATCGCATCGGTGGTGAGCGCGTATTGCTCGCCGGCGGGTCCGTCGATCAGCGCGATATCGTCGCGAAGGCCGAGTGCGCCCGGCGCGGCCAAAGGCGCGAAGAAACGCGCGATGCGCTCGAACTCACCGAGCGGCGGGGGCGCTGCCGGAATCGTCATCCCGCAAACCTTCGGATCGAACCGAGCGGGCGAGACGGTCGAGCACGCCGTTCACCAGCCCCGGCTCCTTGCCGGCGAAGAAGGCATGGGCGATATCGAGATATTCGCTGATGATCACGCGCGCCGGCACGTCCGGACGCGCGAGCAGCTCGTAGGTACCGGCGCGGAGGATCGCGCGCAGGATGATCTCGAGCCGCGCCAGTGGCCAATCCGGCGTCAGCGCCGCGGAAATTCCGCGATCGATGTCCTCGCGCCGCGCCGTGGCCCCTTCGACCAGATCGGCGAATAGCGCTTCGTCGGCGGTGCCGAAGCCTTCATTCTCGGCGTCGCCCGAAAGGTGATGCCGCGTGAACTCGATCACGACATTGGCCGGCGACGCGCCGGTGACATCGATCTGGTAGAGCGCCTGCACGGCCTCGAGGCGGGCGGCAGTGCGCGGCCGGCCCGATCCTATCGCACCCGATTCCAGCGGCATGGGTTTGGCGTCGGTCATGCCCATCACGTCGCGAGACCGAAGCGGCGTTTCAACTCGACCATCG
Organism: Allostellaceae bacterium; assembly: GCA_035533255.1. GTDB lineage: Bacteria > Pseudomonadota > Alphaproteobacteria > ATCC43930 > CGMCC-115725 > CAIKMD01. The sequence goes on along the minus strand of DATLUE010000070.1, from coordinate 12,685 downwards.
CGAGACAGGCCTTGGCCGCCTCGCCGCCTTTGTTGCGCTTGTCGACCTTGGCGCGCGCCAGCGCCTGGTCCTGGTTCTCGACCGTGAGGATGCCGAAGCCGATCGCGAGCTTTTGCTCGAGCGCAAGCTGTTGCAGGCCATGCGCGCTTTCGGTGCAGACATGCTCGTAATGCGTGGTCTCGCCGCGAATGACGCAGCCCAACGCGACGTAGCCGTCATACGGCGTCTTCGATAGGGCGGCAAAGCGGATCGCCGCCGGAATCTCGAATGCGCCGGGCACGGTCACGACGTCGTAGCGCGCCTGCGCCTCCTCGATCGCCGCTTTGGCGCCTTTCAGCAACTCGTCGGAGATCTGCGCATAGTAGCGTGCCTCGACCACCAGGATGCGCGGCGGCGCCATCTCAATCCTCCGGCGCCGCGATCGGCCGGCGCTCGACGACCGTGAGGCCGTAGCCTTCGAGCGCGACGATCGTCCGCTCGGTATTCGACAGCAGCACCATTTCGTGCACGCCGAGGTCGAGCAATATCTGGGCGCCGACGCCGTAATCGCGCAGCGCCGGGGTGAAGCTCTCGCCCTGCATCATGCCGCGCACCCGGTCGGACAGGACCGTGAGCGTCGGCTCGCGGATGGCGACGACCACGCCGCGGCCTTCCTTGGCGATCATCAGCATGGCGGCGCGCAGCACGCCGGTCCGGTTGCCGAGATTGCCGAAGGCGTCGTCCAGCATGTTGATCGCGTGCATGCGCGCCATCACCGGGCCGCCCTTAGATATGTCGCCCTTCACCAGGACGATATGCTCGGCATAGGGAACCTTGCTCGCATAGATATAAAGCCGCCAATCGCCGCCGAAGCGGCTCGCGAAGGTGGTCTCGAGCTTGCGGTCGACGATCCGGTCGTGGCGCAGGCGATAGGCGATGAGATCGGCGATGGTCGCGACTTTGAGGCCGTGGAACTGCGCGAACGCCATGAGCTCGGGCCGGCGCGCCATCGTGCCGTCGTCGTTCATGATCTCGCAGATCACGCCCGAGGGGTTGAGGCCGGCAAGCCGCGCGATGTCGACGCCCGCCTCGGTGTGGCCGGTGCGCACCAGCACGCCGCCGTCGCGCGCCATCAGCGGGAAGACGTGCCCGGGCGTCACGATGTCGTTCGGTCCCTTGGTCGGGTCGATCGCCACCGAGACGGTGCGCGCGCGGTCGGGCGCGGAGATGCCGGTGGTGACGCCGTCCTTGGCTTCGATCGAGACCGTGAACGCGGTCTGGAGCCGGGTCGCGTTGTGCTGCGCCATCAACGGCAGCTTCAACTGCTCGACCCGCTCGCGCGTCAGCGCGAGGCAGATCAGGCCGCGGCCGTATTTGGCCATGAAGTTGATCGCCTCCGGCGTCGCCATCTGCGCCGGAATGACCAGATCGCCCTCGTTCTCGCGATCCTCATCGTCCACGAGGATGAACATCCGGCCGTTGCGGGCCTCTTCGATGACCTCCTCGATCGGGGATATGACTTCGATAAAGCTCATGCTTTCGCGTCCAAACCTTTGTTCCAACTATATATCGGCCGCCCGAGCCGCGGTCACGCGCTAAACGCGGACCTGTCATCGCGTCGCTTTTCCGTGAGCGGTCGTAGCAGATTAATCTTTTTATATCAGATTATTAAAGCGCGATTCTTAACCGGCGATTGTCTGCCCCGTCAGCCGCGCCACATAGCGCGCCAGCATGTCGATCTCGAAATTGACCGGGTCGCCGATTTTGGCCGCGCCGAAAGTGGTGTGCGCCAAAGTGTGCGGGATGAGGTTGACGCCGAAGCGGTTGCCTTGAACCTCGTTGACGGTCAGCGACACGCCGTCGAGCGCGACCGAGCCTTTGGGCGCGACCGCCTTGGCAAAGGCATCGGGCACGCGGAAGGTAAAGCGCTCGGAATCGCCCTCGCGGCGGCGCTCGACGATTTCGGCGAGCGCGTCAACGTGCCCCGAGACGATATGCCCGCCGAGCTCGTCGCCGGCCTTCAAGGCGCGCTCCAGATTGATCCGTGTCCCCACCTGCCAATCCTTCAAGGTCGAGCGCGCGAGGGTCTCGGCCGAGGCCTGGACCGCAAACCAATCCGCGCCGTGATCGATCGCGGTGAGACACACCCCGGCGCAGGCGATCGACGCGCCGAGCGCCAGATCGCGCAAGCTCAGCGTGGTGGCGATAACGAAAGCGGTATCGCCGCCCGGGCGGATTTCGCGCAGCGTGCCGATGTCGGCGATGATCCCGGTGAACATCTCAAGCGGCTCGCGCGAGGGTTTCGAGCACGTCCTCGCCGATCGTCTCCAGCGACAGGCGCCGGAAGCGCGGCGCGGCGTTCAACGCCGCAACGCCGAAGGCTGCCACGGCGGGCAGCCCGTCGCCGCCGATCAGCAGCGGCGCGTGAAACCAGGCGAGGCGATCGACCAGATCGGCTTCCAATACCTCGCCCGCAAGCCCCGCGCCGCCTTCGATCAAAACCCGCGTCAGGCCGCGCTTGCCGAGCGCGGCAAAGGCGGCGGCGAGATCCATCTCGAGCGTTTCCGACGCCGGCACCTCGATCAGCTCGACGCCGCAATCGATCAGCGTCTGCCGCCGCACGGCGTCGACGCCGCGGCGATGGATAAGCCAGGTCGGCACGTTCTTCGCTTCGGCGACCAGCTTCGCCGTCAGCGGCACCCTGAGGCTGCCATCGACCACGATCCGCACCGGGCTGCGCGCCTCGAGCCCCGGCAGCCGGCAGGTCAGCAGCGGATCGTCGGCCATTACCGTGCCGATGCCGACCATCACCGCGTCATGGGTGGCGCGCAGCAGATGCGCACGCTGGCGCGCGGGCTCGCCGGTGATCCACTGGCTTTCGCCGCTCGCGGTCGCGATCCGCCCGTCGAGCGTCGCGGCGAGCTTCAGCGTGACCAGCGGCCGGCCGCGGTTAATGCGCATCAGGAAGCCGACGTTGATCTCGGCCGCTTCCTTGGCGCCAAGCCCGGTCTCGACCGCGATGCCCGCGGCGCGCAACCGCGTCAGGCCGTGACCGGAGACGCGCGGATCGGGATCCTCGATCGCAACCACCGCGCGGGCGATCCCCGCCGCGATCAGCGCGTCGGCGCAGGGCGGAGTCTTGCCATGATGGCAGCACGGCTCGAGGCTGACATAGGCGGTCGCGCCGCTGGCATTCGCGCCGGCGCGCGCCAGCGCCTCGGTCTCGCCATGTGGCCGCCCGCCCGGCTGGGTCCAGCCGCGGCCGACGACCGCGCCGTCTTTGACGAGCACGCAGCCGACCGCGGGGTTGGGCCAGACCGCGCCCAATCCCCGCCGCGCCAACGTCAACGCCGCCCGCATGAAATGGGCGTCGTCCATGCGGTCAATCGTTCTCGAGATCGGCGGAATCCCGGATGCCGTCGATGAATTTGCCGAAATCCTTGGCTTCGCGGAAATTGCGATAGACCGAGGCGAAGCGCACATAGGCGACCTGGTCGAGCGTCGCCAGCGCTTCCATCACGTATTCGCCGATCTCGTCGCTCGGAATGTCGCTCTCGCCCGAGCTTTCGAGCTGGCGCACGATCGCGTTGATGATGCGCTCGATCCGCTCCGGCTCGACCGGCCGCTTGCGCAGCGAGATGTGAATCGAGCGCGCCAGCTTGTCGCGGTCGAACGGCTCGCGCTGGGCGTTCTTCTTCACGACCGTCAGCTCGCGAAGCTGGACGCGCTCGAAGGTCGTGAAGCGCGCCGCGCAATTGGGACACAGCCGTCGTCGGCGGATCGCGGCATGATCCTCGGTCGGGCGCGAATCCTTGACTTGCGTATCCTCGGTTCCGCAAAACGGGCACCGCATCGCTTGCTCTCCCTTCCCGCTCAGCCCGGATAGACCGGGAACGCCGCACACAAGCCCTCGACCTTGTGCCGCACCGTCGCCTCGACGCCGGCATTGCCGGCATCGCCATTCGCATGCAGCCCGTCGAGCACGTCGGCGATGAGACCGCCGACCGTGCGAAATTCCGCAGGGCCGAAGCCGCGCGTGGTTGCCGCCGGACTGCCGAGCCGGACGCCCGACGTGACCGTCGGCTTTTCCGGGTCGAACGGAATGCCGTTCTTGTTGCAGGTGATGCCGGCGCGCTCGAGCGCGATCTCGGCGGCCTTGCCGGTCACTTGCTTGGACCGCACATCAACCAGCATGAGATGCGTGTCGGTGCCGCCCGAGACGATCGCGAGCCCGCGCTCGATCAGCGCTGCCGCAAGCGTCTTCGCGTTGTCGGCGACCGCGCGCGCATAGAGCTTGAATTCCGGGCGCAGCGCTTCGCTGAGCATCACAGCCTTGGCGGCGATCACATGCATCAGCGGACCGCCTTGCAGGCCGGGGAAGATCGCGCTGTTGATCTTCTTGCCGAGGTCTTCGTCATTGGCGAGGATCATGCCGCCGCGCGGGCCGCGCAAGGTCTTGTGCGTCGTTGTGGTGACGACATGGGCGTGCGGCAGCGGTGTCGGGTGGACGCCGCCGGCAACGAGCCCGGCGAAATGCGCCATATCGACCATCAGGTAGGCGCCGACCGCATCGGCAATCTGGCGGAAGCGCCCGAAATCGATGATGCGCGGATAGGCCGAGCCGCCGGCGATGATGAGCTTCGGCCTCTCGACCTGGGCGAGACGCTCGACCTCGTCGTAATCGATGCGCGCGTCCTCGCGCCGCACGCCGTAAGGAACGGCGCGAAACCATTTGCCCGAGAGATTGGGTGCCGCGCCATGCGTCAGATGCCCGCCCGCCGCCAGCGACATCCCCATGATCGTGTCGCCCGGCTTGAGCAGCGCCAGCAGCACCGCCTGGTTGGCCTGCGAGCCGGAATGCGGCTGAACATTGGCGAAGCTGCAATCGAACAGCCGCTTGGCGCGATCGATCGCGAGCTGCTCGACGACATCGACGAATTCGCAGCCGCCGTAATAGCGCCGGCCGGGATAGCCCTCGGCGTATTTATTGGTCAGCACCGAGCCTTGCGCCTCGAGCACGGCGCGCGAGACGATGTTCTCCGACGCGATCAGCTCGATCTGGCCGCGCTGGCGGCCGAGCTCGTGGTCGATCGCGCTTTTGATCTCGGGATCGATCGCGGCGAGCGGCGCGGCGAAAAAACGGTCGGCGTTGGACAGGACTTGCGTGGGACTGGACATCGGGCGGCGTGACCTCGGCTAGGATATCAGGGCGATGCGGCGGGCATGGCGTCCGCCGCTGTCGAAAGACGTGGCGAAGAAGGCTTCGAGACAGTCCTTGGCGACTTCGAGACCGAGGATGCGGCCACCAAGCGCGAGCACATTGGCATCGTTGTGCTGGCGCGCGAGCCGCGCCGTGGTCGCATCATGCGCCAGCGCGCAGCGGATATGGCGATGGCGGTTGGCGGCGATGCTCATGCCGATGCCGGTGCCGCAAATGAGCAACCCGCGCTGCGCCCGGCCGTCGGCCAGCGCTTGGGCCACGGCAGAAGCGTAGATCGGATAGTCCACCGACTCCGCGCTGTGCGTGCCGAGATCGAGCACGGCAAAACCGAGCGCTTTCAGCTCGGGCAGCAGCGCGGTTTTCAAGTCATAGCCGCCGTGATCGGCGGCGACGGCAACAATATCGGTCATGCTCGTGGCGAAGCTGGAGGCGCGCCGCCGATTCTACCAGATGTCGGGCACGACCGCTAGCCGCCTACTACCCATCGCGTCTCAGCCGCCAAGCTGAGTGTATTTCCCGCCTTGCCATTCGTACATCACGTAACCCGGCCCGATAATGTCGCCTTTGGCGTCGAAGCCGACGGTGCCGAGGACGGTATCGAATTTGGCGCTGTGCATGACTTTCGAGAGCGCGGCGATGTCGGTGGTTTTGGCCTGCGCCGCCGCCTGCGCGAATACCTGCACAGCAGCGTATGTGTAAAGTGTGTAGCCCTCCGGGTCGTAGCCCTGCTTCCGAAACGCGGCAACCACCGGCGCCGCGGCCGGAATCTTGCGCGGATCGGGTGAGAAGGTCATCAGCGTGCCGGCGCCGGCATCGCCGGTGATGGTCCAGAATTCGGTCGTGACCAGCGCGTCGCCGCCGACCAGCGGCGCCTCTAGGCCCTGGTCCTTCGCCTGGCGGACGATCAGCCCGGCCTCGGTGTAATAGCCGCCGAAATAGATGACGCCGACATTGGCCTGCTTCATCTTGCTGACCAGCGCCGAGAAATCCTTGTCGCCCTGGTTGATCGATTCGTTGACCGCCTCGGTCACGCCCTGCGCCCGCAGCGCCTTGCGCGTCTCGTCGGCAAGGCCGGCGCCGTAAGTTGTCTTGTCGTCGACGATCGCGACCGGCTTGCCCTTGAAATGCGCGGCGATGTAATCGCCCGCGACCTTGCCCTGGACGTCGTCGCGCCCGCACACGCGGAAAACATTAATCCAGCCCTTCTTCGCCGGGTCGTCGGTATAAGCAGGATTGGTCGAGGCTGGCGAGATTTCGAGGATGCCGGCATCGTTATAGACCGCCGAGGCCGGGATCGAGGTGCTGGAGCAGTAATGCCCCGCGACGAAGACCACGCCGCTGACCGCAAATTTGTTGGCGACCGCGACCGCTTGCTTGGGGTCGCAGGCGTCGTCGCCGATATCGAGCGAAAGCTGCTTGCCGAGAACCCCGCCCTTGGCGTTGATGTCCTTGACCGCCATCTCGGCGCCGCGCCGCATCTGCTCGCCGACCGCCGCGTCCGAGCCGGTGATCGGACCCGCCACCGCGATCTTGATATCGTCCGCGCGCGCCGTGCCCAATCCAAATGGAAGGGCGGCGAGGCCGAGCACCGCGGCCAGCACAATTCCCACTACCTGTTTCATTCTCTGTTCTTTCCTTCGCTGGGTTCCGATTTGCCCGTTTCCGATTTGCCCGTTTCCGATTTGAGGGCCGGCTTCGCGGCGCCGTCGGTCGATTCTGCAACGTAATGCTGCAGCAGCGCCAGCGATTCGAGTTGAATCTCGGTCAGCATGCGCCCGGTTTCCTTCATCGCATTGCCGGCATGTTCGAAAATTCGCTCGATGCTGTCGCTGCCCAGCGGCGGTTTCTCCTCGTTGGATTTGCGGGTCGCGACCGTCATGCTCTCGTCGATGAGTTTGGCGAGCTCGAGCACCACCGCCTGCTCGTGGGCGAACACCGCCTGCATGCGCTCGGCCAGCCGCTTATGCGCGTCCATATGCGCGCCGACGTTACGGTGCATGCGGAACAACATGCGCGAGATGTCGCCATAGATCAGCATGTTCGGGGCCCAACTGGGCGGTAGCACCGATTCCGGCCGGCCTCCCGCTGCCCGGGAAGAGGCGGTGGAAGAGGGATCGCCGGAACGCGACGCCTCGCTGTCCGGCGCCGGCGCCTTGGTCTCCTTCTCCGCCATGAGGGCCTCCGCGAGCGGATGATGGGCCCGCACGATCCGGGCTGGTTCATCATATACCGAAGGCCCGGCATAGCTAAAGCAAGGCCAATCATCCTCTCGCAACCCGCGCCCGGCCGTGACATAATTGCCGCAACCACACCGGCGCATCGCCAAGCGACCGGGGACCCGGGAGGAAAGATGAGCACCGATCAGCAATCGCTTGGTCTTGCGGGAAGTCTTGCGCCCGGGGCCGAGAGCGAAACGCAGCGCGTCACCTGGCGGCGCTGGTACATGGCCTGTCTCCTGACCCTGCTCTACATCTACGCGCAAATCGACAGCAGCGCGATCATCCTGCTCGTCGGGCCGATCAAGCAGGATCTCGGCGTCACCGACACCCAGATGAGCTTTCTCATCGGCATGTCGTTCGCCGCCTTCTACAGCATTCTCGGCCTCCCGGCGGGCTATCTCGTCGATCGCGTCAGCCGGCGCGGCATCATGGGCGTCGGCATCGTGCTGTGGTCGGCGATGACCATGAGCTGCGGCCTGGCCTCGACCTACTGGCAGCTCTTCCTCAGCCGCTGCGGCGTCGGCATCGGCGAAGCCGCGATCACGCCCGCCGCCTACTCCCTGATCCGCGACGGCTTCCCGCCCGAGAAGCGCGGCCGCGCCTTCGGCATCTTCTCGGCCGGCACCTATATCGGCGCCGCCGCCGCGGTGATGTTGGCTGGGGCGCTGCTGGGGCTGATCTCGAAGGGCGCGCTGAAATCCGTGCCCTGGGTCGGCGGCCTCCATCCCTGGCAAGCGGTGCTGGTGGTGATCGGCATTGCCGGCTTTCCGCTCTCGCTGCTGGTCTGGACATTCCGCGAGCCGCTGCGCCGGCTCGACGGCGGGGCCGCGCAATCCGGCGTCACGTTCCGCGAAGGCATCGATCAGATCAAATCCGATTGGCGGGTCTATGTCCCGCTTGTCGCCTGGATGACGTGCTTTTCGGGCGTCGCCATCACCTATGGCGCGTGGATGCCGACCATCATCTCGCGCACCTGGCAGTTGGCGCCGGCGCAGATCGGCATGTTCTTCGGCGGCGCGCTGTTGATCTGCGCGCCGATCGGCGCCTGGTGCGGCGGCCACGCGATCGACGTGTTGCTGAGGCGAGGCCGCAGCGATGCCGCCGAGATCGTCGGCGTCTGGATCACCGTCATCTTCATTCCGTTCGGCATCGCCGCGCCGATCGTGCCGCATGTCGGGCAGATGTTCTTTTGCCTCGGGGCGCAGCTTCTGGTCGCCGGCGCCTATCAGCCGGTCGGTGCGAGCCTCTTGGCGCGCGTCACGCCGCAGCGCGTCATGGGCAAGGTGACCGCGATCTATCTGCTCGTCTTCACCCTGCTCGGTCGCGGTCTTGGGCCGACCTTGGTGGCGGTGATCTCGGATCATTTCTTCAGCGGACCGCAGGCGCTCGGCTTCGCGCTCGGCACCGCGACCGCCGGGGCGATGACGCTCGGCCTCGTAATGATCGTGGTGCTGCTGCGCCGCGTGCGGCGAACCAGGCTCGCCGTTGCCTAAGCGCCACCTTCGAGATAGGCGGCGCGGACGTCTTGGTTGTCGAGCAATTCGCGTCCGGTGCCGGTCAGGATGATATGGCCGGTCTGCATGACGTAGCCGCGATGCGCGAGGCGCAGCGCGTGATGCGCGTTCTGCTCCACAAGGAAAACCGTGATCTTCTGCTCGGCATTGATCGCGCGGATCACGTCGAAAATCTGCTTCACCACCAGTGGCGCCAAACCGAGCGAGGGCTCGTCGAGCAGCAGCAGCCGCGGCCGGCTCATCAGCGCTCGCGCGATCGCCAGCATTTGCTGCTCGCCGCCCGAGAGCGTGCCGCCGCGCTGCTCCTGCCGCGCCGCGAGGATCGGGAACAGCGCCAGCACGCGCGCAAGATCGGCGGCGAAAAATTGCCGATCGGCGACCACCGCGCCCATCTGCAAATTCTCGAGCACCGTCATGCGCGGAAAGATGCGCCGTCCTTCGGGCGCGTGCGAAATCCCGCGCCGCACGATCGCATAGGTGGGCAGACGCGTGATGTCCTCGCCGGCGAAGTGGATGCGGCCCTGCGCCGCTTGCGGCTTGCCGCAAATGGTCATCAGCAAGGTCGATTTCCCGGCGCCGTTCGCGCCGATCAACGTCACGATCTCGCCCTCCTCGACCGCGAGATCGACGCCCTTCAGCGCTTCGATGTTGCCGTAGAAAGTGTGAATGCCCGCGACCGATAGGAGCGCGGTCATGAATCGGGCTCGCCGAGATAAGCCTTGATGACCGCGGGATCGTTGCGCACCTCGTAGGGCGTGCCGTCGGCGATCTTCTTGCCGTAATCGAGCACCACAATGCGATCCGAGATGCCCATCACCACGTTCATGTCGTGCTCGATCAGCAGGATGGCGACGCGGTCGCGCTCGCGGATCGACAGCAGCAGGCGGTTGAGCGCGTGCGATTCATGCGGGTTGAGGCCCGCCGCCGGCTCGTCGAGGCAGAGCAGCGTCGGCTCGGTGCACATCGCGCGCGCGATCTCGAGCCGGCGCTGATCGCCATAGGGCAACGTGCCGGCGATCCGATTCGCTTGCGCCGTCAGCCCGACGCGCTCGAGCCAGCCGCGCGCCCGCTCGACCGCCTCGGCCTCGGCGAGGCGATAGCGCGCGAGACCGAGCAAGCCGGCGATGCTCCAAAAGCTCGCGCGCATCAGCTTGTTGTGCTGGGCGATGATCAGGTTTTCGAGCACAGTCATGCCGGCAAAGAGGCGAATGTTCTGGAAGGTGCGCGCAATGCCGGCGTCGCGCGCGATGCGCCAGCCTTCCATATGCTCGAGATGAAGCTCCATCCCGCCGTGGTGCAGCGCGAGCGTGCCGGCGCTGGGGCGATAGAAGCCGGTCAGGCAGTTGAACACCGTAGTCTTGCCGGCGCCGTTGGGGCCGATGACTGCGGTGATCTTTTCGGCGTCGGCGGCAAAGGATAGTCGGTCGATCGCCAGCAGCCCGCCGAAACGCATAGTGAGGCGATCGATCGCCAGCAGCGCCGCGCCGCTCATCGCTGCGCGTCGCCCAAGCGGATCGAGGGCGTGCGCAGCGCGAACAGGCCGCGCGGGCGCCAGATCATGATGCCGACCATCGCCGCGCCGAACAGCAACATGCGGAACTGCGCGAATTCGCGGCCGAACTCGGGCAAGGTGACGAGGATGATCGCCGCCACGACAATGCCGAGCTGGCTTCCCATGCCGCCGAGCACGACGATCGCGAGCACCGTCGCCGATTCCTGGAAGGTGAAGCTTTCAGGGCTGACGAAGCCCAGCCGGGTCGCGAAGAACGCGCCGGCAAAGCCCGCGAGCAGCGCGCCGATGGCAAACGCCGATAGCTTCACATTGGTCGGGTTGATGCCGAGCGCGCGGCTGGCGATCTCGTCCTCGCGCAAGGCTTCCCAGGCGCGGCCGAGCGGCAGCCGTCGCAAGCGCAATGTCAGGAAATTGGTCGCCAGCGCCAGCACGAGAATGACGAAATAGAGAAACACGATACGCTGGCTCGGATTGAAGGGAATGCCGAAGAACTGCGCGAAGGTCTTGCCGCCGCCGGGCGCGGTCGGGGTCAAGGGCAGGCCGAAAAAGGTCGGGCGCGGGATGTCGTTGACGCCGTTCGGGCCGCCGGTGAACGAGCCCCAATTGATCAGGATGATGCGAATGATCTCGCCGAAGCCGAGCGTGACGATCGCGAGATAGTCGCCGCGCAGCCGCAAGATCGGCAGCGCCAGCAGGATGCCGACCGCGGCGGCAAGCGTGCCGGCGATCGGCAGCGCCTCCCAGAAGCTCAAATCGAAATACTGCGCCGACAAGGCGAACGCATAGGCGCCGACCGCGTAGAAGGCGACGTAGCCGAGATTGAGCAGCCCGGCGAGACCGACCACGATGTTCAACCCCCAGCCGAGCATGATGTAGATCAGCACCGTGGTCGCGAGATCGACCAGATAGCGCGAGGAGAACGGCATAAACGGCCAGGTCACGGCGAGCGCCAGGCCGATCCAGCCAAGCGCGCGCTGATGGCGCGCGAGGAACAGCGAGACCACCGGCGGGCGGCTGCGGGAGGCGCGTCGGCGCGGCAGCAATCCGAGCGCGAAACGCCCGACGAACACCCCCACGACCGCGATCGCCACCCAGGAAAAGCGGGTTCCGATGACGGTGCCGCCTCCGACCTGGTTGGTATCGAAGCCGGCCAAGGGAAAGGCGAGGGCGAGTGCGACCAGCGCCGCGAGCGCCGAATTCTTGGCGAGCTGCGCGAGCGGCATCAAACCTTCTCGATCTCCGGTCGCCCCAGGAGGCCCGATGGCCGGAAGATCAAGACTAGGATCAGGACGCCGAACACCGCGACGTCCTTGTACGAGGACGAGAAATAGCCCGACCAGAACGCCTCGATGAGGCCGATCAGGAATCCGCCCAGCACCGCGCCGGGCAGCGAGCCGATGCCGCCGAGCACCGCGGCGGTGAACGCCTTCATCCCGGCGAGGAAGCCGATGAAGAAATCGATCACGCCGTAATAGAGCGTCACCATCATACCCGCCACCGCCGCGAGCATCGCGCCGATCAGAAAGGTGGTCGAGATCGTGCGGTCGACATCGACGCCGAGCAGCGCCGCCATCGTCATGTCTTGCTCGCAAGCGCGCTGCGCCCGGCCGAGCGGCGTCGCCGCGATCATCACGCTGAACCCGGCCATGAGCGCGATCGTCACCAGCACGATAATGATCTGGAGGTAGCTGAGCTGGACTGCGAAGCCGTTGGTCTCCATCAGTTGGAAGCCGCCATCGATCACCGGCGGCAGCGATTTGACTTGTGCGCCCTGGAGAAGCTGCACGTAATTCTGCAGGAAGATCGACATGCCGATGGCCGAGATCAGCGGCGCCAGGCGGAACGAGCCGCGCAGCGGACGATAGGCGACCCGCTCGACCGTCCAGCCATAGACCGAGGTGAAGCCCATCGCCGACACCAGGACCAGCACCAGGGCCAGCGGAATCCATGTAACCCCGACCGCCCCCAGAACGAAGAAGGTGATGAGCGAAACGAATGCCCCGATCATGTAGATCTCGCCATGAGCAAAATTGATCATTCCGATGATGCCGTAAACCATCGTGTAGCCGATGGCGATCAGGGCGTAGATCGCGCCGAGGGTCAGGCCGTTGATGAGCTGCTGCAGGAAATAACTCATGGACGGCGAGACTATGAGCATGGAGTCGATCAAGCAATTACCTTTGCTCCCTCTCCCCCTGGGGGAGAGGGTTGGGGTGAGGGGGTAGGCGCCGTGGCTGTA
>DATLUE010000069.1:0-4045 GCA_035533255.1 Allostellaceae bacterium | reverse complement strand
GTTCAACGACGACGATCGCCGCGGGGTTGCGGTCGATTCGATGGTTTCGGGCGGCTGCATCGTCTCCGGCGCGCACGTCGCGCGCTCGCTGCTGTTCTCGAACGTCCGGATCAACTCCTATGCGCGGACGCGCGAGGCGGTTGTGCTGCCCGAGGTGGAGGTCGGCCGCTATGCCCGGCTCAGCAAGGTCGTCATCGATCGCGGCTGCCGGATACCGGAGGGACTGATCGTCGGCGAAGATGCGCTCGACGACGAAGCACGCTTTTATCGCAGCGAAGGCGGCGTCGTGCTGATCAGCGCGGATATGCTCGGCGCGCTGCCGTCATGAACCGGCGCCGGCGATGCGGCATTCGGTAGTCCTGGCGGTCGTCTGGGCGATCCTGGGCAGCATCCTCCTGTCGGCCTGCGTGCCGCCGCCGCGCAACGCCGAGATCCTGATCAGCACAACGCCGCCCGGCGCCGCCTGCACCCTGACCCGGCTTGGCCGGCCGATCGCCACCGCCGGCCCGACCCCGGCGATCGCCCTCGTCGAGCCGAGCGACGGCGCCATCGCCGTCCTGTGCCGCCGGGAGGGTTTTGCCGATGCGACAGCGACGCTGCCGGCGCACCAGATTTGGCCGGGCCTCGGCTTCTTCACCCACGGCACTGCGCCCTTCGACTACCCGCATCGCGTCGATTTGGCGCTGTCGCCAAAGGCGCGCTGAGCCCGGGCGCTGTTGCGCCTATTCCGCTGCCGGCAGGCCGGCCAGGGTGATGTCGGAAACCATCACCATGCCCCTGGTCTCGGGACCGAGCAGCAGGGCGACGACAAAGATCGCCAGCGCGCCCAAGGTGGTGATCAGCATCGGCATGGCAAATCCGCCGGCGCTGATTGCCCAGGCGCCGAGAATGGGGCCGCACAGCCCACCCCAGATTGCCCCCTGGTGATAGCAGAAGCCGGTGGCGGTAGCGCGCACCTCGGTCGGAAAGCGCTCGTTCAGATAGCTCGGGTTCTGCCCGTAAATGGCGCCGACGAAAAAGCCCTGGATCGTGAACGCCGTCACCAGGATCGGGTAGCTCGTCGTGAAGAAGCCGAGATAGAACGGCGTGACGAACACTCCGATCACGGCCGGGATGATCATCGCCCAGCGCCGTCCGATCCGGTCAGAGACCGCCCCAAAGAAGCAACTCGACACGAAGGTCGCCGCGTTGGCGAGGGCGATCGGCAAGGCCACATCGCCCGGCCCGAACCCGAGGTCTTTCTGCAGATGCGTCGCGAACAGGCCGAACACGGTATAGTAGGTGACAAAGCCGCTTGCCATCCACAAGCAGGCCGTCAGCGTGTTCGGCAGCATGCTCAGTCGAAAAATCTGCAGCAGCGGCACGCGAAATTCGCTGTTCTGCAGACGCTGCTTCTCGCGGTTCTCCTTCCAAACCGGCGGTTCTTTTACGAATTTGCGGATGTAGAGGATGACCAGAGCCGGCAGGATGCCGATCCACAACATACCGCGCCAGCCGAGCGAATTGTAGAGGAGGCCGAAGACCAGGCTCGACAGCAGGAAACCGAGCGCCCAGGAACCTTGCAAGGCGCCGCTCATGAAGCCGCGCGACCGGGGCGGCCAGGATTCCATCGCCAATGCCGCGCCGGCCGGCCATTCGGCGCCCATGCCGATGCCGAGCAGCGCGCGGAACAGAAACAGAAACCAGAAGGTCGGCGAGAACCCGGCGATGAAGTTGCATACCGAATACCACAGGATCGAGATCATCAGCGGCGTCTTGCGTCCGACCCGGTCGGCCAGCCAACCGGAGGCCGTCGCGCCGATCAGCCGCAACCACAGGGTCACCGTGAACACCGCCAGCACGTCGACCAGCGGCACGCCGAATTCCTTCGCAATCGGCACCATGATCAACAGGAAGATCGTGAAATCGAACGCGTCGAGCGTCCAGCCGAGCCACGCCGCGATCCAGGCGAGCCACTGATCCTTAGTCGGCTCTCTCCACCAAGCTACCTGCGCAGCCTCAGACCCCGTCGCCATCGCGTCATCCTTCCCTGTCCAGTCGGCCCGTTTATCGAGCCTTGCAGCCAGTGTAGAAGAGCAATGCGTTAATGTCATGCGTTTTTGTCGCAGGCGCGAACCCCGCGAGGCGCCGCGCTTGCCGCCGGGATTGCCGCCGGCAGGCGGAAGGCGCAGGACCGTCAAGCGACTACGAGATCGGCCATAAGCTCCTTTCCCCGAGTTTCCGGACTGATCGCCATCGCGAGGAGCAGGCTGACGCAGGTTAATGCCGCCGGCACCGAAGAAAGCGTCGCAGCCACGCGGGAATTCGGTGGGAAACGGTTGACGCGCTCGATCGTTGGTGGAGAAGGTGGCGCGTGACCAACCGAGGAGTATCGAGCATGATTGGCAAATTGCGTATCGGGACCGCCCTGGCGTCGGCGCTTGGCCTCGCAGCGGCGTTGGCGACGCCGGCGAGCGCGCAAAGCGGCGTCAAAGTCGGCAACCTGACCTGCAATGTTTCGAGCGGATGGGGGTTCGTGTTCGGCTCGTCGCGCGCGCTCAATTGCACCTTCGCCGGCCCCGGCCGTTATGAAAATTACGTTGGCAGCATCTCGAAATTCGGCGTCGATATTGGCTACACCCGGGGCGGCGTGCTGGTGTGGACGGTGGTCGCGCCGACCGCCCAACTGATGCCGGGCTCGCTCGCCGGCAGTTATGCCGGCGGCACGGCGAGCGCCACGGTCGGCGTCGGTATCGGCGCCAACGCGCTGGTCGGCGGCTCGGGCAACACGATCGCGTTGCAGCCGCTCAGCCTCGAGGGGAACACTGGCCTCAACGTCGCCGCGGGCATCGCCGCGATGACGCTGGCCCCGGCGCGCTGAGGCGGGCGCCGCCGTCGCCTGCGCTCGCCGGTTCAGCCGGCGAGCGCGTTGAGCCGATCGAAGACGAGCCGGTCGATCACGAGGCCTTCGCGGGCGAGGCGATCGCGATTGCGGGCGGATTGTTCGCCGGGAATGCGGATCTCGGCGAACCCCTGCCGGCGCGGCACCGCCTTGACCCGGGCGATCAGCGCGCCAAGCTCGCGTTTCAACTCGGCGAGCGGCACCAGAAGATCGGGCCGGAAGGCGATGAATACATAGCCGTCATCGCTGCCCGGACCCAGCGCCGCGCCGCCGAGCAGGCCAAAGGCCTGAACGATCAGCCCGAGCCCGAACCCCTTGTGCCCGCCAAACGGCAACAGCGCGCCGCTTCGCGCCGCGTCAGCATCGCGCGTCGGATGCCCGTCGCGGTCGATCGCCACCCCTTCCGGCAATTCCTCGCCGAGCCGCGCGCGCAATTGCAGTTCGGTCCCCATGAACGCCGAAGTTCCCATGTCGAGCACCAGCGGGCCGTCCGCGCCAGGCAAGGCGAAGGCGATCGGATTGGTGCCGAGCACCGGCTTCGTTCCGCCATGGGGCGCCACCGCCGCGCCGCTGCTCGCCGTGTGGATCGCGACGAGATCGGCCTTCGCGATCATCTCGACGAAATAGGCGCTGCGCCCGCTCATCCAGCTGTCGGTGACGCCGATGACGGCGATGCCGTGTGATGCCGCCTTGGCGATGGCGGCGTTGGCGGCATGGTACATCGCCACCATGCCGTTATTGTTGCCGCCGTCGTAGAGCGCCGAGACCGCGGTCTCGTGCAGCACGCGCATCTTCCGGCGCGGCTGCGCGAAGCGGCGGTGCTCGGGGATGTTAAGGATCTTGGCGAGGCCGGAATATTCATAGCCGCACAGGGCCGCGTCGATGACGTGGTCGGCGATGATGCGCGCTTCCGCTGCGTCATAGCCGATGCCGTGCAGCGCGCGCTCGCCGAGCGCGCGCGCCTCGGCCACCTCGAGATGAACGCGGTCGTGCGACATGATTTTCTGCCTCCCCCGGAACTGCGCCGGCCAGGATAACTCAGGGTTTGTGGCTGACGAAGATCTCGGTCGTCGCCGGGTCGGGAATGGCGGCGCTCGGCGTGATCCCGCTCTCGAACGGAATGTTGAAGCGGGTGAAGGCGTCGATCAGCAGCTGGGCGGCGGC
>DATLUE010000068.1:0-20027 GCA_035533255.1 Allostellaceae bacterium | reverse complement strand
GCGAGCCTCCGGGAGCCCTTGATCGCGGCGGGTGCGCGATGGATGATGCCGCGCGTCCCGGGAGGAGAATTCGATGGTGCATAAGTTGACGGTCGAAGGTCGCGAGATCGATCTCGACAAATTTCGCTTGCGGAATTTCGTCGCCAAGCTGGCCGAGCTCGGCGAGCTGGAAATCCATGACGAGCCGGTGGCGCTCGCCGATCTGAGCTGGGCGATCGAAGCGAGCCCCAAAGCCAAGCTCTTCAAGAATGTCGGGCCCGAGCGCGTCGAGGTCGCCGCCGCGACTGCGGGCAGCCGCAAGCGCCTGGCGGCTGCCTTCGGCGTCGATCCCTCGCAGGTGATCGCGGAATTTGCCCGGCGCCTCGAGAATCCGCAGCCGATCGTCGAAATCCCCTCCGCCGACGCGCCGGTCCACCAGGTGGTGAAGAAAGGCGATCAGATCGATCTGACGGCCCTGCCGTTCCACCCGCAGCATGAATATGACGGTGGCACTTATATATCGTCGGGCATCGACTACACGATCGATCCCGTGACCGGACGGTCCAATATCGGCTGCCGCCGGTTGATGCTGCGCAGCAAGGACACGATGCGCGCGAACCTTACCGCCAATTCCGATCTCAAGAAAATATACAAGGCGGCGGTCGAGCGCAAAGAGCGCCTGCCGGTCAGCTTCGTCGTCGGCTCGCATCCTTTGGATTTCATGGCCGCGGTTCAGCGCCGTCCCGGCGACGAGGTCAAGCTGCTCGCGACCTTGCGCGGCGAGCCGGTGCCGATGGTGAAATGCCTCACCAACAACATCATGGTTCCGGCCGATGCCGAGATGGTGATCGAAGGCTATTTCGACGAGCTCGGCTATCGCGAGATGGAAGGGCCGTATGGCGAGATGTGGGGCTATTACGGGCCGATGCATATCGATCCCGTCTTTCACGTCACCGCGATCACCCATCGCCGCGACGTGCTTTTTCAGACCGTCTTGCATTCGAGCCATATCCTGGCGCGCGGCGACTCGCCGAATATGAGCGCGCTCGGCACGGAGCTTTCGATGTGGCGCAATCTGCGCAAGGCCGGAATCGAGCCGGCAGCGGTGGCGATGGCGCCGGGGCTGCGCCTGCACGGCCGCGTCGCGCTCAAGCGCGGCAAGCCCGGCGAGGCGCGCATCGCGATCGCGACCTTGTTGAAGGAGACGCCGTGCAAACACGTCGTGGTGGTCGATGACGACATCGACGTGACGCAAGCCGATCAGGTCGAATGGGCGCTCTGCACGCGCTTTCGCGCCGACCAGGATCTGGTGATCGAAAGCGGCCTCGAAGGCGCCTACATGGACCCCACCATGTTCGAGGAGACCGAAACCACCAAGCTCGGCTTCGATGCGACCGCGCCTTACGGCCGCGAGAGCCGGGTCGATTTCTGGCGACCGCAAGCGCCGCATCTGACCGGCGCGCCGCGCTATCAGACCGTGCGCCAGGCGCTCGAGGCGCAGCCGCTGTTCTTCACCCAGATCATGGATGCGGTCGGTAGCCGCGACGGGCGCGAGGTTGCGATGGAGCTCTATCGCCTGCGGGAAGAAGGCGTCCTCGACCGCCAATCCAATGGCGAATGGTCCATCGGCAAGACCGGCGGCGCGGAAGCGAAATTCGCCGCGCATTGATGCCGCTGTATCGGCCTTGAGGAACTCGTCGTCGGCGGCTTTGGATTTGACCCTCAGCTTGCGGCCGTGGCGAGCACGTAGTTCTTCGGCTCGAGCTCGGCGAGATACTCGCCGAACGACATCGGCGGATATTTCGGCGGGTTGTCGGCGCTCTGGCAACTCGGCAGGCAAGCGAGCTTCACGTCGGCGCGCGGGCCGAAAAAGAACGGGATCGAATAGCGCACGTCGCCGGTCTTGTTGATGACGCGATGCGGCGCGGAGCGCCAGCGGTCGTTGGTCCAGCGCCGGCACATATCGGCGTTGTTGACGAGGAAATGCCCCTCGAGTGCCGGCGCCTCGATCCATTCGCCGGCACGCGTGAGAATCTCGAGGCCGGGCTTCTTCGCCTGCGCCAGATAGGTGCAATAGCCGTAATCGGTATGCGGGCCGATGCCGAACTGCCCGTCCTTTGCCGGATCGCGCGGCGGGTAGTGGAGCAGGCGCAGCGTGCTGCCGCTCGGCTGAAAGGCTTCATGCGCGTTCAGCGTATCGGGCGGCAGATCGAGCGCGACCGCATGCACGGTTAGCATCTTGTGCCCGAGCTCGGTCATCGCGTCATAATAGTCGAGACAGGTCTCGCGAAAGCCCAGCAGATCGCTGGGCCAGCGATTGTCGGCGACCCAGGGCTTCTTGGCGAGGCGGTCGGGATGATCGCGGGCGAATTCGCGCTTGATGTAGAACGACGCGCTGGCGTCGGGATAGGTGCTCTTGGCGTAGATCGAGGTGTTCTGCGTCTGCCCGCCGAGCGGCAGATAGCCGATCACCTTGCCGATTGCTTGCACCGCGAGCTTTTTCTCCAGCGGCAACTCATGGAAGCGCTGCGTCTCGGCGAAAACGCGGTCGATCAGCGATGCCGATATGCCGTGATTGCCGATGAAGTAGAAGCCCAGCGATTCGGCGGCCGCGCCGATCGCCTGCGCCGTGGCTTCGAGCGCGCGGGGCGCGCCGGCGAGATAGGGGCCGACATCGATCACCGGGATCGTCATATCCGATCGCGAATCGAGACCGCCATGCCGCTCGCCCATCGAATTCTCCCTTGCCAAAACGCTATCGGCCCCGTGTGAGCAAGTCAATCGCGGCGCCGGCAACACGGCCGTTTTGTCCCGTCTTGGACGGCGTGCTAGGAAGCCCGGCATAACATAAGGAGGTGAGCATGGCCCCGCCATTCAAGGCCGATGTCGTTGGCAGCCTGCTGCGTCCCGACGCGATCTTCGCTGCGCGCGAGAAGCGCGAAGAGGGTCCGATCGGCGCCGACGCGTTGCGCGCGGTCGAGAGCGCGGCGGTCGAAGATGCGGTGGCGCTGCAGAAAGCGGCCGGCCTCAAGGTTTGCACCGACGGGGAGTTTCACCGCCGCCATTGGTTCCTCGACTTTCTCGAGAAGATCGACGGCGTCGAGGTGAAGGGCGGCCTCGCGGTGAAATTTCATAACGAAAAGGGCGACATCGAATTCTCGCCGCCGCGTTTCGAGGTGCATGGCAAGATGAAGCGCTCGCGCGGCCTTGCGGTCGACGATTTCGCCGCACTGAAGAGCGTCGCCGAGCGTTATGGCCTCACACCCAAGCAGCCGATCCCGTCGCCGACCCTCGTCCATATGCGCGGCGGGCGCGCCGCGATCGACAATGCGGTCTATCCCGACATCGACGCGTTCGTCGCCGATCTGGTCGCGGTCTATCGCGGCGAGATCAAAGCGCTTTACGACGCCGGTTGCCGCTATCTCCAGATCGACGAGACCAATCTGCCGTTCCTGTGCGACCCGAAGCTGCGCGACACCGTGAAAAAGCTGGGCGAGGACCCGGACGCGCTGCCGGGTTTTTACGTGCGAATGCTGAACGACGTGCTGAAAGGCCGGCCGGCGGACATGATCGTGGTCATGCATATGTGCCGCGGCAATCACGAAAGCGCCTGGGTCGCCGAGGGCGGCTACGATCCGGTCGCCGAGATCGTGTTCGGCGAGCTCGCGCTCGACGGCTTCTTCCTCGAATACGACAGCCCGCGCGCCGGCAGCTTCGCGCCGTTGCGCTATCTCGGCAAGAACAAGACCGCCGTGCTCGGCCTGGTCACGACCAAGACCGCGCAGCTCGAAACCAAGGACGAGCTGAAGCGCCGGATCGATGAGGCGGCACGCGTGGTGCCGCTGGAACGCCTGGGTCTATCGCCGCAATGCGGCTTCGCCAGCACCATCCGCGGCAACGCGCTCACGCTCGACGACGAGAAGAAAAAGCTCGCGCTCGTGGTCGAAACCGCGCGCGATGTTTGGGGCACGGCGTGACAATCCCTCTCCGCGCAAAGCGGGGAGAGGGAAGGGGCCCGTCGCGTTAGCGACGGGAAGGGTGAGGTGTGCTTGAACACCCACCTCACCCGCTCGCTGCGCTCGCACCCTCTCCCCCCACGGGGCGGAGAGGGTTCTGATTGGTATTGATTGGGGAGTAGCTCGATGGGTCAATTCGGAATCGGCCAGGCGGTTCGCCGCCGGGAAGATGTGCGTTTCGTCACCGGCGCCGGACAATATGTCGACGATCGGCGCGCGCCGCGCCAGGTCTATGTGGCGTTCTTGCGCTCGCCGCACGCGCATGCGCGTGTCGATGCGATCGATACCAGCGCGGCAAAGACCGCGCCCGGCGTGCTCGCGGTCTATACCGGCGCCGAGGTGACGGCGGCCGGGCTCGGCAGCATCAAATGCGTCGCGCCCTTGAAGAATCGCGACGGCACCAATTTCTTCAATCCCGGCCGGCCGCTGCTGGCGCTTGGCAAGGTGCGCCATGTCGGCGATCCGGTCGCGCTGGTCGTCGCCGAGAGCCTTGCGGCGGCAAAGGATGCGGTCGAGCTGATCGCGGTCGATTACACGCCACTGCCCGCGGTGATCGATCCCGCCGCGGCGGTGAAGCCGGGCGCGCCGGTGCTGTGGGACGAGGCGCCGGGCAATGTCGCGCTCGATTGGGCGCTGGGCGATCGCAATAAGGCCGAGGAAGCTTTCGCCAAAGCGGCGAAGATCGTGACGCTCGACCTGTCGATCAACCGCGTCGCGGTGGTGCCGATCGAGCCGCGCGGCATTCTCGCAGAATACGATCCGGCGACCGAGCGCTACACGCTCCATATCGGCACGCAAGGCGCCTTCGGCATGCGCAGCACGGTCGCGCAGCATCTCGGCGTCAAGGACGATCGGCTCCGCGTCATCAGCGGCGATGTCGGCGGCAGCTTCGGGATGAAGACCTTCGACTATCCCGAGAACACGCTACTGCCCTGGGCGGCGAAGCTGCTCGGCCGCCCGGTCAAATGGCTGAGCGACCGGCAAGAGGCCTTCCTCACCGACACGCAAGGCCGCGAGCAGAAAGTCCGCGCCGAGCTGGCGCTCGACGGGGACGGACATTTCCTCGCCGTGCGCGCCGAGACGCTCGCCAATGTTGGCGCCTATCTCTCGCATTTCTCGGTGTTCGTCGCGACCATGGCCGGCTTCCGGCTGCTGACCGGCGCTTATCGCATCCCAGCGGCGCATATCCATGTGCGCACGGTTTTCACCAACACGGTCTGGGTCGACGCCTATCGCGGCGCCGGGCGGCCGGAATGCTCTTACATTATCGAGCGGCTGGTCGATGCGGCGGCGCGCGAAACGGGGCTGGGACGCGACGAAATCCGCCGCCGAAATCTGGTGCCGCCCTCGGCGATGCCCTACGCGACGCCGCTGATCGCGGTCTACGACAGCGGCGATTTCCCTGCCAATCTCGAGCTCGCACTCCGCCACGCCGATTTCGCCGGCTTCGAGGCGCGTCGCGTCGCGGCAAAGAAGCACGGCAAGCTCTTGGGCCTCGGCATCTCCTATTATATGGAGGTGACGGCGGCGATGCCGCAGGAGAAAGCGGATATCCAATTCCTGCCGACCGGCCGCGTGCGGCTCGGCATCGGCACCGGCCCGTCGGGGCAGGGCCATGCGACGGCGTTCGGGCAAATACTCGCCGACCGGCTCGGTATCGACCTCGATGCGATCGACTTCGTCACCGGCGACACCGACGCGCTGAGCCAGGGCGGCGGCACCGGGGGCGCCAAATCGCTGCTGCTCGCCGGCACAGCCATCGTCGATGGCGCCGAGAAGATCATCGCCAAGGGCAAGGCGCTCGCCGGCCATTTTCTCGAAGCCTCCGAAAGCGACATCGAGTTTCGCGACGGCCGCTTCGCGATCGCCGGCACCGATCGCAGCATCGATTGGTGGGAGCTTGCCGCCAAGACGCGCGCGGCGAAAACGCTGCCCGCCGGCATGCCGACATCGCTCGACGATGCGGGTATGAGCACCGGCAACAAGAACACTTTTCCGAACGGCACGCATCTCTGCGAGATCGCGATCGACGAGGAAACCGGGGTTTGGGAAGTCCTGTGCTACACCGTGGTCGACGATTTTGGCGTGCTGGTCAATCCGCTGATCGTCGAGGGCCAGATCCATGGCGGCATCGTGCAGGGCGCCGGCCAGATCCTGATCGAGGACGTGCGTTACGATGCCAGCGGGCAACTGCTCTCGGGCTCGTTCATGGATTACGCCATGCCGCGCGCCGGCGATTTCCCGGGCTTCGCCGTGCATTTCCACAACGTGCCCTGCGCAACCAACGTCCTCGGCATCAAGGGCGCCGGCGAGGCGGGCACGGTCGGCGCGTTGGGCGCGACCATAAACGCGGTGATCGACGCGCTGTCGCCGCTGGGCATCACAACGTTCGACATGCCGGCAACGCCGCAGCGTCTATGGGCGGCGATCCGCAAGGCGAAGGGTTAGGCCAACCGTCACTTCAGCGGCGCGCCGCCGGGTTTCGAGAGCCACACCCACGCCTTGTTCTTGGCGTCATAGGTCGTGACGGTCGAGGCGTCGGGGCCGAGGCCGCGCTGCGGGTATTTCTTGAAGTCGTAGATGCCGTCGACGCCGGCGAAATCGGTGAGGTTGGAAATATAGTCCTTGAGCTGCGCGGCGGTGGCGCCGGGCCCGAGCTTCTGCAGCGCGGCCGCGACGATGAGGCCGGCATCCCACGAGGTCGCGACCATATTGTCGGCCTTCAGCTTGCGGTTCTTGAGCACCGCGTACATCTCGTGCTGCGCCTTTTCCATGCGCGGTTCGAGCGTCAGCACGCCGTCATGCTCGGGGAACAGCGCCGAGGCGAGGATGAGCTGCTTCGGGAGGAAGCTCGCCCATTGCGCCATCGCGGCAAAAGATTGGTTACCGCTGGTCGGCGCGACCGGAATGTCGAGGCCGGCCTGAACCATGCCCTTGAACACGGTCGCCGCCGGCGCGCCGGTGACCCAGGCAACCAGCGCCTGTGCGCCCGAGGCTTTGACCTTCTCGATCTGCGCCGCGACGCTGATGTCGGTCGGATTGAAATGATCGGCATCGACCTTCTGCATGATGCCTTTGTTTTCGGGATAATTCAGCACCGTGTCGATGGCGCGGTCGCCGTCCTGGCCGCTGGCGTCGGTGGTGTCGAGCACCGCGATCTTGGTCCAGCCCTTCATGCGGTAATAGCGGATCACGGCCGCGATCTGGTCGACCGAATCGGCGCTCGCCGAGAAGATATAGCTGTGGGGCTGCGGGTGAATCGCGGGCGAGAGGCAATATTGCACCGGCCCGTTGGTCATCAGCGGCGCCATCGCGAGGCACATCGCGACGATGCTCGAGCCCATGATCACCGCGGGATGCGATTGCAGCGCGTCGTTGGCGAGCTGGACCGCTACCTGCGGGCTCGATTGGTCGTCGTGATAGGAAAAGGCGAGGTCGCGGCCGTGAATGCCGCCGCCCTTGTTGACGACCGTCGCCAGCGCCTCGAGCGTCGCCTTCTGGCCGCCACCGACGAACGCGGCGCCGCCGGTCAGCGGCAGGATCACATTGATCGTGTAGTTGTCGGCGGCGCGCGCGGCTGGCGCGCCGAGCGCGGTCGCAACCGCAAGCACGAGGGCGATGGCAGTCTTCGTCATAATCGTTTCCTCCCGATCAAAATGCTTTGATGCAACGCTAGCACGAAGCCCGCGGCTATGCGACGCCCGCGCGGCGGCGCAGCTCGGGCTCGCGCGCGGACACGATTTTGCCGGCGCAATCCGCGGCCTCTTGCGTCGTGAGCCAATAGAGAATGCGCGCAGTCTCCGCGGGCGGCCGCAAATCGGCGACGTTGATGTTGCCGGCATTTCCCATGCGGCGGGCGCGGTTGAGGGCGTTCATGTCGGTGTCGACGAGGCCCGGCGAGAAGCCGATCACGCGGATGCCGCGCCGCTCGCCTTCTTCGATGGCGCAGATGCGCGACGCGATCATCAGCCCGGCCTTGCTTGCACAATAAGCGCTGCGGCCGAATTGGGCGTGCTCGGCCGCGCCCGAGGTGACGTTGATGATCACGCCGTCCCTCGGCAAAAGCGGGATGGCGTGGTGCATCAGATAGACCGGGCCGGTGAGATTGATCGCGATCGCCTTCGCCCAGGCCGCCATGTCGGCATCCGCGATCGCGTCGATCGGCTCGATCGTGCCGGCATTGTTGATGACGATGCCGATGCCGCCGAGCGCTTCTGCCGCGCGGTCGAGCGCGCGTTTCACGGCTTCGAGATCGGCGACGTCGCAAGGCAGGGCGATCGCGTGCCCGCCGGCGTTCTCGATCTCTTGGGCGAGGGCCTCGATCGCCGCCGCCGTGCGCGCGACCAACGCGACCGGATGGCCGCGCTTGGCGAATTCGCGCGCGGTCGCGGCGCCAATGCCGCGGCTCGCGCCGGTGATGAAAACGGGCAGGGGATGTTCGGCCATGATCGCTCCCGAATTGGCGATCATGGCCTTAGCAACCGGCGCCGATCCGCACCAGCCGTCTGGACAGGGAATTCGGTCGTATGCCGTTGCGCCTTCGCGCCAGACGAGGTCAGCGTATCAACTCCGTGTCCTCGGGATTGGGCGTCCCATTGCCGGTTTCGAGATAGCGTTTGAGGCTCAAGAGATAGAAGCCCCAACGCGTCGTTGCGCTAGCGATATTGTCGCCACCGACCTCGAAACCACGATGCGCAAACAACAACGTGGTGACGCCTTCCTCCGATTTTAGATCGAAGGTGATGGTGGTGCCGTCGAAACCGCCGCCTGTCGAGGAAACGGCGTCCCAAGCTACATGCCTTGGCGGAGTTAATTCGGCGACCTTGACCTTGACAACCATCCGGTGGCCATAAAAGCCAAACTCTCCGGTTCCGCCGACATTTGGGTCAAGAGCAGCGTCGTGTGTCCACCAATTGCGAATCCCCTCGGCTGTTGACACTGCCTTATAGACTTTGTCTTGCGGGGAGCGAATTTTGACGAGATGCATAATTTCAGGCATGACTTGGTTCTCCTTCTCAATTTTGAATTCCGGACGAGCGGTGGCCTCCATAGCCGTCGGAGGCACCGCGATTCCGGGACAGCGTGCAACCACGAGCAGACTGATCCCACTCGGCGCCAGAAGCGGTCAGGCCTCGGCCTTGCGCGGATGAGGGATTCTCAGCTTCTCGCCGGTCTCGAGCAATGATTTGAGTCCCGAGAGAATCAGCGGCCAGCCGCCCGATACGGCCTCGATGAGTTTCGATCCTTCGACGGGTATCTCGTGGATGACGGTGAGCTTCACTGTTTCGCCGGCGGGCTCGATCTCGAAGGTGGCCCGAGATACGCCCTCGGCCTTCATCTCGGGCTTCCACTCGTTTTGCCATGAGATCACTAGCCGCTTCGGCCGCTCGCTGGAGACGATCGTGCCTTGATCGGCGATCCGGCCGTCAGGGTATATGAGCTTCCAAGACGAGCCTTCCTTGAAATCGCTGTCCTGCCACATGTCGAACCAATAGACGCGGGTGAATTCGGGCTTGGTCAGCGCGTCCCACAATTTCTGCGGCGTAGTGCGGATGTAGGTGACGTACACGAACTTGCTGCCGGGTTTTGCTGCTTCACTCATCGTTGTCTGCCTCCAGTTGTCGTTTAAGGTCCGCGAGCGCGCGCAGGCGCGGGCGCTCGTATTTGCCGATCCAGCGCTCCGCGATGTCGTTGATCGGCACGGGGTTGAGGTAGTGCAGCTTCTCGCGGCCGCGCTTCTGCGCCGCGATCAAATTGGCGGCTTCCAGGATAGCCAAGTGCTTCGTCACCGCCTGCCGTGTCATGTCGGCGTGCTCGCATAATTCGCTCAAGCTTTGTCCGCTTCGGGCGCGAAGCCGGTCGAGCAGGCGTCGCCGCGTCGGATCGGCCAGCGCTTTGAACACGGCGTCCATGCTCATGAACGATAATATGCAACTAAAAGGTTGCGTGTCAAGCAGGACTCGCAGCGTTGCTGCGGACGACCGGCCCACATTTCCGGCGCTTGACGCCCCGGCCGCGGCGGGGAATGGTTCGCGACCGAAAAGAACAAGCGCGTGAGGAAATCGACCATGGCCGAGGACGTCGCACGGGCACGCCACAGCCGCGCGGGACTGTCGTTGCGCGAGCCGCGCGCGCCGATCTATGGCAGCCAGGCGATGATCGTCTCGGGCCACGCCGCGGCGAGCCAGGCGGGAATCGCGGTGCATCGGCGCGGCGGCAACGCGGTCGATGCGATGATCGCGGCCTCGGCGGCGCTCGCTTCGGTGCTGGGCCATGCGACCTCGCTCGGCGGCGATTGCTTCATCCTCTTCCACGAGGCGGCAAGCGGACGGATTCTCGGCCTCAATGCCTCGGGCGTCGCGCCGGCCGCGGCGACGCCCGAGCGCTTTGCCGACGGCATGAAATCGCAAGGTCCGCTGGCGCCGGTCGTGCCCGGGCTGGTCAGCGCGTGGGAGACGATGCACCGCCGCTTCGGCAAGCTGCCGTGGCGCGAGCTCTTCGTCGACGCCATCGCACTCGCCGAAGCGCATCCGATCTCGGCGGTGCTGGCCAAGCACATCGCCGAGAGCCGCGCCGCCCTCGCCGCCGATCCGGGCTGTGCCGCGCTTTACCTGCCCGGCGGCAAGCCGGTCGGCACGGGCGAGACTTTGCGCCAGCCCGAGCTTGCCGACACTTTGCGTCAGGTTGCCGAAGGCGGGGCGGAGGCGTTCTACCGCGGTCCGATCGCCGACCGGATCGGCGATTATTTCGCGGCGCGCGGCGGCCTGATGCGCGCGTCGGACCTTGCCGCCTTCGCGCCGCTCTGGGTCGAGCCGGCCTCGACCACCTATCGCGGGCACCGCGTGTTCGTGATGCCGCCGAATTCCTATGGCTTGCTGCTGCTGATGCAGCTCAACGGCCTCAAGGCGCTGGAGCGCGGCGTGCTGACCGCCGATCCGGCGCGCCGCATCGGCTATCAGATGAGCGCGATGAAGGCGGCGTTTGCGAATGGCGTGCCGCTGATCGCCGATCCCAAAGCCTTGCCCGACGCGCTCGACCGCGCGCTTGCGCCCGACATGACCGAGCGGCTGCAGCGCGCGGTGCTGGGCGAGGCGCCGGGGATACGCATGCCGGACCGCAGCGGCACGTCTTGTCTCCTGGTCGCCGACGGCACCGGGAACGCGCTCTGCGTGGTGCAAAGCGTGTTCTCGGTATTCGGCAGCATGTTCCGCGATCCCGGCACCGGCATTCTCTTCAACAACCGCATGGCAGGCTTCAGCGCCACGCCCGACCTGCCGAATACGGTGGCGCCCGGCAAGCGCCCGGCGCATACGCTGTGTCCGGTGATGGTCCAGCGCGACGGCCGCCTGCGCTATGTTCTCGCCAGCCCCGGCGGCCTCAGCCAGACCGTGACCAATACCCAGGTGCTCGGCCGGCTGATCGACGACGGCGTCGATGTCGCCGCGGCGGTCGAGGCGCCGCGCTGGTGCAACACCGCAAGCGGCGGCGATTTCCTGATGGAGCTCGAGCTGCCCGAAGCCTTCGTGCCGGTGCTCGCAGCGATGGGCCACAAGGCGCGGCGCGCCGAGGACGCGTTCTTCTACGGCTCGGCCAAGGCGCTCGAAATCCTCCCGTTCGGGAATCTCGCCGGCGCCGGCGATCACCGCCGCGAGGCGTTCGCGCTGGGGTATTAGAGCTCGATCGCCTTCGATTGAAACATCACCTCGTCACCGCCGCGGAAGCGGGGGTCCAGGGCAACACCACGCTGCATCCCTGGATTCCCGCTCCTGAGCTTGACGAAGGGCGCGGGAATGACGATTTAAAATTTATGCGATCATGCTCTACCAGCGCGCTCGCTACAGCCCGAGCGCCGCTATTCCGGCATTGGCGACCTGCTCGTCCTCGTGCGATTGCACGCCCGAGACGCCGATCGCGCCGGCGCATTCGCCCTGCGCCAGGATCGGCACGCCGCCCTGGATCGGCAGGATGTCGGGGAACAGCAGGAACGCCGGCCGCTCTTTGATGCGGTCTTCCATCATTTTGCTCGGCCGGCCCATCATCGCTGCGGTGCGCGCCTTGCCGAGCGCGACATTCGCGGTGACGGCGCCCGCACCGTCGAGGCGGTGAAGCTGCCACACGCGGCCCGCATCGTCGACGATCGCGATCGCGACCTTCCAGTTGTTCTTCTTCGCCTCGGCCGTGCAGGCGGCCATCATCTTCTCGGCATCGTCGGCGGTGAGCGTCGGCTTGGTGCGCATGGGTTGCCTCCGGTTATGGTTGCGGTTCTTCAGAGCAGGTTCATGAAATGCGACACGCCGGTCGCGACCGACAAGATCGCGGCGCTGATCGCCATGACGGAGGCGAGCGAGGTCTCGACCCGCTTGAGCGTCTTCTCGAACTCGCCGGGCATGCCGTGGCGGCGATGCCGCGTGATCAGGCGCGAGATGTCGGTGGCCAATCGGTTTCCCGGCTCGGCCGGCTGGCGCAGGCTCTCATGCCAGCGCCGCGCCAGCACGCCGGCGAAGAAACCGAAGGCGATGTTGCAGACGTATTTGACGAATTCGCTCCATTCCTCGCCGCCTTGCGGCAAGATCGGGACGTGATCGGTCTGTGCCACGGCGAACGACATGATCAGAATCGAGACCACGGCGATGCCGAGGCTCGAGACGAAATCGACCGCCAGCGAGCGATGGGGCGAGACCCGCATCAGATAGCCGAAAGCAAGCGGAAAGACGATCGAGGCCGCGAACAGGTACCAGAGCGGCAGATCGTAGGCGATGATCACCAGGAAATGTGCGGCCACCAGCGTGACGATCGCGAGGCCAATGGCCAGTGGGGGCGCGAGCGCCGGCGGCGATCCAATCCCGGTTGCTTGGGCGGACAGTAGCTTTGCGCGTGCCGGCGCGGGAGTTACCGTGTCCGCCGGCACGATCTCGGCAGCCGCGCCGGAAAACGGCCGGTAGCCAAAGGCCTGCAACCCTTCGATCACGGCTTCGAGCTCCTCGACCCGCTTGCCCAGCGCGGCCACCTGCTTCAAAAGCGGCGCGAACAGGAACAGGTCGCGGCCGCAATGCTTGCAGGCCAGCGCCTCGTCCTTGATTTCCTCTGCGCAATAGGGGCAGTTCATGCCGATTCCCCGACGAATCCGATGCTTGCCAGCATAGCGTAAATCGTCACAATCGCTAAGCTGTGATTAGCGATGCCCCACCGGCGGCGAGGCATCGAGGCGGAGGTATCGCGCGATGATACGACAGGGAGTACTGGTCGCGGCTGCAGCCGTCGCCTTCGCGCTCGGGGCGATGGCGAATCCCGCGCTGGCTTTTCAGCTCATTACGGCGGACGAGGCCAAGCTGCCGGCGGTGCCGCTGATGCAGATCGCGACGCGCGGCCTCACCCGCGGGCCGACCGTCGACCAGGTTTCGCCGCCGGCCGACGCGGTGGTGCCGGGCGGATCGCTCGATTTCGACGTCACCTTCGCGCCGCATAACGGCACCAGCATCGATCCGGCGAAAGTGCGGATCACCTATCTCAAGCAGCCGGCGATCGACCTGACGGAGCGGCTAAAGCCCTTCATCACCGCCAAGGGCATCGCGGCGCCCGGTGTCGAGGTGCCACCGGGCGTGCACATGATCCGCATCCAGGTCACGGATTCGGACGGCCGCAGCTCCAGCGCGATCATGAAGATCCAGGTGGCGGCGAAATAAGCGCGTAGCGGCCGTCGTCGAGGCGGCCCAGCATTCCGGCGGCGTAAAGCTGCTCGATGATCGGCAGGATTTCGCGGCCGTCGCGCGTGCCGAGCGCAGTCATGAGATCGAGATAGGTCGCCGGTCCTTCGGCCAGCACCGCCTCGACCGAGCGGCGCGGGCGCTGGGCTGTGGTCGAAGGCGGCAGCACCGGCGGCAGCGGCACGTCGTAATCGAAGCCGTCGGCCTTGCCGAAGGGCTTGGTGCAATCGAAGCCGGCCTTGGCGCCGGTGCGGCTCCCGGCGAGCGAGGGATCGAGCGGCACCGCGCGGAAGCCCGAAGCGACCACCAGATCGCGATCCGCCTGGAAGCGCGTCGCCAATGCCCAATCGACCTGCTCGTCCGAGAACACGTCGACATCCTCGTCGACCACGATCACATGCTTTACGTCGGCGGTCGAGCAGAACACCGCGGCGATCGCGTTGCGCGCCTCGCCGGGATAGCGCTGCTTCAGCGATAGGCGGACATTGTACATGCCGCCCGACGAGCCGGTGCAGCACACCGCGACCGGCTCGCGGATCGCCAGGCGCAGCACGCTCCACACCGCCGCCTCGGTCTTGGCGGCGCCGAGCTGCGCCGTATCGGTGCGGCCGATCAGCTTGCCGCCGATGGTGACGGTCTGGAAGAGCGCGTCGCGCCGCCGCGTGATCGCGGTCAGATGGAAGACCGGGTTGCGCTTCATCATGCCGTAATAGCCGATGTATTCGCCGTAAGGGCCTTCGGGCTCGACCAGGCCGCGCGGATCGAGATAGCCCTCCAGCACCAGCTCGGCATCGGCCGGCACCCGCAGATCGATGGTCGCGCATTTCACCACCGGCACCGGCCCGCCGCGCACGCCGCCCATGACATGGAGCTCGTCGAGCGGTGGCGTCACCGCGAGCGCGGCGAGGAAGTCCGCGGGATGCGAGCCGACCGCGAACGCCATCGGCAGCTTCTCGCCCTTTGCGACCATATCCTGATAAATCGCGCGCAGATCGCTCGGCGCGTTGAGATCGACACCGGCGCTCTTGCAGCCGCGCAGCATGATGCGGCGGCAGCCGATATTGGTCGCGCCGGTGCGCGGGTCGCGCGCGAAATCGATGCCCGCCGAGATATAGGGCGCGCCGTCGAGTGCATGCTGCAAGTGAACCGGCAGCGCGGCGAAATCCGCGTCGTCGCCGGTCAGCACGATTTCCTGCACCGGCGCGTCGGCCGCGGGAATTTCCACCGGCGCGATCGGATGCTCGATGCCGTGGCGCAGCTTAGCCGGGAAGCCGCGCTCGTCGGTGCCGAGCGCCAGCGCCAGCCGCTTGCGCGATCCCATGATGTTGCCCGCGACCTCGGCGCGCTCGGGCCCGGCGGCGCGAAACCACACCGCCTTCGTGTTGCAATCGAGCGCCGCGCCGAGATCGATCAGGTCGGTCGGCTGGTCGTGCACGTCGCATTCGCCGGCCTCGACCAGCGCCTCGACGAAGCGGCGTAGGCGGAAGGCTTCGGTGTCGATGCGGTTCACATGCGTTCTCCCGGTTGCCGCCCAGGCTACAGCATCTCGATCTCGCCGCCATCCATGATGATGGTGGCGCCGTGCAGCCAGCGGCCGCGCGGCGACAGGATGAAGGCGGCCATCGCGGCGACGTCGTCGGGCAGGCCGAGCCGCGGCACGTTGAGCTCGCGGCGATAGGCTTCGAGCTGCGCCGTCATGTCGAGCCCGGTCTTCTCGATCCGCGCTTGCATCTGGCGGCGCAGCCGCTCGGTGTCGACATGGCCGGGATGGATGGTGTTGACCTGAATGCCGTCGCGCTTGCCGATATCGGAGAGCGCCTTGTGAAAGGCCGCGACCGCGGCGTTGACCGAGCTGCCGATGGTGAAATCGGCGGTCGGCTTGGCGGCGCCATTGCCGCCGATTGCCAGCACCGCGCCGCACGCTGCCGCCAGCAGCGGCCAGGCCGCGCGCGCCAGGCGCATATGCGCGAAGAATTTGAGCGCGAAGCCGTCCTGCCAATCGGCATCGGTCAGGGCGAGGAAATCGCCGCGCTTGGTCGCGCCGGCGTTGTTCACAAGAATGTCGAGCCGGCCGAAGTCGCGTTTCACGGCGTCGACCAGCGCGCCGGCCGCCGCCGGCTCGCGCAGCTCCGCCAGTTGCGTCTTCGCGTTGCCGCCGCGCGCCGCGATCGCGCGCTGGGTCTCCGCGAGCGCCGCCGCGTCGCGGCCGGTGAGCATGAGCGCGCAGCCTTCCACGGCTAGCAATTCGGCGATCGCGCGGCCGATGCCCCGGCTCGATCCGGTAACCAGCGCGACCTTGCCGGCGAGTCCCAATTCCATGACATTTCTCCCGATTTGCGCCCGAGCTTAGCGCAGCCCGGCGACCATGATCTACGAGGGCGATCTATGGTATCGCCGGTCCTTCTGCGCTAAGACCCGGCCGGGAGAAATTGGCGTGCACATGGCTCGAAATTCCGGGGGCGCCGCGCTCGTCCTTGCGGCAATCATGTTCGCCGTGCCGACGCAGGCGGCGACACGCGCGGATATCTTCACGGTCTCGGTGCCGGTGGACGCGACCGCCGCCAACGCCAGCGCCGCGCGCGATGCGGCGCGGCTCGACGGCGAGCGCCGCGCCTACGCCGCGATGCTGGACCGCCTCACCCTGGCGCGCGACCGCGGCCGCCTGCCGGCGCCGACCGATACGACGCTCAACCAGGTGATCCAGGGCTTCGAGGTCGCGCACGAGCGCCGCTCGAGCGTGCATTATCTCGCCGACTACACTTTCCACTTCCGTCCGAATGCGGTCGAGCAGCTCTTGCGCGATCACGGCATCCCGTTTGCCGAGACTGCGAGCAAGCCGGTCGTGGTGCTCGCGGTGCTCGAGAGCCCGGGGCGGCCGATGTTGTGGGACGATCCCAATCCGTGGCGCGATGCCTGGACGAGCGCCAAGCCGGCGCAGGGCCTCGTGCCGATCGCGGTCCCGCTCGGCGAGGTCGAGGATGTTACCGCGATCGACGCCGCCAGCGCCGATGGCGGCGATGATGCGCATCTGCGGGCGATCTCCGCGAATTACGATCATGCCGACGTGCTGGTGACGCGTGCGACTCTCCACCCGGCCGGCGGCGGCGAGACCGTCAGCGTCAGTACCACGCGCTTCGTTCCCGGCTCGCCCGGCGGCGAGCAAAGCTGGGTTGCGACCTATACCGCCGCTCCGGGCGAGAGCGATCAGGATTTGCTCGCGCGCGCCGTCACCGGGACCGTTGCGCAGGTCGAGGAGGCCTGGAAGCAGGCGAACATGCTCGATTACAGCCAGTCGGCGACGCTCGTCGCCAGCGTTCCCGCCGACGATCTCGATAGCTGGCTGGCGGTGCGCCAACGTCTCGCCGCCACCGCCGCCATCCAGCGCACCGAGGTCATCTCGCTCGACCGGCACGGGGTGCGCGTCGCGCTGCATTACGTCGGCAGCGCCGCACAGTTGCGCGTGGCGCTGGCGCAGAACAATCTCGACCTGAGCGGCAGCGATCCCGATTGGGTCTTGCAGCAAAGCGGTACGGCGCACGAGTCCCCGCCGCAATGAATCTCGCCAATCTCATTACGCTCGGGCGCCTGCTGGCGGTGCCGCTGGTCGTGTGGCTCATTCTGACCGGCGATTTCGCCGCGACCTTCTGGGTGTTCGTCGCCGCGGGCGTGTCCGATGCGATCGACGGCTACGTCGCCAAGCATTTCGATCAACGCTCGGATCTCGGCGCGTTGCTCGATCCGATCGCGGACAAGACGCTGATCGTCAGCCTGTTCGTCACTCTCGGCATCGCCGGCGACCTTCCCGATTGGCTGGTGATCCTGGTCGTGTTCCGCGACCTGCTGATCGTCGGCGGCTTTCTGCTTGCCGCGGCGCTGACGCAGCCGATCGCGTGGCGGCCGCTGATGGTGAGCAAGGTCAACACCACCTTGCAGCTAGTGCTGGTCGCGGTCCTGCTGGCGCGGCTGGCCTTTGGCTTCGGCGACGGCGGCGCCATCGTTGCGCTCGTCTACCTCGTCGGCGCGACCACCGTGGTGTCGGGCGCCGTCTATATGGTGCGCTGGAGCCGCGGCCTCGGCGATGCGGAGGTCGAATCGTGAGCGCCACCCGCCAGGCGCTGTTCTGGCTGGTGACGCTGACGCTGTTCTTTCTCCTGCTGCATCTGCTGAGCGGCATGTTGCTGCCGTTCGTCGCGGCGTTCGGGATCGCCTATCTGCTCGCGCCGCTGGTCGCTTTGCTGGCGCGCTGGAATCTGCCGCGCGGGCTCGCTTCGCTGGCGGCGTTGCTGTTGTTTATCCTGTTGCTGGCCGCCGTGATCGTGCTGATCGTGCCGGTGGTCGAGTTGCAGGCGGCGCAGCTTGCGCGCAGCGCGCCCGCTTTCGCGGGCTATATTCGCGGCGAGGCGCAGCGCCTGCTCGATCTCGCGCAGCAGCAGCTTCCGCCCGAGGATATGCAGAAAGCGCGCGACATGGTGGGCGGCTGGACCGGCGCGGCGCTGGGCTGGGTCGCGGGTCTGGTCGAAGGCGTGCTGACCAGCGGCCTCGCCATCGCCAATATTCTGACGCTGCTCTTGATCACGCCGCTGGTCGCGTTCTTCCTGTTGCGCGATTGGCCGGCCCTGGTGGCGCGGCTGGACAGTTGGCTGCCGCGGCCTTATGCGCCGACCATCCGCGAGCAATTGCGGCTCGTCGACCAGACGATCTCGGGCTACATTCATGGCCAGGCGCTGGTCAGCCTGATCAACGGCGTCTACTACGCGGTAGCGCTGAGCATCGTCGGCCTCAACTTCGCGTTCATCATCGGCCTGGTCGTCGGCATCGTGAGCTTCATTCCCTATGTCGGCGAGATTATCGGCGTCGTGCTTGCCGTGGGATTGGCGGCGGTGCAATTCGGCACTTGGGGCAAGATCATCGTCGTGGTCGCGATTTTCATCTGCGGCAATCTGGTCTCGGGCAATCTGCTGCAGCCGAAGCTGATCGGCGAGCGCGTGCATCTGCATCAGGTCTGGGTGATTTTCGCGCTCTTGGCTTTCGGCACGCTGTTCGGTTTCGTCGGCGTGTTGCTGGCACTGCCGGCGGCGGCAGTCACCGGCGTGCTGGTGCGTTTCGCGCTCGGCCGCTATCTCGCAAGCCCGCTCTACGATCCCGGCCCGGAGCGACGCGGCGGCGAAGGCGCATGACGCAGCTACCGCTCGATCTGGGATTCCGGCCGGCGCTCGGCCGCGCGGATTTCCTGATCGCGCCCTGCAACGCGGCGGCGGTCGCCTGGATCGACCGCTGGCCGCAATGGCCGGGCACGGCGCTGGCGCTGTGGGGCCCCGAGGGCAGCGGCAAGACTCATCTGGTCGAGGTTTGGCGCGCGCGCTCGGGTGCGGCGCGGATCGAGCCGCTTGCGCTCACCTCGACACAGGTGCCCGGCTTGCTCGGCGCCGCGCGCGCCGTGGCGGTCGATGATGCCGACACCGCCGACGAAGAAGCGCTGCTCCACCTCTTCAACGTGCTCGCCGAGCGCCAGGGGCATTTGCTGCTGGCGGCGCGCGCGCCGCCGGGGCGCCGAAAGCTGCAGCTTGCCGATTTGCGCTCGCGCTTGCTGGCATCGCCCGCGGTCGCGGTCGCAGCGCCGGACGATGCGCTGCTGGGCGCGGTGCTGGTGAAGCTGTTCGCCGACCGCCAGCTCCGCATCGGCGAGGATTTGATCGCCTATCTGCTGCCGCGGCTCGAGCGCTCGTTCGCCGCGGCGCAAGAAATCGTGGCGGCGCTCGATCAAGCGGCGCTGGCGGGCCAGCGTGCGATCACCGTGAAGCTGGCGCGCGACATCATCAATCGGGCTCAAACGCCGGATCGCGGCTGAGCGATTTCGGCGTTCGATAATCGATCAGCGTCGCCTGCTGCGGGCGGAGCGCCGACCACGCGCCGGCGAAGCGCAGCACCGCGAGCGCCGCGGTCGGGAAGCCCTCGGTAAGGCCGTTGCGCGCGCCGGCGAGCGTGACGGCGAGTTGATGGAGGCCGGGATTGTGGCCGACCAGCAAGACGCTCGCGACCTCGCTCGGCAGGCGTTGCAGCCGCTCGATCAAGCGGCCGGCGGTCGCGAGATAGAGTTCGTCCTCGTACAGCACGCGCGGCGTCGGATCGAGCGAGGAAAGCACCTGGTCGAGGGTTTCGCGGGTTCGGAGCGCCGACGAGCACAGCACCCATTCGGGCGCCGGCGCAAGTCCGGCGAGATAGTCGCCCATGATCCGCGCCGCCTTGCGGCCGCGCTTGGCGAGCGGCCGCGCGGCATCGCCGTCGCTGCCTTCCGAAGCGGCTTTGGCATGGCGCAAAATATAGAGCG
>DATLUE010000067.1:0-9904 GCA_035533255.1 Allostellaceae bacterium | reverse complement strand
CGCAACCGCGTAACCTCCGGTTAACCAGTCCGCCTTACGATCCGTTCGGAAGTTTTAGACCCTCGAGGGGTTTTGTGCCTTTGTCCACCCGCGGCATCATCCGATCGCAAGGCGACCGTCCCCGCACCGATATCGGTTGGGCGGAGCGTCGTCAGTTCCGCCGCAAGGCCGTCATCTGGGCCGCCAAGCTCGAACTCGAGCAGGGGGTGTTCGATTGCATCACGCTCGATCTGTCGCTGGGCGGCGCGCGATTGCGGCTCAGCCGCCAGATCGCGCTGCTCGAGCCGGCGACGCTGGTGCTGGACAAGTTCGGCAGGTTCCCCGCCGAGGTGGTTTGGATCACGCCGACCGAGATCGGCCTGCAATTCATCGAATCGCCCGAGCAGGTCGCAAGCCGCTTCGGCAATATTCTGCCGTTCGACGGCTGAGCGCCCTCACCCGCTGAGCGTCAGCGAATAGCGCGGATCGGCGGCGCGACATTCGGCTTCCGGCAGGCCGAGCTCGCGGCGCACCAGATTCGTGCCCTCCACCAGCGCCACCATCTTGAAGAAGGCGTGCTTGCGGCTCATGCCCTCCCGCCCCATGCCGCAATCCGACGAGATCACCAGCCGCTCGGGCGGGATCCATTTGAGCGCCCTGCGGATCAGCGCCGCGACATCGTCGGGCGTCTCGACCTGCAAGGTGTGATGGTCGATAACGCCGATCGCGATCTTCTTTCCCGTGATGGTCTTGCCGATCGCCTCGAGGTCCATGCCGCCCGAGGTGCAGGTCTCGAAGGTCAGCACGTCGGCGTCGCAGCGGTCGTAATATTCGAGCGATGATTTATAGCTCTGGTTGCTGGCGAACATGCGCTGCTGCGAGGGATTGCCCCAGCAGCTATGGCCCCACACCTCGGCCTTGTCGCGCAAGCCGCGGACCGTGTGGTTGAACACGTCGACCATGAAGTCGAGCGTCATTTCCTGATCGACGCCGCCGCGCAGGCCGAGCAGATGAAGCTGCGGCTCCTCGAGCTGCACCACGGTGCAGCCGGCGGCGACCACATCGGCGAGCTCGTCATGGATCGCGTCGGCGATCGCGAGGATGCGCTCGCGCCGGTTCGGATAATGCGTGTCCTTGAGCGCGAGGCCCAGTAGCTCGGCGGTGATAGTGCCGAATTTGATCGGCTTCTTGGTCAGCGCCTGCGCCGTCAGATAGATCGGCGGATATTGCAGCCGGCCGCGGCCGATCGGCCCGGCGATGGTCGGCTGCAGCCGCGCCTCCAAACCTTCGTGCAGGATGCGGCCGCGCGGAAACGGCACCCGGCCCATGAGGACCGGCCGGCCGTAAGCGGTCGAATAATCGATGCCGTCGAGCCGCGCCAGCGGGTAGGAGAACCAGCTATAGCCGCCGACCTCGGTGTCGAAGCGCGCATCGCCGTCGGTGACGATGTCGAGCCCGGCCATCTCCTGATCGCGCAGGAAAGACGAGACCGCGTCGGTGTATTGCTCGCGGAAGCGCGCATTGATCATCGCTTCCATGAAGCAGCGCCGGCCGAGATTCTCGGTGTACCACAACGGCCGCGGCAACGAGCCCGTGATGGTGGTCGGCAGCTTGATGTCTTTGGTCGCGGTGTACATGCGGGCGCTTCCTTATTTCGGTTGCAAACGGAGCCAGCGTCCTTCGACTTCGCTCAAGGACGAGGAGCATCCTGCGCTGCACCGGTTGATGCGATAAAGAAATGTCCTCACCCTGAGCGAAGTCGAAGGGCGCAGGCTGCGACTGCAACGCTTAGGACGGCGCCTCTTATTTCGCCGGAACGAGATTCTGCAACCGCTCTTTCGTGCGCCGCTTCTCCTCGTCCATGTCGCGCTTCGACGTGGTGAGATCGTAGCGGTTGCCGTCGATGTCGTGGCCTTTGTCCTCGACATAGGGGCGATCGATGGTCGGATCCTCGGCGCGCGGATCGGAGGGCGGCAGGCCGCGCGCGATCAGCTTCTGATAGACGTCATCGCGGCTCTCGCGCGGCAGGGTGAAGCCCCAATGATGGATGCCGTGCGGCGCGGTCGGACGCTTGCGCGAGAGCAGCGCGAAATCGAGATAGCCGTCGGTCACCCAGATATCGCCTTTGCTTTCGCCAGTGACCTTCATGCCAAAGCACTCGCCGTAGAACTGCGCGAGCTTTTGCGTGTCGTCCGAAAATAGCGCGATATGGCGAATGCTCGGCCGCTCGCCCTCTCGCAGCTCGGTCTGGCCGCTGGCACCGCGCACATCCTTCATGCCGGTCGAGAGGTCGAAGCGGTTGCCCATCGGGTCCTTCACCGCATCCTCGGCATAAGGCCGATGCGCCTCGGGCGCGTCGACATAGGGGCTGTAGGTCTCGACGCCGTATTTCTTCATCGCGGCGAGCACCGCCGGCTTCTCGGCTGGATCGATCGTGAAGCCGAAATGGTTGATGCCGATTTTCGGCGCCTTTTCGCTGCGACGGCGCAACAGCGCGATGTCCATATAGCCGTCGGTGACCCAGGCATTGCCGAGATCGTCGACGCCGGTCTTTTTTGTGCCGAAGACCTCGCCGTAGAATTTGGCGAGCGCCGACGGGTCTTCGGAAAAGATCGCGATGTGACGGATTGCGGCGGCCATGCTGATCTCCTGCCCTTCACGTTGCCGGGATGTTCGCGCCGCGCCGCGCGACTGTCAATCGGGTGGACGCGTCCGGGCCGGCTCGCCATAGAGCCGATGCGCCCGCGCCTCGAAGGCGCCGACCATGCGCCTGACCGCTTCGTTGAAGAACAGCCCCATGAGCTTTTGCAGCATCTTCGAGCGGAACTCGAAATCGACATAGAAATCGATCAGGCAGCCGCCACCCGGCTGCGGCACGAACAGCCAGTGGTTGGTGAGGTATTTAAACGGCCCCTCGCTATAGCTGACATCGATGCGATCGGGCCGATGCAGCACGACCCGCGAGGTGAAGCGCTCGCGCACCATCTTGTAGCCAATCAGCAGATCGCCGACGATCTCGTCGCCATCGCGCTCGCGAATGCGCGCGCCGACGCACCAGGGCAGGAATTCGGGATAGCGCTCGATATCGGCGACCAGGTCGAAGAGCTGCGCTTGCGTGTAGGGCAGCAGCTTCTTTTCGGCGTGGGTCGGCATCTAAAGGGGCGCGGCGAGCTTTGCGGTGCGCGCCGCGCGCAGCTTGGTGAAATCCTCGCCGGCGAAATAGGACGAGCGCGTCAGCGGCGAGGCCGAGACCATGAGGAAGCCCTTGCCGAAAGCGAGACTCTTCAATCCGTCGAATTCGTCGGGCGGTACATATCGCGCGAGTGCGTGGTGCTTGGGCGTCGGCTGAAGATATTGGCCGATGGTGAGAAAATCGACGCCGGCGGCGCGCAGATCGTCCATCACCTGCGCGACCTCGCTCAACTCTTCGCCGAGGCCGACCATCAGCCCCGATTTCGTGAACATCGCCGGTTCGAGCTCTTTGACGCGATCGAGCAGGCGCAGCGAATGGAAATAGCGCGCGCCGGGCCGGACGCTGGCATAAAGCCGCGGCACGGTTTCGAGATTGTGGTTGAAGACATCGGGGCGCGCGGCGACCACGGCTTCGAGCGCGCCATCTTTCTTCAAAAAATCCGGCGTCAGCACCTCGATCGTGGTCTGAGGCGCGGCGGCGCGAATGGCCTGGATGGTCGCAACGAACTGCGCTGCGCCGCCATCGTCGAGATCGTCGCGATCGACCGAGGTGACGACGATGTGCTCCAGCCCGAGCTTTGCCACCGCCTCGCCGACATGCGCCGGCTCATGCGGATCGAGACGGTCGGGCTTGCCGGTCGCCACATTGCAAAACGCACAGGCGCGGGTGCAGACCGAGCCGAGGATCATCACCGTCGCGTGGCGTTGCTGCCAGCACTCGCCGATATTGGGGCACGCCGCCTCTTCGCAGACCGTATTGAGCTTCAATGCGCGCATCAAATCGCGGGTCGCGAAATATTCCGGCGAGTTCGGCGCCTTGACGCGAATCCAATCGGGCTTTTTGGGCGCGGGATTGTCGGGCTTGTGCGCTTTTTCCGGGTGACGAAGCGAAGGATCGGCCATGATCAACGACGTCGCACGATCGCCCCCACACCCCAACCCTCTCCCCGCTGGGGAGAGGGAGGGACCCGCGTCAGCGGGAGGGTGAGGGGGACCATATCGCCTCAGATGTGGAGCGCGCGGCCGTAAGCGTCAAGCACCGACTCGTGCATCATCTCGCTGAGCGTCGGGTGCGGGAAGATCGTCGCCATCAGATCCTGCTCGGTGGCTTCCATCGTCTTGGCGATGGCATAGCCCTGGATCAGCTCGGTCACTTCGGCACCAACCATATGCGCGCCCAGGAGCTCGCCGGTCTTGGCATCGAACACGGTCTTGACCAGCCCCTCGGGCTCGCCAAGCGCGATCGCCTTGCCGTTGCCGATAAAGGGAAAGCGCCCGACCTTGACCGCGCGGCCGGCGGCCTTGGCCTTGGCCTCGGTGAGGCCGACGCTCGCCACTTGCGGCCGGCAATAGGTGCAGCCGGGAATGTTGCTGACGTCGAGCGGGTGGACGGTGTTGAGGCCGGCGATGCGCTCGATGCACATCACGCCTTCATGCATCGCCTTATGCGCGAGCCAGGGCGGGCCGACGACGTCGCCGATGGCATAAAGCCCGGGCTCGCCGGTTGCGCACCATTGATCGATGACGATATGCGTCTTCTCGACCTTCGCCTTGGTCTTCTCGAGACCGATATTCTCGACATTGCCGACAATGCCGACGGCGAGCACGACGCGCTCGGCCTCGATGGTCTGCACCTTGTCGCCTTGCACCAGGGTCGCGGTCACGCTGTCGGCGTTGCGCTTCAGCTCTTTGACGTTGGTCGAGGTGAAGATCTTCATACCCTGCTTCTCGAACGCTTTCTTGGCGAAGGCCGAGATGTCCTCGTCCTCGACCGGCAGCACGCGGTCGAGCACCTCGACCACCGTCACCTCGACGCCGAGATCGCGATAGAAGCTCGCGAATTCGATGCCGATCGCGCCCGAGCCGATCACCAGCAGCGATTTCGGCAGCTTTTCCGGAATCATCGCTTCCTTATAGGTCCAGACCAGCTTGCCGTCGGGCTCGAGCCCCGGCAGCGCGCGCGCCCGGGCGCCGGTCGCGAGGATGATGGTCTTGGCGGCAAACTCACCGACCGGCTTGTTGTCCTTGGCGACGGCGAGCTTGCCGCCGCCCAAAAGGGTCGCATAGCCCTCGATCACGGCGATCTTGTTCTTCTTCATCAGAAAGCCGACGCCGTTCGAGAGCTGTTTGGCCACTTTGCGCGAGCGCTCGACGATTTTCTTGGTGTCGAAGGCGATGTCCTTGGCGCTGAAGCCGTAATCGCCGAGATGCTGGAGAATGTGCCCGACCTCGGCGCTGCGCAGCAACGCCTTGGTCGGGATGCAGCCCCAATTGAGGCAGATGCCGCCGAGCTGGTCGCGCTCGATCACGGCGGTCTTCATGCCGAGCTGCGCCGCGCGGATCGCCGCGACATAGCCACCCGGGCCCCCGCCGACGACGATGGTATCGAATGAACTATCGGCCAAACTGCGCTCCTAAAAATCCAACCACGGAGACACGGAGAACACGGCGTAACCTATCGTTTCGTCGTCCCCGCAAAAGCGGGGACCCAGGAGCCGCAAGCTGGATGCCCGCTTGCGCGGGCATGACGATCTAAAAAAGAACGCCCTGCTCTCCGTGTCCCCGTGGTGAAATCGTTATCAAATCAACAGCGCGCCGGGCGCTTCGATCAGCTTTTTGAACGCGGCCATGAATTGCGCGCCGAGCGCGCCGTCGACCACGCGATGATCGAAGGTGCCGGTGCAGCTCATCACGGTCGCGATGGTCAGCACGTCGTTCTTCACGACCGCGCGCTTCTCGCCGGCGCCGACCGCGATGATCGCGCTCTGCGGCGGGTTGATGACCGCGGTGAACTGCCGCGTGCCATACATGCCGAGATTGGAGATCGAGAGCGTGCCGCCTTGGAACTCCTCGAGCTTCAGCTTGCCGGATTTGGCGCGCTCGGCGAGCTCGCGCATTTCGGACGAGATCAGCGGGATCGCCTTCTTGTCGGCATTCTTGATGATCGGCGTGATCAAACCTTCCGGCAATGCCACCGCGACCGAGACATGGACCTCGTCCCATTTGAGGATCGCGTCCTCGCTCCACGAGGCGTTGACCATCGGCACCTTGCGCAACGCCAGCGCCGCCGCCTTGATGACGAAATCGTTGACCGAGGTTTTGACGCCGAGCGCGTCGTTGATGTCGGCGCGCGCTTTCAACAGCGCATCGAGCTCGCAATCGACGGTGAGGAAGTAATGCGGCACCACCTCGGATTCGGCAAGGCGGTTGGCGATGACGCGCCGCATGCCGGTGATCGGCATCTCGGTATAAGGCGTGCCGCCGGCGAGCGCCGCGACTTGATCCTTGCTGTAGCGGGTGATGCCGCCGCCGCCCGACGCCGGCATCGGCGCCGGTCCACGCGCGGCCGGCCCGGCAGCACGCGGCGCAACGCCGCCTTTCAGCGCCGCCTCGACATCATGCTTGACGATGCGGCCATGCGGACCGCTGCCCGTGATGCTCGAAATATCGATCTTCGCCTGCTCGGCGATGCGCCGGGCCAGCGGGCTGGCGAAGATGCGCGCGTGACCGTTCGCTGCCGGCGCGGCGACGGGCCGTGCTGGCGCGG
Source organism: Allostellaceae bacterium (assembly GCA_035533255.1). GTDB lineage: Bacteria > Pseudomonadota > Alphaproteobacteria > ATCC43930 > CGMCC-115725 > CAIKMD01. Next base: position 3,186 of record DATLUE010000067.1, on the reverse strand, counting down.
TCGCGGAAGCTGCCCCCTCACCTTCCCGCTTCGCGGGCCCCTCCCTTTCCCCAAGGGGAGAGGGATTAACCGTAGCGCTCGTCTTCTCCCTCTCCCCTTGGGGAGAGGGAGATGGCGCCGCGGGTTTTGGCGCGACGGGCGCGGCCGCAGGCTTTGCAGCCCCGAGCGCGCTTTTGTCTTCGCCCTCTTCGAGCAGGACCGCGATCGGCTGGTTGACCTTTACGCCTTGCGCGCCTTCGGGCACAAGGATGCGGCCGATCGTGCCTTCATCGACCGCCTCGAACTCCATCGTCGCCTTATCGGTCTCGATCTCGGCGATGACGTCGCCGGCCTTGACCGCATCGCCTTCCTTCTTATGCCATTTGGCGAGGTTGCCCTCGGTCATCGTGGGCGACAACGCGGGCATCAATAGCTCGATCGGCATCGGTGGCGCTCCCGCTCAGCGATAGAGCGCGGCTTTGGCGGCGGCGACCACATCGGCCGTCTGCGGCAAGGCTAGGCGCTCGAGATTGGCGGCGTAAGGCAGCGGCACGTCCTTGGCGGTCACGCGCTGCACCGGCGCGTCGAGCCAGTCGAAGGCCTGCTCCATGATCTGCGCCGAGATCTCGCTGCCGATCCCGGCATAGGCCCAGCCTTCCTCGATCGTCACGACGCGATTGGTCTTTTGCACCGAGGCGACGACGGTCTCGACGTCGAGCGGTCGCAACGTGCGCAAATCGATCACCTCGGCGGAGATGCCTTCGCCGTTCAGCGCCTCGGCGGCTTCCAGCGCGATCTGCACCATGCGCGAGAACGCGATCAGCGTCACCTGATCGCCGGCCCGCGCGATCCGCGCCTTGCCGATCGGCACGACATGATCGCCGCTCTCGGGCACGGGAAAGCTCATGCCGTAGACCAGCTCGTGCTCCAAAAAGATCACCGGGTTGGGATCGCGGATCGCCGCCTTAAGGAGGCCCTTGTGATCGGCCGCGGTAAAGGGCGCGATCACTTTCAGGCCCGGCACATGCGCGTACCAACTGCCGTAATCCTGGCTGTGCTGCGCGGCAACGCGCGCGGCGGCGCCATTGGGGCCGCGGAACACGATCGGGCAGCTCATCTGCCCGCCCGACATGTAGCGCGTCTTGGCGGCCGAGTTGATGAGCTGGTCCATCGCCTGCATGGCGAAGTTCCAGGTCATGAATTCGACGATCGGCCGGAGGCCCGCCATCGCGGCGCCGATGCCGATGCCGCAGAACCCGTGCTCCGAGATCGGCGTGTCGATGACGCGGCGCGGCCCGAATTCCTGCAGCAGATTCTGGCTGATCTTATAGGCGCCCTGATATTCGGCGACCTCCTCGCCCATGAGGAAGACATTCTCGTCGCGGCGCATCTCCTCGGCGATCGCATCGCGCAGCGCCTCGCGCACCGTGATGTTCGCGGTGGCGCCGGTCCATTCCGGCTCGGCCGGAGCCGGAGCGGAGCGCGGCGGTGGCGGCGGTGGCGCACCGGCAGCCCCCTCGCCCCGACCCTCTCCCCGTGGGGAAGAGGAAGGGACCCGCGCAGCGGGAGGGTGAGGGGGTGGTTCGTCGAGGGGGGCCTTTACCTGCGCCTGCGCCGCATCGGCGACGCTTTCATCCTCGCCGGCGATCATCGCGATCGGCAGGTTGACGGCGACGTGCTCGGTCCCCTCGGGCACGATGATCTTGGCGAAGGTGCCTTCGTCGACCGCCTCGATCTCCATCGTCGCCTTGTCGGTCTCGATCTCGGCGAGGATGTCGCCGGCCTTCACCTTGTCGCCCGGCCGCTTGTGCCATTTGGCGATCTTGCCCTCGGTCATGGTCGGCGACAGGGCCGGCATCAGCACTTCGATCGGCATGGGATCAGGCCTCGGCGTAAACGTCGGTCCAGAGCGCGCTCGGATCGGGCTCGGGCGAATCCTGCGCGAACTCCGCCGCGGCGGTGACGATGTCCTTGATCTGCTTGTCGACTTCCTTGAGCTTCGCCTCGTCGGCAAGGCTGGCTTCGATCAGCCGGCTCTTCGCCTGGTCGATCGGATCGTGCTCCTGGCGCATCCGGCTGACCTCGTCCTTGCTGCGGTATTTCGCCGGATCGGACATCGAGTGGCCACGATAGCGATAGGTCTGCATCTCGAGGATATAGGGCCCCTTGCCCGAGCGCACATACGCGACCGCTTCCTCGGCTGCCTGCACCACCGCGAGCACGTTCATGCCGTCGACCTGATGCCCGGGAATGCCGAACGGCGCGCCGCGCCCGAACAGATCATGCGAGGCCGAGGCGCGCAGCACCGAGGTGCCCATGCCGTATTTGTTGTTCTCGATGACGTAGAGCACCGGCAGCTTCCACAGCGCCGCCATGTTGAAGCTCTCGCTCACCTGGCCCTGATTCATCGCGCCGTCGCCCATGAAGGTGACCGAGATGCAGCCATTGTTGCGATAGTGATGCGCGAAGCCCAGGCCGGTGCCGATCGGCACCTGCGCGCCGACGATGCCGTGGCCGCCAAAGAAATTCTTCTCGCGGCTGAACATGTGCATCGAGCCGCCCTTGCCCTTGGAATAGCCGCCGCGCCGGCCGGTCAGCTCGGCCATCACGCCTTTCGGGTCCATGCCGGCGGCGAGCATGTGGCCGTGATCGCGATAGGAGGTGACGACGGTGTCGCCCTCGCGGATCGCCGCCATGACGCCGACCACCACCGCCTCCTCGCCGATATAGAGGTGGCAAAAGCCGCCAATGAGGCCCATGCCATACATCTGCCCGGCCTTCTCCTCGAAGCGCCGGATCAGCAGCATGTCGCGATAGAGTTTCAGCATTTGCTCGGGCGCGAGCTGCGGCGCCGCATCCTGCGGGTCGCGCGCGGCTTTCGGCTTGCGTTTGGCGATCGCCATGACGTTCCTGCAGCCCCTTCCGATTGGCTCCGGCCTTGGTCCGGTTGCCGGGAAGAATGACTCCCGCCCCTTAACAAGGCAACAACCCCGGTGGACAAATTATTGTTTTGCAATACAAAAAGAAACTTAACTGAATATCAGTTAAACGAATTGGAATCGAAGCGGAGTGGGCGGGACGCAGTTGCGAAGGCGCGCGAGTCTCGCCCAGCGGGCCGGCAAAAATTTTGCGCTCAGTGCGTCGGCTTGGCGAAGACCACGACCTCGTTCGCGCCGACGAGGTTGAGGCCGGCGCGCGCGCTTTCGT
>DATLUE010000066.1:0-6974 GCA_035533255.1 Allostellaceae bacterium | reverse complement strand
TTTGCTCGGCGGCCTCATAACGTCGATCGACACTTTGGTCGACGATTAGCTTCAGGTCTTCGGAACGCAGCCTTAGCTGCGGCCCACGCCACAACCGGGTCAACGATCGCGAGCCAAAATGCGGTATCATCCGGCGTCATGGATCAACCTCTCGCCTCGCAACCAGCTCCGACCCCTCAAGATTCGCGGGGCCTAACCAGCGCCGAAGCGCGCCGGCGCCTGGAACAATTCGGTCCCAATGCCACGCCTGACGCAAGTCAGAGCGCGTTTCGGCTCGCGCTCGGCAAGTTCTGGGCGCCGGTGCCATGGATGCTCGAGGCGACCATCCTGCTGCAGGTCGCGATGGGCGAGTACACACAGGGCACGGTGATCGCCGTCCTGCTTGTCTTCAATGCTGGGCTCGGCTTCTTCCAGGAGAGTCGGGCTCAGGCGACGATCGCCGCGTTGAAATCGCGTTTGGCCTTGACCGTTTCGGTGCGGCGCGACGGTTCCTGGCAGACTATTCCGGCAGCGGCGCTCGTGCCCGGCGACGTCATGCAATTATCGCTGGGACACGTCGTCGGCGCCGACGTTCGGCTGATCGAGGGCGAGGTGCTGCTTGATCAATCCATGCTGACGGGCGAATCCCTGCCGATCGAAGGCGGACCCGGGGTCGCGACCTATGCCGGCGCGCTGGTGCGACGCGGCGAAGCGATCGCGGAAGTCACCGCAACCGGCACGCAGACGACTTTCGGTCGCACCGCCGAACTCGTTCGGACCGCCCAGGTGACAAGCTCGCAGCAGAAAGCCGTGTTCGCGCTTGTCCGCAATCTGGCATTCGTCAGCGGCGTCATCGTCCTGATCCAAGTGGGATACGCCTTGTTTCTCGGCCTCGGCGCCGATGAAATTATTACCCTCGTGCTAACCGCGATGCTCGCGGCGATCCCGATCGCACTACCGGCGAGCTTCACGCTGACCAGTGCGCTTGCGGCGCGTGCGCTGGCGCGGCAAGGCGTGCTTCCAACGCGGCTGTCGGCCGTTGACGAAGCAGCCTCGATGGATGTCCTGTGCGCCGACAAGACCGGGACACTCACATGCAACGAACTTGCGGTCTCGTCGATACGCCCGACATCGGGACATGACGCAGATTTCGTCCTGGCCCTCGCCGCTCTGGCGAGTTCCGAGGGCGGGCAAGATCCCGTCGATACCGCCGTTCGCGAAGCCGCCGCGAAGGTTTCGCCGGCGGGCCTTCCGAAACTCATAGGCTTTGTGCCCTTCGATCCCGCAACAAAGATGTGCGAAGCGAGCGCCCAAGATGCGCAGGGCAGAATCCTACGCATTATCAAAGGCGCCTACACGGTTGTCGCCGCTTTGTCCCAGCCCGAAAAGGACGCGGAAAAGACCGCCGAGGAACTCGAGGGCCAAGGTTTCCGCGTGTTGGCGGTCGCGGTCGGCGATTCGGCGCTGCCGCAGATTATCGGCCTCATCGCCTTGAGCGATCCACCGCGCGACGATTCGGCAGGACTGATAAGCGCGTTGAAGGCGCTCGGCGTTCAGACCGTGATGGTAACGGGCGATGCTCCGGTGACCGCTGGCGTCGTCGCCCGCGCCGTTGGACTAGGCAGCTCGATTTGCGCGGTCCGGCCTTTTGCAGACAATGTTCCGGCAGATCATTTCGACGTCTATGCCAGCATCCTTCCCGAGGACAAATATCAGATTGTCCAATCCTTGCAGCGCGCCGGGCACGTCGTTGGCATGTGCGGCGACGGCGCCAACGACGCGCCGGCGCTACGTCAGGCGCAGATCGGGATCGCCGTTTCCACCGCGACGGACGTCGCGAAATCGGCCGCTGGAATGGTTCTGACCGCGCCCGGTCTTGGCGGCATCCTCACCGCGGTCCGTCAAGGTCGGAACACTTTTCAGCGAATTCTGACCTACACGCTCGGTATCGTGACCCGCAAAGTCAATCAGATGCTGCTTTTGACGGTCGGATTGATGATCAGCGGGCATCCGGTGCTGACCCCGACCCTTATGGTGCTGCTGATGACGACAGGCGATATCCTGGCGTTGACGTCATCGACCGACAATGTGCGCGCTTCCGTAGTGCCCAATCGGTGGCGAATATCGAATGTCACAACCGTCGGCGTCGTGCTTGGCCTCTGCGACCTGTGCTTTTGTAGTACGGTTCTGGCATTCGGCAAATTCTCGCTGGGCCTCGGCACCGTGCAGCTTCAGACTCTCACCGCGGTTGTCGTGGTGTTTAGCGGCCAAGCGATCATGTGGGTCGCGCGCGAGCGCGGTCACCTCTGGTATTCCTGGCCCAGCCGGTGGCTCATGCTGTCTTCGTGGACCGATCTGAGCTTTATTGCCGCCTTGGCGATCTTCGGGATCATCATGACCGCCATACCGCCGAGCTTTGTGCTCGCCATCTTCATAATGGCGGCGGGCTTTGCCTTCGTGATCGACCAGGTGAAGGTATCGCTGTTCCGCTATTTTCGGATCGTGTGAGGTCACGAGCGGGTGAATTTCGCGAATAACATGCCTGTCTTCCGGAACCCGACCACATCGCAACCAAGGGCATCGCGGAATTGATCGACGAGATCATCCATAGCTTCGTCACCTTTCTGGTGATTCTCGACCCGATCGGCGTGGCGGTAATCTTTGCCGGCTTGACGCACCAGGCGTCCGCCGATTTCCGACGACGAACCGCATTTCAAGCGACGATCATCGCCAGCGTATTGGTTCTGGTGTTTGGCGCGGTCGGCGAGCCTCTGCTCGCTGCCCTCGACGTCAGCATGTCAGCCTTTCGCATCGCCGGTGGACTGCTGCTGTTCCTCCTTGCGACCGACATGGTATTTGCGCGTCCGTCGGGCATTCGTAGCCCGACCGAACTCGAGGAAAAAGAAGCCCGTCGGCAGCGGGACATATCGGTATTTCCCCTGGCCTTTCCATTGCTCGCCGGCCCTGGGGCGCTGACTTCGATCGTGCTTTCCGTAAGTCAGGCTCGCAGCCTTCTCGAGACTGCGGGAATTATTGCTTCTCTGCTGGTGGTGCTGGCGCTGACGCTCGCGGCTTTGCTCTCCGCCGGCCGCGTCACCAAGCTGCTCGGTCTCACCGGCGCCAACGTCGTCGGCCGGGTTCTTGGCGTCATTCTCGCGGCACTTGCCGCGCAATACGTCGTCGATGGAATTACCGAAATCGTGCGAACCGCAACGTGAGCGCCACCGAAAAATCCACTGCCCTGGCAACTATTTTCTCGACAACAATCGGTTCGCCGGTCGCCGATGCCACCAGGCTGAAGCCCCTAATTTTGCCGGAGCAATGGCTCCATCTCATTCGGCCAGTCGACCTTCAACTTCTGGCCATACACCTGTGACGATGCGCGCGGGAAGGCAGAGTGTGCTCGCTCAATGCCGCCGGTCGCGGGCGCGGGCGAAGCTGAAGATCTCGTTGAAGCCGAACAGCAACAGCAAAATGCCGGAGACGATTTCGGCGGCGGCGACCAAGCGAATCGCGCTGCTGGCCGACGCGATGTCGCCATAACCGACCGTGCTCAAGGTCATGAGCGAAAAATAAAGGCTTTCCGGAAAGGTGATCGCACGTATGGCCCCATCGATCCGGAAATCGCCGCCGCCCATGGCATGGTCCAGGACCGAATAAACCGTCGCGAACAGAATCACCAACAGCGAATAGAAGGTCAGGAAAGCAAAAGCCGGCACGGCGAGCGCGGCAATACGGCGGAAAAACTCGTCGAACAACAAGCCGGTATCGTGGAGGAACTCCGCGACATCGCGACTTACGGCAAAGACGATCAACGCGATCGTTCCCGATGCGGCGAGCAACGCGACATCGATCCAGATCCCGGAGAGACCGGCGCTCGGCACGAGACAACTCAGCGCGCCGACGCCAAAGACCGGCACCAGCCACGCCAGAACGCCGGGCAATTTCCGCTCTTCGCGCCCGAGGGTCGATTCGGCGACGCGGGCAATGGCCGCCCGATGTCGGAAAGTGCCGGCTACAAAGCCGACGAGCGGCAAGACGAAGCCGAGCGACAGCGACCACGTACTGGCCTTGGCGAAATTGCTCTCCGAAAAGAAGAGAAACAGGCAGGCGTAGACGCCGACGAGATTGGCGAGGGTGATGCAAAAAGCGCGGCCACTTTGGAAGGCGAACCGAAAGATACCCACCATCGCCACGATCGAGACCACGACAACGGCCGCGAGATAGCTTTCGCTTGCGGCGACGGACAACGCGATGAGGCCGACCAGCCCTATCGACAGAACCACCTGCCAGGGATGGCGTCCAATACGGGCCGTCACGTACTCCTTGCCCGGTTCCATCGCCCGAGTTCAGTGGGTCAAAAGGACCGGAAGAAGGCTGCTGGCAATCACATCGCGGGTCGCGCCACCGAAGAGGAACTCGCGCCACGGCATGTGGCCATAGCCGCCCATCGCCAAGAGGTCGGCACCCTCCTCGCTCGCGGCCCGAAGAAGCTGATGTCCAACCGCCAGATCCGTGCGCGTTGGAACCTTGACATGCTTGGCCTTAACGTCGTGCCAAGCAAGATAATCGATGGCGGACCGGGCGCTGTCGTGATGCCGATCGCCGATCGAGACGATGAGGGTCTCGCGAGCCGTTACAAGAAAAGGAAGCGCCGCTGTCATCGCACGTACCGCCTCGACCGAGCCGTTCCAGCCGACAGCGACATGCTCGCCGACCGATTCGGGCGCGTTGGCTGGCGCGAGAAGAACGGGCCGGCCGGACAGGACCAAGGTCTCTTCGACGGCATCGGAATGCATCTGGTCGATCGCGCGCTCGGACCGGCCGAGCACGACGAGATCGAAGAAGCGGCTGCGTCGCGCGACGAGAGCCGGTCCGTAACCCGTCTCTTCCCGCCAAACGGCGGAGGCGCCGATGGCGCCCGGCAGGGCATCGGCGCCTCGCGGCGCCAGGTCCATCCCGTGACGCCCGAGCGCCGCGACGAACTGCGCCTGCACCGTCTCCGCGGCGGCGTTCGCGTCGGCGGTGAATTTCTCGATGTACGTCTCGCTGAGGCTGCTGCCAATGCCCGCATCGTATTGGAGAAGCTGGAACAGGTCGGGTTTGGCGTGGAAGCCCTCGACATGCGCCTCGAAGCGGCGCGCAAACCGGCAAGCCAATTCAATCGCACCGCCGGTTGCGCTGCCGCCGCTCGCGGTCGCCAGGATAGTTTTGATTGTGGTCATATCCGTTCGCTCCACTGTGATCGAGATACCACCAAGATCGCCAGTCCCTGCGCAGCCGTCATTGATTTGCATCAATGACCGGAATTAGCCTCGCCCGCTTGACCTAGGTCAACGCGTGCTGTCGCGCGGCGGCGGATGCTGCGGGATAGAGGAGAACCGCGACAATGGATCCTGTCTTGTTTCACCCGATACCCATGGCCCTGGTGATGGTCGTTTGGGCATTGGCCGGGGCGATTTCCGCGCGCCGCGAAAAACTGACGCGTGTCGCCGCCCGCGTCACTCATCGACCGGCTTCCCATCGCCGGAACACGCAACGGTAGAGAATGCAAAATGAAACCGATCCCGGACAAGGCGGAAATCGCAGTCGACTTTCCCGATAAGACCTATGTCGGCGTCTTCAGTCAGCAATCCGGGTTTGCGCTGGCAACCGATACCGACGGCGTTTCCTTGAAACTGCTGCATTCCGGCCCGGACCGCCGGAGCGTGGACGTTCACCTTCATTGGCATCTTTTCGCCGACATTCTCGGCGATCTCGCGACGGCGATTACCGCGACGCCGCTTACGCTCGACGAGACCCAAGCCGCGCGGCTACTGGAAGCGGTCGGTCTACTCGACGCCGCGCTCCACCCTCATCATGCCAAGGCGAGACGCAAATGAGCGCGATGATCAGCTTCACGCTCAACGGCCGCGTGGTTGAGCTTGACGGATCGCTCGGCGAGCAGCCGCTGCTCTGGATGCTGCGTGACAGCCTTGGCCTCAAAGGCGCGAAATTCGGTTGCGGTCACGGCGGTTGCGGCGCCTGCACGGTGCAAATCGATGGTCGCGCCGTGCCATCCTGCACGACGCTCACCAAAGACGTCGCCGGTAAGGCGATAACCACCATTGAAGGTCTTGCGAAACGGCTCGACGAGCCGACGATTCGCGCTTGGCTGGCCGAACAGGTGCCGCAATGCGGCTATTGCCAGCCCGGCATGCTCATGGCCGCCTCGGCGCTGCTGGCGCAGGACCCGAACCCCACCGACGCCGCGATCGACGCGGCGATGTCGTCGGTGCTGTGCCGTTGCGGAACCTATCAGCGGGTGCGCCGCGCGATTCACTTGGCTGCGCGCCATAATTGGGTTGATGCGCCCTTCCCTGAAGCGCGGCTGACCTCGCTTCCGGCGCTCCCTGGCGGTGCGATCCGCTTCAATCCCTGGGTCAAGATTGCGCGCGACGGCACGGTGATCGTGACCGCCGGCCGCTCGGAAATGGGACAGGGTGTGACCACCTCTTTGCCGATGATGGTCGCCGAGGAGCTCGAAGTGCCGATGGATCGGGTCCGATTCGAGTTCGCCCCCGCCGATCACGCTTACGACGACCCGATCATCCATCGCCAGATCACGGTGGGCAGCCTCAGCATGCAGACCACGTGGGAACCGGTGCGCAGGGCCGGTGCCGAAGTGCGCGAAAGGCTGATCTCGGCGGCGGCGCTGCGCTGGAACGTCGATCGCGCCGAGTGCGGCGCCGAAAACGGCGTCGTCCTGCATCGCCCGAGCGGACGGACGCTCGATTACGGCGCGCTGGCGGCGAATGCCGCGGCCCTGCCTGTACCGGCTCAGCCGCCACTCAAGGACTTCGACGCCTTTCGCCTGTAGCGCGACAAACTGGATGAGAGGCGAGCGACGATCGGGATGAGAATCCGGTGTCGCGGTTTGGCGATGATTGCGGGGTTGATTGTCGCGCGCAAGATGTTTTTTCCTTCTGATTGTCGCGGCGCGTCACTCGGCGCGA
>DATLUE010000065.1:0-9649 GCA_035533255.1 Allostellaceae bacterium | reverse complement strand
GTCCGGCACCCCTGGAGGCCGGCGCATCAACGCGAGCAAAGGAGCTGTTATGCCTGACACCACTACTCTGCGCGCCGAGCCGCGCGACCGGGCCGGAAAGGGGGCCGCCCGGGCCGCACGTCGCTCGGGCCGCGTACCGGGAGTCCTCTATGGCGAGGGCAAGCCTGCGACCCTCATCTCGCTCGACCCGCGCGAATTGAGCCGCCAAGTGCAGCGGCCCGGCTTCTTCGCCCGGCTGCTGACCGTCGAGCTCGACGGCACGACCCACCGCACCCTGCCGCGCGACGTGCAGCTCGACCCGATCACCGATCACCCGATCCATGTCGATTTCCTGCGCGTCAATGCAGGAACCAAGGTTACGGTCGCGGTGCCGGTGCAGTTCGTCGGCCAGGAAAGCTCGCCCGGCATCCGCCGCGGCGGCATGCTCAACATCGTGCGCCACGAGATCGATCTGGTCTGCCCGGTCGACGGCATTCCCGATCGCCTGGTCATCAGCCTCGACGGGCTCAACATCGGCGACAGCATCCATATCGGCGCGGTCGCCCTGCCGCCGGGCACGCGGCCGACGATCGCGCGCAATTTCACGGTCGCCTCGATCGCGGCGCCGACCGCGGTGCGCGAAGAGCAGGCACAGGCCGTGGCAGCGGCCGCAGCGGCCAAAGTGGCGGCGGAAGCAGCAGCGGCAGCCGGCGCAGCCGAAGGCGAAGGCGGCACGGGTGCGCCCGCGGCACCGGGCGTGGCACCGGCGGGCGCCGCCCCGGGCGCGGCAGCGCCGGCCGCGGGCGGCGCGAAACCGGCCGGCAAGGGCTGAGCGCGGCTTCTCGGGCGCGCACCACGCGCCCGAGAGCCGACGCTCGCGCCGCCATGCGCCTCCTGGTCGGGCTCGGCAATCCGGGCTCACGCTATGCGATGACAAGGCACAATGTCGGCTTCATGGCCGTCGATGCGATCGCGCAGCGTTATCGCTTTGCGCCGTTCCGTGCGAAGTTCCAAGGGAGCTACGCCGAAGGCGACGTCGGCAACGCGCGGCTTTTGGTGCTGAAGCCCGAGACCTACATGAACTTAAGCGGCGAAAGTGTCGGCGCGGCGGCGCGCTTTTATAAGATCGAGCCAGCCGAGATCGCCGTCATCCATGACGACATCGATCTCGCCGACGGCAAGCTGCGCGTGAAGCGCGGCGGCGGCGCCGGCGGCCACAACGGGTTGCGCTCGATCGACGACGCGCTCGGCCCCGATTATTGGCGCGTGCGCATCGGCATCGGCCATCCGGGCATGAAAGAGCTGGTCGAGCCTTACGTGCTGCAGAACTTTCCCGCCGAGGAGCGGCTATGGCTCGATCCGCTGATCGCCGCGGTCGCCGAGGCAATGCCGCGCCTCGTTGCCGACGACGCGGCCGGCTTCATGAGCAACGTCGCGCATATCCTCAAGCCGAATAAGCACACGGAACAAGAACAGCCCCCCTCACCCTCCCGCTAACGCGGGTCCCTCCCTCTCCCCGGCGGGGAGAGGGTTGGGGTGAGGGGGAGAAATCAAAGAGGCATTATGGGTTTCAATTGCGGCATCGTCGGTCTGCCCAATGTCGGCAAATCGACCCTCTTCAATGCGCTGACCGCCACGCAAGCGGCCGAGGCCGCGAATTATCCGTTCTGCACGATCGAGCCGAATGTCGGTCGGGTTGCGGTACCCGACCAGCGGCTCGAGGTCTGCGCGAAGCTGGCCAAATCGGCCAAGATCGTCCCGACCCAGCTCGAATTCGTCGACATCGCCGGCCTGGTGCGCGGCGCCTCGAAGGGCGAAGGCCTCGGCAACCAGTTCCTCGGCCATATCCGCGAGGTCGACGCGATCGCGCATGTGCTGCGCTGCTTCGAGGACGGAAACATCACCCATGTCGAGGGCTCGATCGATCCGATCCGCGACGCCGAGGTGGTCGAGACCGAGCTGATGATTTCCGATCTCGACAGTCTCGAGAAACGAGTGCACGCGGCGGAAAAGAAAGCCCGCGGCGCCGACAAGGAAGCGAAAGCGTTTCTCGATGTCGCCGAGCCGGTGCTGGCACTGTTGCGCGAGGGCAAGCCCGCGCGCGAGGCGTCGCTATCGACCGAGCAGAAGCCGATCCTCCAGGCGATGCAGCTCCTCACGGCCAAGCCGGTGCTCTATGTCTGCAATGTCGAGGAGGCCAATGCCGCGACCGGCAACAGCCAGTCGCAGCGCGTCGCCGCTTACGCCGCCGAGCGCGGCGCGGGCAGCGTCGTGGTCTCCGCCGCCATTGAGGCCGAGGTCGCGGTGCTGAGCGATGATAACGAGAAGCGCGAATTCCTCGAGACCCTCGGCCTCGAAGAGGCGGGCCTCGATCGCGTCATCCATGCCGGCTATCGGCTGCTCGATCTCGTGACCTTCCTGACCGTCGGCCCCAAGGAAGCGCGCGCCTGGACCGTGTGGAATGGCGCCAAGGCGCCGCAGGCCGCCGGCGTCATCCACACCGATTTCGAGAAAGGCTTCATCCGCGCCGAGACCATCGCCTATGCCGATTTCGTCGCCGGTGGCGGCGAGCAAGGCGCCAAGGATGCCGGCAAGATGCGCCTCGAAGGCGCCGACTATGTCGTCCAGGACGGCGACATCTTTCACTTCCGTTTCAATGTGTGAGGCAGGGGCCAGATTGTTAATGGCCAAGACGGGTTTCGCGGCGCCGCCCGAGCCTCTATGATCTGGGCAATAACCACCGAACCCCAACGAGCAAACGAGGAGGAGTGAAGACATGGGTCAAGACATCACGCTGACGTCGAAGGATGGTTTCCAGCTCGGCGCCTATCGCGCCGACCCCGAGGGCAAGCCGCGGGGCGCCATCGTCGTCATCCAAGAGATTTTCGGCGTCAACCACCACATCCGCTCGCTCGCCGACCGCTACGCCCAGCTCGGCTATGTCGCGATCGCGCCGGCGCTGTTCGACCGCGGCGAGAAGAATTTCCAATCCGGCTATGACGGCGCCGCGATGGACAAGGCGCGCGGCTTCACCGCCAAAATCCCGCTCGATCAACGCCTCGCCGACACTCAGGCGGCAATCGACGCGGTGAAATCCGTCGGTAAGGTCGGGGTCATCGGCTATTGCATGGGCGGCTCGATCGCCTTCCTCTCGACCACCCGGCTCAACGGCGTTTCCGCCGGTGTCGGCTATTACGGCGGCCAGATCGCGCAATTCGCGACCGAGCAGCCCAAGGCGCCAGTGATGCTGCATTTCGGCGAGAAGGATCAGAGCATCTCGCAGGCCGATGTCGAGAAGATCAAGGCGGCGCAGCCGAGCGTTCCGGTGTTCGTTTATTTGGGCGCCGGCCACGGCTTCCATTGCGACGAGCGCGGCTCGTTCAACGCCGAGGCGGCGCAAGTCGCCGCCTGCCGCAGCCAGGAATTCCTCGAAAAGCACGTCGGCTGAGCGCGATCGTTTCCGAATTCCCCCTCACCGCCTCGCTCCGCTCGGCACCCTCTCACCGTCGGGGAGAGGGTTGGGGTGAGGGGGCCTTTCCGAAATCTATCCGTCCACGCGCTTTATTGGCTCCGCCCCTATTCCCCCGCGCGCGTTTCTTTCATTTCCGGAAACAGCGATAGCAGCCCCGCGCGCGAGGCGGCGGCGATGCCGCGCTCGGTGATGAGGCCGGTGACGAGCCGCGCCGGCGTCACGTCGAAGGCGTAATTGGCGGCGGGGCTGGTTTCGGGTGTCAATCGCACGCGCGCGGTCGCGCCTGAATCGGCGAGCCCGGTAACATGCGTGACCTCGGACGGATCGCGCTCCTCGATCGGAATATCGTTCAGCCCGTCGGCGATCGACCAATCGATCGTCGGCGAGGGCAGCGCGACATAGAACGGCACGCCGTTGTCGTGCGCCGCGAGCGCCTTCAGATAAGTGCCGATCTTGTTGGCAACATCGCCCGATGCGGTGGTGCGGTCGGTGCCGACGATGCAGAGATCGACCCGGCCATGCTGCATCAGGTGGCCACCGGCATTGTCGGCGATCACGGTATGCGCGACGCCGTGCTGGCCCAGCTCCCAGGCGGTGAGGCTGGCGCCCTGGTTGCGCGGCCGGGTCTCGTCGACCCAGACATGCACCGGAATGCCGCGGTCATGCGCGAGGTAGATCGGCGCGAGCGCGGTGCCCCAATCGACCGCCGCGAGCCAGCCGGCATTGCAATGGGTGAGGATGTCCACGGGCCCGCGCTTTTGAGCAAACGCCGCCGCGATCAGCGGCAAGCCCGCCGCGGCGATCCCGCGATTGATCGCGACATCCTCGTCGCAAATCCCCGCCGCGCGCGCATAGGCCGCAGCCGCGCGCTCTTTGGGCGCGAGCGGCTGCAGAAGCCGCCGCATCGCGTCGATCGCCCAGCGCAGATTGACTGCGGTCGGCCGCGTCGCCAGCAGCGTGCAGCATGCGGCGTGCAAGGCCGCGTCGCTTGAATCACCATGCATCGCCAGCGCCATGCCATAAGCGGCGGCGGCCCCGATCAGCGGCGCGCCGCGCACCTGCATCGTGCGGATCGCCTGCGTGGCATCATCGAGCGTCGCAAGCTTGAGCGTGACGAGCACATGCGGCAAGCGGGTCTGGTCGATGATGCCGACGCTGGCACCGTCGGCTTCGCGCCAGATGGTGCGCATCGCGCGGCCGGCGACCAGCATGGGCCTAGCCCCGCTTCAGGACGCGGCCCGCCACCGCATCGAGCCGCGCCAGCACCGCGGGATCGCGCGCATCGGGCGCGGTGATGAGCGCGTGATCGAGCGCGTGACGGCAGCCTTGCGGGCACGCCGCGTCGCCCGCGGCCAGCGGCACCACCGCCTTGATCAACGCCTTCGCCGTATCGGCGTTCTTGAACAGGACCTTCAGGATCATATCGACCGTGACGTGGTCGTGATCGGGATGCCAGCAATCGTAATCCGTCACCATCGCGACGGTCGCGTAGCACAGCTCGGCCTCGCGCGCGAGTTTCGCCTCGGGCATGTTGGTCATGCCGATCACGTCGCAATTCCACGGCTCGCGATAGAGATTGCTCTCGGCGAGGGTCGAGAATTGCGGGCCTTCCATCACGACATAGGTGCCGCCGCGCTTCAGCTCGAGGCCGATCGCGCGCCCGGCGTCGGCAAGGTGGTGGCCGAGGCGATGGCAGACCGGATGCGCCATCGACACATGCGCGACGCAGCCGCTGCCGAAGAAGCTTTTCTGCCGCGCGAAGGTGCGGTCGATGAATTGATCGACCAGCACGAAGATGCCGGGCGGCAATTCTTCTTTGAGACTGCCAACCGCCGAGAGCGAGATCAGATCGGTGACGCCAGCACGCTTCAGCGCGTCGATATTGGCGCGGAAATTGATCTCGCTCGGCGGGATTTTATGGCCGCGGCCGTGGCGCGGCAGGAACACCACCTGGGCGCCGTCGAGCTTGCCGAAGCACAGCGCGTCCGAGGGCTCGCCGAAGGGCGAGGCGACGCGCCGCCATTCGACGTCGGTCAATCCCTCGATCTCGTAGAGCCCGCTGCCGCCGATGATGCCGATCACTGCCATCGCGCCAGTGTGCAAGGCCGCGCGGCTGCGGGCAACCGCTTAGTGAACGTCGGCCCAGATCTTGCGCTTGGCAGCGTAGAGAATGCCGGCGAGCACGAGCAGGAAGATCAGCACCTTGGCGCCGGTGCGCTTGCGCTCTTCCATCGTCGGCTCCGCCGCCCAGGCGAGGAAGGTCACGACGTCATGGGCCTCTTGCGGCACCGTCGCCTTGGTGCCGTCGGAATAGGTGACGACGTCGGCCGACAGCGGCGGCGGCATCGCGATGTGATGGCCGGGAAAATCGACGTTGTAATAGCTGTTGTCGGGCATCTTCTCGCCCGTCGGCGGATTCTTGAAGCCGGTCAGAATGCCATAAACGTAATCGGGGCCGCTGGCGAGCCAGGGCATCGCGCCGAGGCCGCCCGCGCGCTCCTTGACGATGAGCGACAGGTCGGGCGGCAGCGCCCCGTTATGCGCGGCGCGGTTGGCCTGGTCGTTCGGGAATGGCGGCACGAAATGATCCGACGGCCGCGCCGGCCGCTGAAACATGTCGCCCTGGTCGTTGGGGCCGTCGGTAACCTGCTTTTGCGCCGCGATCGCCTTGACCTCGTCCTCGGTATAGCCGAGGCCGCCGCCCGGCCCGTCGGGACCGAGATCGTCATAGGCGAGCAGATTCATCGAATGGCAGTTCGAGCAGACCTCGCTGTAGACCTGGAAGCCGCGCTGCAGCGCCGCGCGATCGAAGGTGCCGAACGGCCCGTCGAACGACCAGCCGGGACGCGGCAGCGCCGGCGCGGTTTCGTCCTGCGCGTAGGCTGCCGGCGCGAGCAGCAATCCGGCGCCGACCAAAACGAGCGCGAGGCGGCGCATCACGGCTTCTCCATCGGCGCGGACGCGCCGGCCAGCTTGCCGCCGCCTTTGGTCACGGCGGCGCTGATGCTGGTCGGCAGCGGCAGCGGGCGCTCGAATATGCCGATCAGCGGGAACAGGATGAGGAAATGGAAGAAGTAGTAAAGCGTCCCAACGCGGCCGATAACGATCCACATCCCTTCGGGTCGATGCGCTCCGACCATGCCCAGCGCCAGCACGTCGATCACCAGAAGCCAGAACACCCATTTGTAGATCGGCCGGAACCGTGCGCTGCGCACCGGCGAGGTATCGAGCCAGGGCAGGATGAACAAAAGGCCGATCGATCCGAACATCGCGATGACGCCGGCCAGCTTCGCCTTGATGAAGAGAATGTCCGGCACCGAGCGCAGCATCGCGTAGAACGGCAGGAAGTACCATTCGGGCACGATCTCGGGCGGCGTCTGCAGCGGATTGGCGCGGATGTAGTTCTGCGGATCGGCGAGCGCGTTCGGGAAATAGAACACGAACACCGCGAACACGATCAGGAACACGGCGAGGCCGAACATGTCCTTGACCGTGTAATAGGGGTGAAAAGGAATGCTGTCTTGCGGCCCCTTGCGATCGATGCCCAGGGGATTGTTCGAGCCGTGGGTGTGGAGCGCCATGAGATGCAGGCCAACCACGCCCAGGATCACGAACGGCAGCAGATAGTGGAGCGCGTAGAAGCGGTTGAGCGTCGGATTATCGACCGAGAAACCGCCCCACAGCCAGGTCACGATGTCGTTGCCCACCAAGGGTATCGCCGAGAACAAATTGGTGATGACGGTCGCACCCCAATAGCTCATCTGGCCCCAGGGCAGCACGTAGCCCATGAAGGCCGTCGCCATCATGCACAAGAGGATCACCACGCCGAGCATCCACAACAGCTCGCGAGGCTCCTTGTAGGAGCCGTAATAGAGGCCGCGGAAGATGTGGATGTAGGTGACGATAAAGAAGAACGACGCGCCGTTCATGTGGATATAGCGAATCAGCCAGCCGTAATTCACCGCGCGCATGATGCGCTCGACCGAATCGAAGGCGAGATTGGTATTCGGCGTGTATTCCATCGCCAGGAAGATCCCGGTGACGATCATGATCGTCAGCATGATCCCGGCGAGCGAGCCGAAATTCCACCAGTAGTTCAGGTTCTTCGGCGTCGGATATTCGTTGAGCTCGTGGTCGAGAAAAGTGAAGATCGGCAACCGGCGGTCGATCCAGCGCACGAGTTTGCTTTGCGTTTGCGGCGCGGCCATGACAACGCGTTCCTAGATCTGCTCGATCGAGTTGAAATCGAAGGTGGAGTTGGACGGATTCTCGCCCACCCGGATCATCGTGCCGCTGACGAAATGATAGGGCGGCACGGGGAGATTGTAGGGCGCGGGAACGCCTTGGAAGACGCGGCCCGAGAGATCGTAGCGCGAGCCGTGGCAGGGGCAGAAATAGCCGCCCTCCCAGGACGGGCCGAGCGTGCCGCCGGGCTGCGGCACGAATTCGGGGATGCAGCCGAGATGCGTGCAGATGCCGACCAGCACCAGATATTCGGGCTTCACCGAGCGGAAGACGTTCTTCGCATAGGGCGGCTGCTGATTATTGTCCGAATTCGGATCGCGCAACTGGCCGGCGTCCTTGTCCGCCTTGACGATGGCCTGCATCGCCGGCGTGCGGTTGACGATGAAGATCGGCCGGCTGCGCCACAGCATGATGATCTGCTGGCCCGGCTGGACCTTGGAGATGTCGATATCGACCGGCGCGCCCGCGGACAGCGTATCGCGCGCCGGATTCATGCTCGAGACCAGCGGCCAGGCCGCGCAGGCGGCGCCGATGCCCGCGACCGCGGTGGCGGCGATCGAAAGGAAATCGCGCCGCGTCCCGCCGTCGTGATCATGCGATGTCATCGGGCCGGTATGGGCGGTATCCGCCATGAATTCCCCTCTAATTCTCGACCAGCCTGGCCGATCCCGCGGAACCGGGCTCGCCCCGTCGCGACCGATGCGGCCGCGCCGGAAGCTATACTGTTGAACGGAAGCTTCTATGCGACATCCTGCCGCACGAAAGCGAGGAAAGTCCAGCCATGCGGCTTGCACTTTACGAGCCCGACATTCCGCAGAACACCGGCGCGATCTTGCGGCTGTGCGCCTGCCTCGGCGTCGCGGTCGCGCTGATCGAGCCGTTCGGCTTCTTGTGGGACGACCGGCGCCTGAAGCGCGCCGGCATGGATTACCTCGATCAGGTCGCGCTGACGCGGCATCGCTCGTGGAGCGCGTTTTATACGGCGCCCCGGAGCGGGCGCCTGGTGCTGCTGACCACGCATGGCAACATCCCCTATCACCGCTTCGCTTTCCGCGCCGACGACACGCTGTTGCTCGGCCGCGAAAGCGCCGGCGTGCCCGACGCGGTGCATCAAGCCGCCGATGCGCGGATTGTCGTCCCTATGCGCGGCGGATTGCGCTCGATCAATGTCGCGCTGGCCGCGGCCGTGGTATTGGGCGAGGCATTGCGACAGACAGATCTGCTCCCGGAGGCATCATCGTGACCAGCACCGATCCGCAAAAAGCCGAAGCACAGCGCTGGTTCGAGGCGCTGCAAGGCCGCATCTGCGCCGCGCTCGAGGCAATCGAGGACGAGTTCGATCCCACCGGCGCGGCGCAACGCTTCGCGCGCAAGGATTGGGAGCGCGAGGGCGGCGGCGGCGGCACGATCGCGATCCTCAAAGGGCGCGTCTTCGAGAAGGCCGGCGTCAACGTCTCGACCGTCTGGGGGGAATTCAGCGCCGAATTCCGCGGCCAGATTCCCGGCGCCGAAAGCGATCCGCGCTTCTGGGCGAGCGGCATCTCGCTCGTCATTCATCCGCGCTCGCCGCTGGTGCCGGCGGTGCACATGAACACCCGGCACCTCGTCACCACCAAGAGCTGGTTCGGCGGCGGCACCGATCTGACGCCGATCTATCCGCTCGATGCCGACACGCGGGATTTCCACGCCGCGCTCGAGGCCGCCTGCGACCGGCACGGCACCGACTACTACGCCCGCTTCAAGAAATGGTGCGACGAGTATTTTTTCTTGAAGCATCGCAACGAGGCGCGCGGGGTCGGCGGCATTTTCTACGATTATCTCGACAGCGGCGATTGGGCGCGCGACTTCGCTTTCACCCGCGATATCGGCGAGGCGTTCCTCGCGATCTATCCGGCGCTGGTCCGCCGTCATTTCCGTGAAAACTGGACCGATGAGCAGCGGCGTTATCAGCTC
>DATLUE010000064.1:0-9281 GCA_035533255.1 Allostellaceae bacterium | reverse complement strand
ACCGTTCCCGATCATCGGGCGTCGGTCGCCGTTTATCTTCCGGTGACGACGCAAGACCAAGCCCATTACGTGCTGGTCTTTCTGCTGCCGGCATCGAACCTCAGCGCATTGCTCGAGACGCAGCATTCGCCGCCGGGCTGGCGAATCGGTATTATCGACCGCACGCATACCATCGTCGCGCGGCCCGGCCCGATTGGCGCCAAATTCATCGGACAGAAAGTGCCGCCCGACGCACCGTTTCTGGCCCCCGGCCAAGAGGAAGGCTTCTTTCCGGTGACCATGCTCGGCGGGGCTCCCGTGTACCTGGCGAGCGTCCGTCTGGATTTGGCAGGATGGGAGGTCGTCAACGGCATTCCTCAGGCCATTGCCAATGCCCCGCTCAAGCGGACGCTGGAAATGTTCCTGCCGATCGGTCTGGCGGTTCTTCTGCTCGTGGTCGGCATCGCCTTTTGGATCGCCCGGAACATGGCACGCTCGATGGCGGCGCTCACCGGCGCCGCTGCCGATCTGACCAATCTGACACCGGTGCCGGATTTCAAGACCTCGGTGCGGGAAGTGGCGGATACCTCGAGCGCCTTGCGGCGCACGGCCGAGCGGCTCATCGATAACGATCGGCAGCTCCGCCGCGCCCAGGAGCATCTCGCGCGCGCCCAGGCGATCGCGTCGCTCGGCAGCCTGGAGCATGATTTTCACACCGGCAAAACCCTTTGGTCCGCCGAAACCTATGCGATCCTCGGCCGCTCGCCCGAGCATCTGCCCGCATCGATCGACAATCTTATCGGCTGTATCCACGGCGCCGATCGCGAAAAGGTCGTCGACTATCTCGCCGCGCTGAACGCCGGACAGGAACCCCCCGGCCTCGACGTTCGCATTATCCGCTCCGATGGCGATCTTCGCGTGGTGCATTTCGAGAGCAAGCTGCTGCGCGACGAGCGGAACGACGTCGCCGGCTATGTCGGAACCTTGCAGCCCGTGACCGGCATTCTCGGTACCGTCCAAGACGTGACCGAGCGCGTACGCGCCGAGGAAGATTTGCGCCTCGCCAAGAGCGCGGCCGACACGGCGAACATCGCGAAATCCGAATTTCTCGCCAATATGAGCCACGAAATCCGCACGCCGATGAACGGCATTCTCGGCATGTCCGAGCTGCTGCTCGACACGCCGCTCGACGACGAACAACGGAAGTTTGTCGAGGCGGTGCGGGAATCGGGCGAGTCGCTGCTCGCGATCATCAACGACATCCTCGACATCTCCAAGCTTGAGGCCGGCAAGATCGAGATCGAGCAGGTCGATTTCGATCTCGCAAACCTGATCGAGACCTGCCTCGGGATCGTTTCGCCCAAAGCGCGAAGCAAGGATATCGATCTCGGGTATTTCGTCGCGCCCGAAGCGCACGCCGCCTTCCGCGGCGATCCGACGCGTCTGCGGCAAGTGCTGCTCAATTTGCTCGGCAATTCCGTCAAATTCACCGAGAAGGGCGGGGTGTCGCTGCAAGTCGGCGTGCGGGACGGCGGCGAGGGCGACGGGAGCCGGACTCTGGTGCGGTTCGAAGTCACCGACACCGGCATCGGCATGCCCGAAGCGGTTCGCGCCCGCCTGTTCCAAAAGTTCAGCCAGGCCGACAGCTCGATCACGCGCCGTTTCGGCGGCACGGGGCTTGGCCTTGCCATCAGCAAGCAACTGGTCGAGGCGATGGGCGGCGAGATCGGCGTCACCAGCCAGGTCGGCATTGGCTCGACCTTCTGGATCAACCTGCCGCTGGAACCGTCCTCCGCAATGGTCATCGATCGCCGCAGCCTGCCGGAGCAGCTCAAGAAGTTGCGCGTGCTCGTGGTCGACGACATCGAGATGAACCGCGAGATCATCGGCCGTCAGCTCGCAAGCCTTGGCATGGGCGTGACGAAGACCGACGACGGCTTTGCCGCGCTCGCGGCCCTGGAGCGCGCCTGGCACCGCGGGGCGCCGTTCGATATCGTCTTTCTCGACCAGATGATGCCGGGACTCTCCGGCGTCGCTCTCGCCCGGCGCGTGCGGTCGATGCCGGCGCTCGCCGAAACCAAGCTGATCCTGGTTTCCTCCGCCGGCCAGAGCGGGATGGACCGGACCGCCGTCGATGCGCTCGATGCGTGCCTCGAGAAGCCGGTCCGGCAACACGAGCTCATTGATGCGCTCGAGCGTATCTTCAGCGCCGGGGCGCCCGCCGCGAAATCCTCCGCGCCGGTGCGCAGCGCCGCGCGCGCAGCGGGTCCCGCGCTGCGGCCGCTCCGAATTCTCGTGGCCGAGGACAACCAGATAAACCAGAAATTCCTGCTCTCGCTGCTGAGCAAAGCGGGGCACGCGGTCGATCTGGCGGAGAACGGCCATCACGCCGTCGATGCCGTGCGCCGCAAGGATTACGACCTGGTGCTGATGGACGTGCAAATGCCCGAGCTCGACGGGCTGGCCGCAACCCGGCAGATCCGCGCCCTCGACCCGCCGAAATCCTTGATCCCGATCATCGCGCTCACCGCCAATGCGATGGCGGGCGCCCGCGAGCAGTATCTCGCCGAAGGCATGAACGACTATATCTCGAAGCCGATACGAACCGAATTGCTGATGGCGAAGCTCGCCGAATTTGTGCCGCAATTCGCCGTGGAAGCCGGGACCAGCGGCGCCGCGACCGCGGCCGCGAGCGGCGAAACGGCGGTCGCCGATCTCGACGAAGACTTGCTCGAGAAGCTCGATGCGACCATACCGCCGGAGACAGTGCGGGAGTTATTGGCGATGTATGCGGCCAGCGGCGATGGCCGCATGGCGGCGATCCGCGATCATGCGGCAAAAGGCGACCTTCAGGCCGTGGCGACCGAGGCGCATATCATGATCAGCACTTCGGGCAATCTTGGCGTCTCGCGCGTTGGGGCGCTGGCGGTGGCGCTCGAAACCGCCTGCAAAGCCGCAAACGCCGATCGGGCAAACCAGCTCGTCGACGAGCTCCACGGCGCTTATGCCGGCGCGACCGCCGCCATTCGCGCCTGGGTTATCGCGCATCCGGTTCCTGGCCCTCTAGCCGAGCCCGCGAGGATCAGCGCATGACGACCGACAGCCCGGTTCTGAACGGCAGCGCCGCGAGCGCCAAGATCGTCGTCGGCGTCGACGACGCGCCCGAAAACCTCAAAATGCTGGAGGCCGCGGTTCTCGCCGGCGGCTACACTTTCGTCGGCGCCGCTTCCGGAATCAAATGCGTATCGATGCTGACGCGGATGGTCCCGCGGCTCATTCTGCTCGATATCGAGATGCCGGACATCGATGGCTTCGAGACCTGCCGAAGAATCCGGCTGTCGCCCGAGTTGCGTCATGTGCCGGTCGCATTTCTGACCGCACGCCGCGCGACCGAGGATGTGAAGCAAGGGCTCGCGGTCGGGGGCAACGACTTCATCATCAAGCCGTTCGACATCGTCAAGCTGCTCGAGCGCATCAAATACTGGACCGCCCGCACGATCCACGCGTGATCTCCAAGCTCCGCCGGCAGGTCGTTCACGCGAACAGATAATCGCCGTGGTGCATCGCGCTGGGATCGACATGCTCGAGCGTCGTCACGAGGATCGGAATAGCCGTGCCCGGTCCGTGCGGATTGACATAGACCTTCGTGTCGCCGGCGCCGTCCGAGACGAAATTGAGATAGCCATCGGCGGTCGGATTGCTGCCGGTGTAGCCGATCGAGCCGAAAATCCCTTTGAGGTTGAGCACGTCGTTGCTCGGGTTGAAATCCGCGACCTGGCCGGCATTCCACGGCAGGTCGTTGTAGACAAAGCTGTCGTTGCCGCCATTGCCGGCCAGCATGTCGGCGCCATGCCCCGCGATCAGCGTGTCGTTGCCCGTGCCGCCTTGGATGGTCGAGCCGTAATCGTTCGAGGTGATCGTGTCGCCCGCGTTATTCGCGGTGACCGTTTGCGGCGCGTTGCCCGTCAGCACGACATTCGTCACGCCGGCCGGCACGGTGTAATTGCTCGCCGAGGTATCGACGGTCGACCCGCCGCCGCCTGACCCCGACCCATAGCCGTAATCCGCAGGCGTGATGCTTGAAGGCGCGACATGATCCAGCGTCGTGATCAGCGTCGGGTAAGGGTCCGACGGCGCGTGCGAATTGATATAGACCTGCGTGTCGCCCTGGCCGTCGGCCTGGAACGTGAGATAGCCGTCGCCGACCGGATCGCTACCGTGATAGCCGATCGCGTTGAAGATGCCGCTGAGATCGAGCTTGCCGGTCGCGGTGTTGAAGTCGGTGATCTGGCCGGCGTTCCAGGGCAATGCATTGAACACGAATTTGTCGGCGCCGCCGTCACCGGTCATCACCACCGAATTCTGCTCGGCATTAAAGGTGTCGTTGTAGGGCGTGCCGGTGAGGTGCTGGCCGGCGGTGTCGTCCGCCGTCAGGGTCTCGCCCGATGACGATGACGAGATGACGAAGCCGGTGTGGGCGAGCTCAAAGGCCGTGCCCTGTCCGCTCGATCCCCCTCCTTGTGTCGTGCCGAAGAGATTTCCGGCGGAGTCGGCGATCAAACCGCCAAGCGGCTGCGCGCCGTCGCTTCCATCAAAGCTGAAGATCGTCGTCGGCGTTGTGGCATAGCCATTCGCGGCCTTTGCGATCTCGAACACCGTGCCGTCGCCGTTCGCACCGCCGCCTTGGGTCGTGCCGAAAAGATCGCCGGCTGCATCCATCGTCAGGCTGCCGAGCGGGGCTGCTCCATCCGAGCCGTCGAAATAGGCGAGCACGGTCGGTGTGTTGACATAGCCATCCGCCGTCTTCATGAGCTCGAAGACGGCTCCATCGCTATTGTTGGCACCTTGGCCGGCCGTGCCGAACAGATCGCCATTCGAATCCATAATAAGCGTCGCTTGGGGCATGACCCCGGTGGCATTGCTGAAATTGGCGAGCGTCATCGGCGTGCTGGCGTAGCCACCGACGGTGGTCGCGATCTCGAAGATCGTGCCGTCGCCATTCGTTCCGCCTGCGGTCGTCACGCCGAAGAGATTGCCCGCGGTGTCCGCGACCACGCCGGTCGGTTCTCTGCCTTGGTCGGTGCCATCGAAGCCGACAATGGCGGTCGCGGTGCTGGCGTAGCCGTTGGCGGTCTTCGCGATTTCGAACACTGCCCCATTATCGCTGGCGCCTCCAAAACTGGAGGTGCCCAACAGGTTTCCGGCCGAATCGGCCATCACGCCACTGTTCGGCACGTAGCCATTCGTGCCGTCGAAAAGCGCCACATTCGCGGGAGCCGCATAGCCGCTGCCGCTCTTCGCGATTTCGAACACCGTGCCGTCGCCTTCGCCCATAGGCTGGTCATAGACCCCACCGGAGCCACCGGCCGCCGTGGTGCCGAGGAGATTGCCGGCAGCGTCCACGAACAGGGGGCCGAAAACAACGAATCCGGTGGCGTTCCCACTGGGAAAATCGGCGAGCGTCGTCGCCGCGCTGGCATAACCGTCACCCGTTTTCGCGATCTCGAACGCGGTGCCGGAAAAGGGCGCGCTGCCGTTACCGCCGTATCGAGTCGTGCCGAGGAGATCGCCGGCGCTGTCGAAGCTAAGATTGCTTTCCGGCGATGCGCCGTTGCTGCCGTCGAAGGTTGCGAGCGTGGTAAGGGTTGCGCCGCCCGAGCTGCCACCGCTGCCACCGCCGCCGGACGGACTATAGCCGTAATCCGCCGGCGCGATGCTCGATGGCGAAATGCCGTCGAGCGTCGTGATCAGCGTCGGATAGGGATCCGACGGCGCGTGCGAATTGACATAGACCTGCGTGTCGCCCTGGCCGTCGGCCTGGAACGTGAGATAGCCGTCGCCGACCGGATCGCTACCATGATAGCCGATCGCGTTGAAGATGCCGCTGAGATCGAGCTTGTCGATGCCGGGCGTGAAATCGGCGATCTGGCCGGCATTCCAGGGCAGCGCGTTGAAGACGAAGGTATCGGCGCCGCCGCCGCCGGTCAGGAGGTTCGCGTCGTGCCCGGCGATCAGGGTGTCGTTGCCGCCGCCGCCGATCAGCGTCGAGGCGCTATCGTTGGAGGCGATCGTGTCGCCGAGATTATTGCCGGTGACAATCTGCACTGTATCGCCAATCAGGATCGCATCGCGCGGCCCGTTCGGCAGGGTGTCGTTGAGGGCCGGCGTCAATATCGTCTCGTTCGTGCTTTGCGAGATCGCGGAACCGTATTCGATTTGGTGCTGTGTCCCGCTCGATGTCCATGAGACCGTGTATCCACCACTCAAGGCATCGATCTGGGGCGGGGTGTAGTTGCTGGACAACACGCCCAGCATTTGGGCCTGCGTCGCCGCCGATCCGTTGGCACCGAACTCCTGGCTGAACACCGCGTAGGGCGACGGAGGATCGTTCGGAGATGTGGTGTATTCCGGCGCGACCCAACTAACCGCGTATCCGCCATCCGCAACGCCCGCAATGACCTGAGACGGGATCAGCTCGAACCCGGCTTGCGCCACCTGGTCGCTCGCGAGATGCGTGCCCTTGGCGTTGAAGAGGTCGACATAGGATTGAGCCGAATAATTTTGCGTCTCGACAAAGCTGACCGCGTAGCCGCCGTTCGCCAGCGGCGCGGTTTCGACATGACCGAGGCCGGGCAATCCCGCAACGCTGTGGACATAGGCCGGCCCGATCGGATTCCCGGCCGGATCGTATTGCTGTATCGTCAAATAGGGGCTTCCACCGCCGTTGGACGTATTGGGATTGTCGGTGACGATCACGGTGTCGCCATTGGGAAGCAATGTCGTCCACGGACCCGATTGGCCGCCGCTGGGCAGATCGCGCGAGGTGAACGCTATATCGGCGGCGGGCGGTGCGCCGGCCCAGGCATAGGCCGAGCCAACAGCCGCACCATTCGAGTCGTAATCTTGCGCCGTCGACGCCGCGCCTGCGCTCGTGTCCCAAATGACCGAGAAGCCGCCATTTGCGGTGGGTGCGATGCTGATCCAATCGGCGGCGCCGTTCTCGACCAGCGTCGCCGAACCGATCGGATGGAAGCTCGGATCGAAGCGCTGGAAAAAGACGCCGTCGGGGGTCTGCCAAGCGATGACATAGGGACCACCGAATCCGCCGGCGGGGAGGTGCAGTGCAACCGTCATTAGCGCCGGTCCTTCGGAAATTAGCTGTGGTTACGGGAAGCGATAATCGCCCGTGCGACTTACATTCTTGAGCTTGACCGAAGGTGCGACCCGGCCCGCGAAATTCGCCGATGCCTCTAACGCGCGGGGAGGATTTTCGGCGCAACGCCGTGGTGAATTATTTCACAGAGCGTCGCGCGCGGCACCGGCGCCTCGGCCGATGCGTTCGCTGCGATGCACATAAAGCGCGGATGACGGCCGCTCCCGGCTAAGCTAGGCTGGCGGAAATCGCTGGGAGGAGATCGCCGTGAAGCGTCGAAGGATCGCGCGCTTGGTTGGCACGCTGCTGGCGGCGGCGCTCGCCCTCTTCGCCGCGACCGGCACGCGCGCCAACGACACGGTGCATGTCGGCAAGGCGCAAGGCACCGCCTGGACGTTCCTGCCGGTCGATATCGGCATCGAGCAGGGCTTCTTCGCCCGGCAAGGCCTCGATGTCGACAGCGCCAATCTCGGCGGCGACGCCAAGGTGCAGCAGGCGCTTGCCGCCGGCGCGATCGATTTCGGTCTCGGCAGCGGACCGGGAATGGCGTTTTCGGCAAAAGGCGGCGCTTCGATCGGCGTCGCCGCGTTTGCCGGGCCGCCGCGCAACATCTCGGCGATCGTCCTGGCGGATTCGCCGATCATGACCATCGCCGATTTGAAGGGCAAGATGATCGCGGTCTCGACCGTCGGCTCGCTCAGCGACTGGCTGGCCACGCAGATGGCGATCCAAGAAGGCTGGGGCCAGAACGGGATCAAGCCCGTGCCGCTCGGCGCGGTCGAGACCAGCCTCGCGGCGCTCAAGGCCAAGCAGGTCGATGCTGTGGTGCTCTCGACCGAAGCGGGCTTCGGCCTCGAGGAGCGTCATGAAGGCCGCATGCTCGCCGCGATGGACCGCTTCGCGCCGCATTTCATCACCCATGTGGTATTCGCGCAGCGCGCGCTGGTCGCGCGCAATCCCGCGCTGGTGACGCGCTTCCTCAAAGGCTTCTTCGCCGCGATCGCCTTCATGAAAGCGCATCGCGACCAAACCTCGGCAATCGCCCAGCGCGTCCTCCATCAGGACGCGACGGTGGTCGGCAAGGATTACGATGTCGAGCTGACGATGTTCATCGCCGACGGCCGCTTCGACCCGCAGGCGGTCGCGGTGCTGAAGCAATCCTTCGTCGATATGGGCACGCTGCCGACCAAGCCGGCCGACGCCGCGATGTTCACGACGCAATTCGTGCCGGTGAAGCCTTGAGGCTATACCATATATTCGTCACCCCGGCGAAAACCGGGGTCCATTTTTCAGCAGACGCGGTGTTGATCGATGGATACCGGCTTTCGCCGGTATGACGATGAGAGAGCGTGATGCGGCTTGAAAAAAGGGCGCTCTAAGATTCTGACCGGCTCTCCGCCGCGACGGTCGCCGGCACCTGCATGCGCTTGGCCGAGCCGCCGGCGATCATCAGCATAAGGAGCGGCGGCACCGCGAGCAGGATGGCGATAAAGCCGGCTGCGGATAAACCCGCCCAGGCGATCAGCGGCCCGGTCGCGAGCGCGATCAGCACGCTCACGCCGGCGGCGCAGGTATCGTTGAAGCCCAAGGCGCGGCCGCGCACCGCGGTCGGGTAATGATCGGCGATCAGCGCCGTCGCCGCGACATTGGCGCCCGCCCAGCCGATGCCGACGAGGAAAGCGCCGAGCGTCACCGGCGCATAGCTGCCGGTGAAGGCAACGAGCCCGGCGCCGGCGAGCGCGGTTGCGACGCCCGGGAACATCACCGCGTCGCGGCCATAGCGATCGGTAAGCTTGCCGAGCGGGATCGTGAACGCGAACATGCCCATCGAATGGAACATGCCGGCGATCGCGATGCCGGTCAGCGTGGTGCCGCAATGCGTCAGCACCAGCGAGGTCAGCACCATCACGACCGACATATTGCCCTGCGCGGCGCTGTTCGAGACGATCGCGAGGCGGATCGCGGGATGGCGCAGGAGGTGCGTCGCGCTGAAATGTGTCGGCGCCGCGGTCGTCCGGTGCGGCGGCGCCGCATGGCCCGGATAATAGCGATGCAGATTCTGGCCGATCTCTTTCGGGTCGGGGCGCACGAACACGATCATCAGCATTCCCGGCAGGATCAGCGCCGGCAGGAGATACCAGGCGAGGCC
>DATLUE010000063.1:0-3138 GCA_035533255.1 Allostellaceae bacterium | reverse complement strand
CGGGTTTTCAAATCGAGGTCGAGCACCTCGGTCTTGACCTCGCCGGGCGCGGCGCTAAGCGTGGTCAGCAAAGCCGCACCCTCGCCGGCGACGATATCGTTGAGCTTGAGCGAGCCCACGCCGACCTGCGCGAGATCGTGGTCGAGCCAGTTCGCCAAGGTGGCATTGAGATAGACGATGTTGCCGGTGGCATCGACCGAGAAGAAACCGGCCGGCGCATGGT
Organism: Allostellaceae bacterium; assembly: GCA_035533255.1. GTDB lineage: Bacteria > Pseudomonadota > Alphaproteobacteria > ATCC43930 > CGMCC-115725 > CAIKMD01. The sequence continues at coordinate 2,915 of DATLUE010000063.1, read as the reverse complement.
CCAGATAGTCGATCGCGTGTTGCAGCTCCTGGAACACGTTCTCCTGGCGCTCGCGCTCGCGGGTGACGTCGGCGATCGACCACACCGTCAGGCGGGAGTCGCGCTTGCTCGGCCCGAGCGGGCGCACGCGCATCCGTAGCCACCGCCCGGCCTCGCCCGCCTGACTGGCGACGCGGACTTCCTCCTGCAGCCGGCGGCCTTCGCGCGCCGCCTTGAGCAGACGGTAGATGGATTCGGAGACGTCCGGGTCGCCGATAAAGACGCGCTCGATCGGCCGCACGTCAGCCGCCCCGGAGGCCCCGATCAGATCGAGATAGGCGGGGTTGGCGTAGAATACGCGTCCGTTCTGGTCGGTGACCACGACGCCGTCGAAGGCGTTGTCGACCACCGTCTTGAGCAACGGGCTGCCTTGCTCGCGACCGCCGAAGCGCATGATTCCGGCGGCCAGCGCGAACAGCGCGAACACGCCGACGGTGCCGAGCAGCGCGAGCAGCGCGAGGATGTAGTTCTCGGCATGCCCGCGGCCGACATACATGAGTCCGGCAGCGGCGCCGACCAGGAGCACGGCCACCAGCAGCACCAGACCGATCGAGCCGCCGCGGGGGGCGCTCTGGATCTGATCGAACGCCTGCCGCGCCTCCTCGTCGCCGCTCGTCTGCGCCGGCGTCCGCGTGGTACGATCCTGACCTGCCATAACGGTGTCGAACCCTGTTTCGCCGCGGCGCGTCCCGGCGCCTGATCGTCCAACTGCCTTGCCTTAAGCCGCCCCTTGCGCGCAAGGGCCCGCCAAGCGCCATCCCGGCCCCTGTATATCAGCGGGAAGCATATCAGCGGAAAGCGGTCCGGCGCAGGCGCATAACATAGCCGATCACCTCAGCCACCGCCTTGTAGTGTTCCGGCGGAATCGCCTGGTCGACATCGACTGTCGCATGCAGCGCGCGTGCCAGCGGCGGGTTCTCCACGAGCGGAATGCGGTGCTCCTCGGCGATCTCGCGGATTTTGCGAGCGACGTCGTCGACGCCCTTGGCGACGCAGACCGGCGCCTCCATGCCGCGCTCATACTGCAGGGCGATCGCATAGTGGGTCGGGTTGGTGATCACCACCGCGGCCTTCGGCACTTGCGCCATCATGCGCTTGCGCTGGCGCGAGTATTGCATCTGCTTCAGCTTGCCCTTGATGGTCGGGTCGCCTTCCGACTGCCTGAACTCCTCCTTGACGTCCCGCAGCGACATCTTCTGCTTCTCGTACCAGCGCCGGTACTGGAACAGGAAGTCAGCGGCGCCGACCACCGCCATAATCGCGACCACCGCGCCCATCAGCTTGAGCGCCAGCGTGCGGACAAGCGGCAGGATCGCCACCGGATCGGTGCGCTCCAGCGCCATGATGCGGTAACGCTCCGGCCACATCAGCGCGGTGAGGATTGCGCCCAGCACCAGAATTTTGATGATACCTTTGACGAGATTGGCGACTGCCTGCAGGGAGAACAGACGCTTGAGACCCGCCATCGGCGAAATCTTGGACAGCTTGGGCACCAGCGCCTCGGTCGACCACACCAGCCGGTGCTGGATCATGTTGCCGGCGAGCGCCGCCAAAACGAACAGCAATCCCGGCACCGCCACCGCCGCCAGCATGCGCAGCGCGATGATCGCAAAGAGATGGGGCAGCGCCGGCCCATCGACGCTGATCTGATAGGAATTGGCGAGCAGCCCGCGCATCATGATGCTAAGGCTCGTGCCCATATTGCCGGAAAAGCTCATTAGCACCAGCGTGCCGGCGGCCATGAGGAACCAGGTGTTGATCTCCTGGCTCTTCGCGACATCGCCGTGCTGGAGCGCCTCGTCCAGCTTCTTTTGTGTCGGGTCTTCTGTTTTTTCGCTGTCGTCAGCTTCGTCGGCCATAGCGCGCCGTCCTTCAGTTCAGCGCGATGCTGGCAAGCACGCCTTCGAGATAGCTGACAAAAGTACCCATCATGGCGCCGATCACCAGAACCAGCAGCAACAGGCCGAGCAGGATCGACAGCGGCAGGCCGATGAAGAACACCTGCATCTGCGGCATCAGCCGCGACAGCACGCCGAGGCCGAGATTAAACAGCAGGCCGAACACCAGGAACGGCGCCGAGAGCTGGATGCCGATACGGAACGCGACCGCGATGACGTGGGTGATGTGCTGGGCGACGTCGCCGGCCAATGGCAGCTCGCCCGGCCGGAAAATGTTGTAGCTGTCGTTGAGCGCGGCGATCACCAGGTAGTGCAGATCGGTGGCGAAGATCAGCGTGACGCCGAGCACGGTGAGAAAGTTGCCCACCAGCACGCCCTGCTGGTTCTGGGTCGGATCGACGGCGGTCACGAAGCCGAGCCCGAGTTGCTGCGCCACCACGGTGCCGGCAACCTGCAGACCGGAAATCGCCAGCCGCGCCGTCATTCCAAGGATCACGCCAATGATGATCTCCTCGATCAGCATGGTGATCGCCGGCGCTAAACTTGCCGTGAGATCGACGGCATAGGCCTTTTCGTGCGCGGGCAGCAGGATGGCGGTGAGCACCAGCGCCAGCGCCAGCCGGATGCGCGACGGCACGGTCAACTCGCCGACGCCGGGCAGCAGCATGACCATGGTGCCGATGCGCGCGAAGGCCAGCATGAAGGCGGCGGCAAGTGTCGGCAGGAATGAAACGTCGATCTGCATCGGTCAACCAGTTCGAGCGGACGCATGGCCGGCGATGCCGACGCGGCGGGCCCCCTCCCCGTCCGGAGAGGTCGAGCAGGCGCCTGCGCTATCCGGACACGATGCGGGCGGCGATGCGCAGCATCTCCGCGTGCAGTTTTTCCGCCATGAATGGCAGCGCGATCAACAGCGCGACGAAGATCGCGAGAATCTTCGGCACGAAGGCGAGGGTCATTTCCTGAATTTGCGTCAGC
>DATLUE010000062.1:0-3951 GCA_035533255.1 Allostellaceae bacterium | reverse complement strand
GAAGCGCCGCCTCAAGGTCGCGAAGAAGTACGCGGCCAGGCGCGCCGAGCTGAAAGAGCTTATCCGCGACCCGAAGACGGCGCCGGAGGAACGCGCCGAAGCGCAGGCGGAACTGCAGCGGCAACCGCGCGACGCGGGCGCGACGCGCCAGCGCAACCGCTGCTCGATCACCGGCCGCTCGCGCGGCGTTTATCGCAAGTTCGGATTGGCGCGCACCAAGCTCCGCGAGGCGGCGAATCGCGGCGAGATCCCGGGTCTTTCGAAGGCCAGTTGGTGAGGCGCGCACAATGAGCATGACTGATCCGATCGCCGACCTGTTGACGCGCATCCGCAACGCGCAGGCCGCCGGCAAGCCGTCGGTGAGCATCGGCGCCTCGAAGCTGAAGACTGCCATTCTGAAGGTCCTCAAGGACGAGGGGTATGTCGGCGGATTCGGCGTCGAGACGAACGGCGCGAAGACCACGTTGTCCGTCGAGTTGAAATATCACGACGGCCGGCCGGTGATCGATCGCATAGAGCGCATCAGCCGTCCGGGATTGCGGATCTACCGCGGCAAGGACGAGTTGCCGAAGGTCCTGGGCGGTCTCGGAGTCGCCGTCGTGTCGACGCCGCAGGGCATCATGACCGACCGTCAGGCGCGCGCCGCCGGCACGGGCGGCGAAGTACTCTTTGTTGTTCAGTAGGGTCGTAAGAAGCCAAGGTCGTCATCATGTCTCGAGTCGCAAAAATGCCGGTCGATCTTCCGCAGGGCGTGAGCGCCACCATTGGCGCGGATACCGTGACGCTGAAGGGCGCGAAGGGTTCGCTCGAGCTGGCGCTGAAGAAGGGCATCAAGGTCGTTCAGCAGGACAAGCACCTCGCCGTGGAGGCCGCGGAGTCCGTCGAGGGCTTGATGGCGATCGCGGGGGCGACGCGCGCGCACCTCGCGAACATGGTCGCCGGCGTGACCAAGGGCTACGAAAAGAAGCTCGAATTGGTCGGCGTAGGCTACCGCGCCGCCGTGGCCGGCAAGAGTCTGAGCTTGACGCTCGGCTTTTCGCACCAAATCAATTATCCGATCCCGGACGGTATTTCGATCGAGACCCCGAGCCAGACCGAGATCGTCGTCAAGGGCATCGATCTGCAGCGCGTGGGACAAACGGCGGCGGAGATCCGCGGTTTTCGCCCCCCCGAGCCGTACAAGGGCAAGGGCGTGAAATACACCGACGAGAAGATTTCTCTGAAAGAAGCGAAGAAGAAGTAGGCTCATGAAAGCTGACAAACGAGATACACGCTTGCGCCGCGCATTGCGCGGCCGGGTCAAGATCAAGGAGCTCGCGGCCGTCCGCCTGTCGGTGCACAGAACGCCCCGGCACATCTACGCGCAAATAATCGCCGCCGGGGGCGACCGCGTGTTGGCGGCCGCATCGACGTTGCAGAAAGAGGTCCGCGGCGACCGGCAGGTCACCGGCAATATCGAGGCGGCGAAAGCGGTCGGCCGCGCGATCGCCGAGCGTGCGCGCGCCCAGGGCATATCCAAAGTGGCGTTCGACCGCTCCGGCTTCATGTATCACGGACGCGTCAAGGCGTTGGCTGAAGCCGCGCGCGAAGCGGGCCTCGAGTTTTAACAAGAAGGTCAAACAAGCGCTATGGCAAGAGTAGAAAAACCTGTCTCCGGCGATGACCTGCTCGAAAAGCTGGTCGCGGTCAATCGCGTCGCCAAGGTCGTCAAGGGCGGCAAGCAATTCGGCTTCACCGCGCTCACCGTCGTCGGCGACGGCGCCGGCCGGGTCGGCTTCGGCTACGGCAAGGCCCGCGAGGTTCCGGTGGCGATTTCCAAGGCGATGATGCAGGCGCGCAAGAGCTTGGTCAGCGTATCCCTCAAGAACGACACGTTGTTTTACGCGGTCAAAGGCCGGCACGGGACCACGCGGGTCTACATGCAGCCGGCGGCGGACGGCACCGGGGTCATTGCCGGCGGCGGCATGCGCGCGGTATTCGAATGCGCCGGCGTGCGCAACGTCCTCGCCAAGAGCTACGGGTCGCGCAATCCGATCAATGTAGTTCGCGCGACGATGGATGCGCTCGCCAAATTGCGCACGCCGGAAGACATCGCGGCGAAACGCGGCAAGACCGTCGCTGAAATCGTGGACTGAAGCCATGGCGGAGAAACTCATCAAGGTCACGCTCGTCAGGAGCCTCGCGGGGCAATTGGCCAATATCGCCAATTCGGCGCGCGGCCTCGGCTTGCGCCGCATCGGTCATAGCGTGCTCGTCGCGGACACGCCCTCGAATCGGGGAATGATCGATACCGCGAGCCACATGCTGAAGGTGCAGCCGGCGCCTGCCGGGGAGAAGCGCTGATGCGATTGAATACCATAAAGCCGGCCGCCGGTTCCAAGCGCTCGCACCTGCGAGTGGGCCGCGGCGCCTCCGCCGGCCAGGGCAAAACCTGCGGGCGCGGCGTCAAGGGCCAGCGGGCGCGCAAGGGCGGCTACCACAAGACCGGCTTCGAGGGCGGTCAGATGCCGCTGCAGCGGCGCTTGCCGAAGACCGGCTTTCGCTCCGCATTGAAGGCTTCGCGCGCGGAATTGACGCTTTCGGATCTGATGCGCGTCGCCGACCCCGTCGTGACGATCGCGGTCCTGATCGAGGCGAACTTGATCGCCGCCAACGCGCAACGCGTGAAGATCTTCCAGTCGGGCACGGTCAGCAAGGCGTATACGATCAAGGGTGCGGCGATTTTGGCGACCAAGGGCGCAAAGCGCGCGATCGAATCGGCCGGCGGCCGGTTCGAGGCTTGAGGGAAAGATCCCGTGTCGACCTCCAGCACCAATGCCGTAGCCCAGCTCGGAGACATCACGCGCTTCGCGGAGATGCGCAAGCGCCTGATCTTCCTGGTGGGCGCGCTGATCGTGTACCGCATCGGCACGTTCATCCCCGTTCCCGGAATAGATGCGGCGCGGTTCGCCGCGTTCTTCTCCACGCAGCAGGGCACGCTGCTCGGCGTGTTCAACATGTTCTCCGGCGGCGCGCTGCAACGATTCAGCATTTTCGCGCTGAACGTGATGCCCTACATCACGGCTTCGATCATCGTGCAAATGGCCTCGATGGTCTATCCGCCGTGGGCGCAGATCCGCAAGGACGGCGAGTCGGGGCGGCGCAAGCTGACGCAGTACACCCGCTACGGCACGGTCGGCCTCGCGGCGTTCCAGGGATTCGGCGCCTCGCTCGCGATTCAGAACTCCGGCAGCCATCTGGTGCCGAACCCGGGGCCGCAGTTCCTGTTCATAGCGACGATTTCGATCACGACGGGAACGATGTTCATCATGTGGCTCGGCGAGCAGATGACCGAGCGCGGCGTCGGCAACGGCATCACGATGATCATCGTCGCCGGCATCGTCGCGGGTCTGCCGCTCGCTATCGGCAACACGCTGGAGATGGTGCGCTCCGGGGAAATGAACCCGCTGATCGTGCTTCTCATTTTGATGGTGGTCGTCTTGGTGACTTTGTTCTGCGTGTTCGTCGAGCAAGCTCAGCGCCGCATCCAGGTCAACTACGCCAAGCGCCAGGTCGGCCGGCGCATGATGCAGGGCCAGAGCACGCACTTGCCGTTCAAGCTCAACATGGCGGGCGTCATACCGCCGATCTTCGCCTCGAGCTTGCTCGTGTTCCCGGCGACCATCGCGCAGTTCTTCGGCAACAGCCCCAATCCGAATCCGGTGCAGCGGTTGCTGCAAAAAATCGCCGCGATCCTCGGCTACGGTCAACCGCTGCACATCCTGCTGTTCGCCGTGCTGATCATCGGTTTTTCGTTTTTCTACGTCGCCTTGGTCTACGACGCGCGCGACACGGCCGACAATTTGAAGAAGGCGGGCGCCTTCATACCCGGAATACGTCCCGGCCAGCAGACCGGCGAATACCTCGACAAGGTGCTGACGCGGCTGACCTTGTGGGGCGGTTTGTACATCA
>DATLUE010000061.1:0-8306 GCA_035533255.1 Allostellaceae bacterium | reverse complement strand
CTTGAAGCGGCTGGTGGAAGGGTTGAAGCTCACCCGCGGCGAGGAAGCGCAGAGCACGGCCGACAAGCTGGCCAAAGCAGGCTATCGCTCGCGCGAGGCATTGGTCATCTATATGGGCATTCGCCTCGTCCTGCCGGTGGTGCTGACCAGCCTCGTCTTCGTCGTCGTCGCCATGTTTCATATGGCGATGGCGCAGCTCGCCCTGGTCGGCAGCGCGATCGCGGTCGGGGCAACCTATCTGCCGCCGACGGTGCTGAAACGGATCACCGCATCGCGCAACCGCCGCTTCACGCGAGCGCTCCCCGACGTGCTCGACCTGCTGGTGATCTGCGCCGAAGGCGGCTTGAGCCTCGACGGCGCGCTGAGCCGGGTGGCGCGCGAGTTCCGGCGCTTTCTGCCGGAAATGGCCGACGAGCTTGGCCTCACCGCGATCGAGCTCGGCTTTCTGCCCAACCGGCGCGACGCGCTGATGAATCTTCCGAGGCGCGTCGATATCCCCGGCGTGCACAGCTTGGTCCACACCCTGGTGCAGACCGAGCGCTACGGCACGCCGCTCGCGCAATCGCTGCGCGCGCTATCGACCGAGCTGCGCGACGAGCGCATGCTGAAGGCCGAAGAGAAAGCGGCCAAGCTGCCCGCGACCATGACCGTGCCGATGATCGTCTTTATCCTGCCGGCGGTGTTCATCGTGCTGATTGGCCCGGCGATGATCTCGGTGTTCAAGGCCTTCCACCATTAGCGTTTCTTCTTCGCCTTTTTAGGCGTCGCCCCGCCCGCTTTCGGCAATTTGATCTTCAAGAGACGCGCGGCATTGCCGCCGAGGACCGCATCCTTGCCGGCACGCGTGAGCTTGGCCGTCTCGACGAAGCGCACCGCGTCGGGCAGCGCCATGTCATAGGGATAGTCGGTGCCCAGAATGATATGGTCGCTGCCATAAAGAGTGGTCAGATAATCGAGCTGGTGGTGGGTAAAGACGATGGTATCGAAATAGAGCTTCTTGAGGTAGCTCGTCGGGGGCCGCTTGATCATCTGGCGGCAATCGGAGCGCGCGCGAAACGCGTGATCGTAGCGACCGCTATAGGCCGCCGCATAACCGCCGCCGTGAGCAAGGCAAATCTTCAGCTTGGGATAGGCTTCGAGCACGCCGCCGAAGATCAAATGGCTGATCGCGACCGTCGTATCGAGCGGATTGCCGATGACGTTGATGAAGTAATGCTCGGCGAGGCGCTGGCCGTGGGTGAAGCCGGCGGGATGCATGAAGATCAGGATGTCGAGCTCTTGCGCCTTGGCGAAGAACGGCCGGAAGCGGGGATCCGACAACTCGACCCCGGCGACGTTGGTGCCGATCTCGACGCCGCGCAGGCCGAGACCTTTCACCAACCGCTCGAGCTCGGCGACCGCCAGCTCGGGCGCCTGCAGCGGCACCGTTCCCATGCCAACGAAGCGATCGGGGTGCGAGGCCACGATCTCGGCAATGCGATCGTTGATGAGCCGCGCGGCCGCGCGGCCGAGCTCGGGCTCGGCCCAATAATAATAGCTTGGCGACGGCGAGATCGCCTGAATGTCGATGCCGGCCTTGTCCATGTCCTTGAGCCGCGTCGCGACCGAGGTGAGCTTGCCGCGGATCGTCTCTTCCTGCTTGCGGCCGACCTCGCGCGTCGCGGGGCTCGAGAAAGTCAGCATCGCCTCGCGCGTCGGATCGAACGCGTCCTTGGCGAGCGCCGCCGCCTCGGGCGTCATCACATGACAATGAATATCGACCGTGGCACTGCGTCTCCCGTTGCGGGCGCGGGCCCGCAACGGCGACGCGTGAGATGAAGCGGATGATGCCGGCAGACAGGAGTAGAACATGCGGAACCTCTCGTGTTGGGGCGATCAGAAGATACCGAGATGCTGTTGCAACGCGCGGCTTTGGGCGGCCAGGACGTCGCTCGCGCCGGCGGCGACCACCCGGCCGCTGTTGAGCACGACGATATCGTCGGCGACGGCGAAAACGAGCTTGGGATTCTGCTCGACCAGCAGGATCGACAACCCTTCGCTTTTGAGCCGGCGGATCGTCGCCATGACCTCGGCGACGATCTGCGGCGCCAGGCCTTCCGACGGCTCGTCCATCAGCAGGATACGCGGATTGGACATGAGCGCCCGGCCGATCGCGAGCATTTGCTGCTCGCCGCCCGAGAGATAGCCGGCGATCTGGCGCGCGCGCTCTTGCAGGCGGGGAAACAGCGCGAACACCGCGGCGAGCGACCAGGACGGCCCCGCCGATCGGGGCTTGCACGCCGCGACGGTCAGGTTCTCGGCGACGCTGAGGCTCTTGAAGATGCGGCGGCCTTGCGGCACGAGCGCGATGCCGCGCGCCGCGACGTCTTCCGGCGCGGCGCCCGTGACATCGGCGCCGAACACGCTGACCTTGCCGCGGCGCGGCGGCACGATTCCGATCGACACGTTGATACAGGTGGTTTTGCCGGCGCCGTTGCGGCCGAGCAGCCCCAAAAGCCGGCCTTCCGCGAGCTGCAGCGAGACGCCGTGAAGCACATGACTGTCGCCGTAATAGGCATCGATGCCGCCCAGCGCGAGCGCGTCATTCGCCAAGATAGATCTCCCGGGTCCGGGGATCGGCGACCACCGCGGCGCGCGCGCCTTCGACCACGACCTCGCCGAGATGCATCACCGAGATGCGGTCGGCAAAATCGAGCGCCACATCCATGTCATGCTCGATCATCACCATCGTGACGTCGCGCGGCACGGCCGCGAGCAGCGCCTGAACGTCGCGCCGCTCGTCGAGCGAGAGGCCGGCGAACGGCTCGTCGAGCAGCAGCACGCGGGGCTTTTGCGCCAGCGCCATCGCGATCTCGACCCGCCGCCTTTCGCCGTAGGACGTCTGCGACAGCGGCCGGTCGGCGAGATGGGCGAGGCCGATGTCCATAAGCCGCTGCCGCGCCTCCTGCTGCAGCGCCGCTTGCGCGGCAAGCCGCGCGACCGGATTCCAGCGCAGCGGCGCGCGGCCGAGAAGCGACAGGAGCAGATTGTGAAGCAGCGTATCCTTGGGAAACAGCGTGATGATCTGATAGGTGCGCGCGAGGCCGAGATGCGCGCGCCGGCGCGCCGGCAACGCGGTGATATCGGCGCCGAACAGCGCGACCGTGCCGCCATCGGGCTTGAGCTCGCCGGCGATCAGATTGAACAGCGTGGTCTTGCCGGCGCCGTTGGGGCCGATGATCAGCCGCCGCTCGCCGGTTTCGACCGCGAGATCGATACCGCGCGCGACGCGCAGGCCGCCGAAAGATTTGTCGAGCCGGCGGATCGCGAGCGCGGTCATCCGCCGCTCTCTGCCGCGGCTGGGTTGCGGCGGCCCTTGCGCGCGGCCCAGACCCAGCGCGCCAGCCGCCGGCTGCCCGGCACCAGCCCTTCGGGCATGAACAGCACGATCAGCACGAAGATCGCGCCGAGGGTGAAATTCCAGCGCGCGATATAGGCGCTCGCCACGCTTTTCATGGCAACCACCAGCGCCGCCCCGGCGATCGGCCCCAGCAGCGTGCCGGAGCCGCCGGCGATCACCATCAGCAGCGCCTCGGCCGAGGCCGACAGCGCCAACGCTTGCGGGCTGATGAACTCGTTGTAGTAGAAGAACAACACGCCCGCGATACCGCTGCACAGGCCCGAGAGCAAGAAGGCCAGAAAGCGGATCGTCCAGACATCGAAGCCGAGGGCGGTCATGCGCCGCGGCTGATCGCGCGTCCCTTTGAGGCTGGCGCCGAAAGGCGAGGCCGCCAGCACCGCCAGCGCCAGCAGGACCGCGAGAAAAACCGCGAGCGTCGCGTAATAAAACCCGTCGGCCGATGCGAGCGACAGGCCGAGCGGCGCCGGCCGCGACGCGGCGGAAATGCCGTTATCGCCCTGAGTGAGGTCGATCCAGCGATAGGCGAGGCCCCAGAGCAATTGGCCCAGCGCCAGGGTGATCATGATGAAGCCGATGCCGGTGGTGCGCAGCGCCAGCACCGCGAACAGCGCGGTGGTCGCGACGCACAGCGCCAGCGCCGCGGCGATGGCGGCGAGATGCCCGAAGCCGGCACCGAGCATCACCGCGACGCCATAGGCGGCAACGCCGAACAGCCCGGCATGGCCGAGCGAGATCAGCCCGGCATAGCCGACCAGGACATCGAGACCGAGCGCGAAGATCGCGGCGATCAGAATCTGGCTGACGATATTGACGTAGAAGCTGCCGCCGGCCCAAAGCGGCACCGCGAGCAGCACGGCGAGCGCGAGCGCCAGGGCGATGCGCCTCACGGCGCGCGCCGCCCGAACAGGCCCTGCGGTCGGATCACAAGGATGATGACCATCGGCAGAAACAGCACGAAATAGGCCAGCTCGGGCAACAGCGCCTGACCGAAATTATAGAGGAAGCCGACGACGAAGCTGCCGAGCAGCGAGCCGAGGAGACTGCCGGTGCCGCCAAGGATCACCACCACCAGCGCCAGCGGCAGCATATCGGCATCGAGTCCCGGATAGACCGAGAGGATCGGGCTGCCCATCATGCCCGCGAACCCGGCGAGCCCGGCGCCGAGGCAGAACACCAGCGTGAACAGATAAGAGATTCGGATGCCGCAAATCCGCGCCATTTGCGGATCGTCGACGCCGGCGCGGATCATCGCGCCAAGCCGCGTGCGGTCGATCAGTGCCCAGAGCAGCGCGGCGATCGCCAGGGCGACAAGAATAATCGCGAGACGGTAGGCGGGAAACGTCAGGCCAAGGAAATGCGCCGCGCCCTGCAGCGCCGCCGGCGCCTCGACCGTCATCGGATCGCCGCTCCATTCCATAAGGCAAAGATCGGCGATCATGAAGGACACGCCGAGCGTGACCAGCACCTGCGCCTGCTCCTGGCCGGCGAGGCGCCGGAGCACGAAGCGCTCGAGCACGCCGCCCAGCGCCGCCACCAGCAGCGCGGCAATCGCCGCCGCCAACCAGAAATCGACGCCGAACCACGCCACGAGGCTGGCACCGAAATACGCGCCCAGCATGAAGAACGAGCCATGCGTCAGATTGGGGATGCGCATGAGCCCGAAAATCAGCGAGAACCCGGCCGAGAGCAGGAACAACAGCCCGCCCAAGGTGATGCTGTTGACGGTCAAGAGCAGCCATAAATTCATCGACTGCCCGCCGCGCCCCGCGTCGCCGATTCAGGATTTCAGCGGCGGATAATCGCGCGAATAGACCGGCTGCGCGAGGAACCATTTCTCGTCATAGGTCCAGAACTGGCTGACCTTGTGGTAGGTCTTGATCGTCTTGTTGACGAGCTTGCCGTTCTGCTTCTCGATCCGCCGGATGTAGATGTTGCCGATCACGTTGCCGTGGTCGTCGAAGCTGATCGGCCCGCGCGGCGTGTCGGTCAGCGTCGCGCCGCGCAAGGCGGCGATGAAGGCTTCCTTGTTGCCGGCGTCGCCGCCGGTTTTCATCAGACCCGCCTCGACCACCTGGCCATTGACGTAGAGGCCGGCGGCGTAGAAACCCGGAATGTTGCCGTAATCCCTGGTGAATTCGGCGACGAAGCGCTTATTCGCGTCGTTGTCGAGATCATGCGTGTAGGGACAGGCGTTGATAAGGCCGATCGCCTCGTCGCCGAAGCTCTTCAGCAGCGCGTCGTCGCCGGCGGTCTCGCCGCCGAGCACCGGCTTTTTCTGCCCGAGATCGGCATATTGCTTCATGAATTTGACCGGCGACGAGCCGCTATAGCCCTGGACCACGGCATCGCAATCGCCGATCTGGGCGATGAACGGCGTGTTGTCGGCGGTGCCGAGCGGCACCCAGATCTTTTTCAGGACGTGGCCGCCCGCATCCTCGAAGACGCGTTGGAACCCGCCCATCTGCTCGTAGCCGAAAGCGAAATCCTCCGCGATCAGCACCACGTTCTTGAGCTTCATCTCCTTCGCGGCATAATCGGCCAGCGGCTGCATCGCCTGCGAGGACGTCGCCGAGGCGCGCAGGAAATAGGGGTTGGGCTTGCGCTGCGTCATGTCTTCGGCGCCGGCCAGGCTCAACATCGGCGTCTTGTGCTGCGCGACGTAATCCGAGATCGCGAGCAGCTCGAACGCCGCGAGCGGACCCAGGATCACATCGACCTTGTCGCGCTCGATCAGCTCTTGCGCCTTGGTCTTGGCCCCGGCGGGGCTGCCGCCGGTATCGGCCGAAATGAAATCGACCTTGCGGCCGGCCAGCGTGTTGTTCTTCTCTTTGAGGAAGGTCCGTATCCCTTGCTCCATCTGGATGCCGCCCTCGGCCAGAGAGCCGGTCTTGATCGTCAACAGACCGATCCGCACCGGCGCCGCCTGGGCGATCGCCGGCATGGGCAGGGCACTCGCCGCCACGCCGGCAAGAAACGCGCGTCTGCCAAACTTCGCTGTCATGATATCCTCCCTCGTCGCGTTCAGGTTTTTATCGTTAGCGGACAAGCCTAAATTCTTTTCGTCAACGCGTCCAGCGTGCCGGGCAGCTTGCCGGGGCTGCGGGGGGTCCCTAAGCTGCGCATCAATCGAGTGATGGGCCGACGCGCGTGACACGGCAGATCAGAGGACGACATTCCGGCACGGCCCAACACGCTGCCGCGCCGCGCGCGGCGCCGCCGAAGCGGCGTCAGCGCATGGCGCCGCAAGATCGCGAGCGCTTCATCCTCGATAACGCGGTGCGGTTCTTTGCCGAGCGCGGCCTCAACGGCGAGACCCGCGAGTTGGCGCGGCGGCTCGGCATCACCCAATCCCTGATTTACCGCTACTTTCCCAGCAAGGACGTGCTGATCGACCGCGTCTACCAGAAATGGTACGCCGATTACTGGAACCCGTCATGGGAGGAGTGGATCGGCGATCGCCGGCAAAGCCTGGAAGACCGGTTGCTGGCCTTCTATCGCGATTACGCGCGCGTCATCTACAACTACGAATGGGTCAGGCTGTTCGCGTTTTCCGGTCTCAACGGCCTGCCGTACCACGTCCGCTACGTCGCCCGCAACCGCGAGCGGCTTTATCCGCGCATCGCGCGCGAGCTGCGTCACGATCACGGCATGCCGTCGCTCGAGGAGCTGCCGCTGACGGAATTCGAGCACGAGCAGCTTTGGAGCATGCACGCGACCCTTTTTTATATCGGCCAGCGGCGCTGGCTGTTCGGCCTGACCGCGCCTGCCGAAACCGACACGCTCATGGCGGCGCGGGTGCGCAGCTTCCTGACGGCGGCGCCGCCGCAAATCGCAACGCACCTCGCCGCGCAGCGGGCGATGAAGCTGGCAAGCGATTGACATGGCCGGAACCGCGCCTCATTCATCCTCCGCGCCGCCCTCGTTCGAGACGCTGACGGCGCGCGCGCGGGCCTTGGCGCCGGTCTTGCGCGCGCGCGCGGTCGAGACCGAGCGGTTGCGCCGCCTTCCCGACGCGACCATCGCCGATCTGCACGCGAGCGGCCTCTTCCGCATGCTGCAGCCCAAACGCGTGGGCGGCAGCGAGCTGCCCTATCGCGCGCTGGTCGAGCTCGGCGCGATCCTTGCTGCGGGCTGCGGCTCGACCGCCTGGGTGGTCGCCAATCTCGCCAGCCATCATTGGATGCTGGCGATGTGGCCGGAACCAGCCCAGGACGAGGTATGGGGCGCTTCGCCCGACGATCTCATCGGCTCGGCGCTGGTGTTCCCCGGCGGCAAGGCGACCGCAGTCGCCGACGGCTATATCGTGAGCGGTCGCTGGCCGTTTTCCAGCGGCGTCGATCCGTCGCGCTGGAATTTCGTCGGCGGCATCGTCCACGACCAGCGCGACAAGCCGGTCGAGCAGCGCTGCTTCCTGGTCGCGGCCGGCGACTACCGCGTCATCGACACCTGGCACGCCGCCGGCTTGCGCGGCACCGGCAGCAACGACATCGAGATGAAAGATGTCTTCGTGCCGGCGCATCGCACCCTGCCTTTGTCGGCGCTGGTCGGCGGCACCGCACCGGGCTGCGCGGTCAATCCGGCGCCGCTCTACCAACTGCCGGTGCTCGGCCTTTTCGCGTTCGTCGTGAGCGGCGTCTCGCTCGGCCTGGCGCGCGGCGCGATCGGCGATTTCACGCAGCAGATGCATGCGCGGATCGCGACCTATTCCGGCCGGCGCCTCGCCGATCTCGCGACTCTGCAACTAAAGCTCGGCGAGGCCTCGGCATTGGCCGACACCGCCGAGGCGCTGATGCTCAAGGATTGCGACGAGGCGATGGCGATCACCACAGCCGGCGTGCCGCCGACGATCGAGCAGAAAGCGCGCTGGCGCCGCGACGGCGCCTATGCCGCCTCGCTCTGCACCGAG
>DATLUE010000060.1:0-2037 GCA_035533255.1 Allostellaceae bacterium | reverse complement strand
GCGGTCGATTACCTCAACGCCAAGAGCGACGCGCTCCAATTCAAGGACCGCGATCAGGGGCGCGACAAGGGCATGCGCCAGTTCCTCGACGAGAAGCGCTATCGCCCCGGCTTCACCCAGTTCGAGCGCGAAGACGGCGAGTGACGGGCAGCACTACTTGGCGGTTGCGAGGTGTTTCTGCCGTTTAGCGACGCCTTCGTCGTCCTTCAACCCCTCTTCGGAGATGTCGAACCAGTTGCCCTCGGGATCGACCGCGCGAAGCTCGGCATAGGGGCGATCGGCGGGGCGCTGCTTCGGCACCTCGACGCCCCATTTCTCGAGCTTCTCCATCGTCTCGGCGCAGCTTTCGATGTTGAAGCCGAAATGGTTGAGGCCGACCGCGGCCTCGCCCTCGAGCCGATGCGGCAGGATCGCCAGCATGAGATAGCCGTCGGTGAGGAAATAGGCGTTCCGCCCCTGGTGCGCGACCTCCATGTCGAAGACGCTGGTATAGAAATCGGCGAGCTTCTTGGGGTCCCGCGCGAACAAGGCGAGATGGCGAATCTTCGGCTTTGCCATGGGTTCCTCCGCGACCGCTGTCCAATGCCACTCTAGGATTGCACGCGAGCGGGGGTCAAGGCGCGGCGGTAGGAGAGCCAGGCGCGCTGCGCTAGGGTTGCCGGGCACAGGGCGGGCATTGCGAAGCATGAGCTTGTTCGAGGACGCCACCGCGCGCACGCGCCTTCCCGTGTCGCTCATCACCGGCTTTCTCGGCAGCGGCAAGACGACGCTCGTCAACCGCCTGCTGCGCCATCCCGAGATGGCGAACACGGCGATCGTCGTCAACGAATTCGGCGAGATCGCGCTCGATCAGCACTTCATCGAGCGCAGCGACGGCGAGGTCGTGGTGCTGGCGAACGGGTGCGTGTGCTGCACCATCCAGGGCGAACTCGAGGATGTGGTGGGTAATCTCTATGGCCGGCGCGGCAGCGGCGCCCCGGCGTTCGACCGGCTCGTCATCGAGACGACCGGGCTCGCCGATCCCGCGCCGATCATGCAGCTTTTGCTCAGCAAGCCGCTCATCGCTGAGAATTTCGCGCTCGATGCCGTCGTCGCCACGGTGGATGCGATCCACGGCCTGCGCCAGCTCGGCGAGCATGGCGAGGCGGTGAAGCAGGCCGCGCTCGCCGACCGCATCGTCATCACCAAGACCGATCTCACCGCCGCCGCCGCCGCCGACGAACTTGCCCGGCGCCTCGCCGCCATGAACCGCGCGGCCTCGGTGTTTCGCTTGCCGCAGCAGGATGTCGGACCGGCGCAGCTCTTCGGCGCCGCGCTCGTCGATCGGCGCGGTCGGATGCGCGATCAAGCCGCGTGGCTCGGCGATCGCCCCGCGGATACGCACGAGAACCACCTCCACGACATCGATACGTTCGCCCTGGTCAGCGATCGGCCGCTCGACTGGCGCGATTTCTCGCGCTGGCTCACCCGGACCAAGATCCGCCATGCCGACCGGTTGCTGCGGGTCAAGGGCATCATCAGAGTCGCCGGCGAGGATGCGAAGATCGCGATCCACGGCGTGCATCATATCTTCCATCCGCCGCTACGGCTGCCGCGGCGCGCGGGCGACGATGAGATTTCGCGTCTCGTCTTCATCACGCGCGGCCGCGCGCGCGGCGAGATCGAGGCCGAGTGGCGCGCCTTCGCCGACGCTAGGCAAGGCGCGCACGCCAATTTAGAATGACCGCATGATCGATCTCACCGGCCGCGTCGTGCTGGTGCCGGGCGCGAATGGCGGCATCGGCAGCCATGTCGCGCGCATCTTTGCCGAGTGCGGCGCCGATGTGGCGCTGACCTATCGCTCGGCCAGCGACGAGGCGCAGGCGGCGCTCGACCATGCAAAGAATCTCGGCTGCCGCGCCCGGCTCGACCGGCTCGACGCGACTGAGCCCGACGCGGCGCGCGCGTGGGTCGCCGACGTGGTCCGCGACTGGGACAAGATCGACGTGCTGGCAAGCGGCGTCGGCGCGCGCGCCGAGGGCGGATTCTCGCTCTTCA
>DATLUE010000059.1:0-3199 GCA_035533255.1 Allostellaceae bacterium | reverse complement strand
TCGGGACGATCATCACCGTGTTCACGATCGATCTGGTCGGGCGCCGGCCGATGTTCATCATCGGGCTCTTGGGCACGGCGCTGCCGCTGCTGTCGTTCTTGGCGATCGGTGCCGTCAGCCCGGAAAGCATCTTGCTGCGGGTCTGCATCACCTATTTCTTCCTCTCGGTGCTGGTGCTGTCGCTCGGCCTCTACACTGCCGAGATTTATGCCAACAACATGCGCGCGCTCGGCAGCGGCGTCGCCGCCGCGTGGCAGCGCAGCGCCGCGACCGCGGGGCCGCTGATCGTCGGCGGCCTCTTGCCGAATTTCGGCCTCGACACGGTGTTCGTATTCTTCGGCTGCCTCGTCAGCGTCGCCTTCGTGATCTGCGTGTTCTTCGTCATCGAGACGCGCGGCCGGGTGCTGGAGCAATTGTCGCCGCAGCTCGAAGGCTGACGGATCACCGCAGATTGAGCTCGGCGCCCGCGCCCCGCGGCAGCCGCGCGAAGACGACCGAGGCGGCGAGGCAGAGCGCGGCAATGGTGTAATAGGCCGGCGCGATGTCGTCGGGCGCGATCACCGCATGGCCATGCCATTCGCGGCTAAGCTGCATGATCAAGGCGACCAGGCCGACGCCAAAGCTCAGCCAGACCTGCTGCGACATCGCGGCAAAGCCGGTCGCGCGCGCGGTGACGCCGACCGGCAGGTCGGCATAGCCGAGGGCCTGGATCGCGGTGAATTCGATCGAGCGTGCGAATCCCGAGATCAGCAAGGTCAAGAGAATGACGGGATAGGGCGTCGTCACGCGGAAGAGGCCGCAGCCGAAGATATAGGCCGCCATCAACATGGTGTTGTAGATCAGCAGCCGGCGGATGCCGAGCAGGCGCAGCACCCGCGTCACCATCGACTTGATCAGGATCGAGCCCGCCGCCGTCGCCAAGGTGGTGAGGCCGGATTGAAACGGCGTGAAGCCGAAGCCGAGCTGCAGCAGCAGCGCCAGCAGGAATACCTGCGAGGTCGAGCCGATATAGACCAGCGCGCCGCCCCCGATCGAGGCGGCGAAGGTCGGAATTCGCAGCAGGCTCAGATCGATGATCGGGCTGGGCTTGCGGCGCGCGTGAACGACGTAGAGCGCGCCGCAAATCGCGCCCGCGCCGATCAGCGCGGCGATGAATCCGGCCGGCAGCAGGTCGCGCCCCATCGCCTCGAAGCCGAGGATCATCGCGGCGACGGCGAATCCCACCAGGGCGAAGCCGCGGAGGTCGAAAGCCGGCACGTCGCTCTCGTGGATATTCGGGATGAAGGCGTAGACCAGCGCCACGCCCAGCACGCCGATCGGCAGGTTGATGAAGAAGATCCACTGCCACGAGAAATAGGTGACGATGAAGCCGCCGACCGACGGCCCGAGGATCGGCCCGAGCAGCGCCGGGATGGTGATGTAGTTCATCGCCTGGACGAGCTCGGATTTTGGGACGCTCTTGGCGACGATGATGCGGCCGACCGGCGTCATCATCGCGCCGCCGATGCCTTGCAAAGTGCGCGCGACCACCAGCTCGGCGAGGTTGTGCGACAGGCCGCAGAGCAAGGAGCTCAGCGAGAAGATCACGATCGCGGCGAGGAACACGCGCTTGCCGCCGATCTTGTCGGAGAGCCAGCCGCTGGCCGGCACGAACACGGCGAGCGCCAGCAGGTAGCAGGTGATCGCGAGGTTGAGGCGCAGCGGGTCCTCGCCCAGCGAGCGCGCCATCGAGGGCAGGGCGGTGGTGATCACCGAGCCGTCGAACTGGTGCATGAATTGCGCGCAGCCGACGATCAGGGGCACGATGAACCGGCGGCGAGGGGTCACGCGCGATTGCCGGGCGGCGCGGGCGTTATTGGCCGCGCGCGCCGCGATACCAGTCGAGGATTTCCTCGCCGGTCCAGAACGCCACGCCGTGATGGCCGCGCGCGTAATCGAGAAACGCCTCGAGATATTTGATGCGGTGCGGCACGCCCGAAATATAGGGGTGAATGGCGAAGCACAGGATTTTCGCGCGGCTTGCGCCTTCTTGATAAAGCCGGTCGAACTGGTCGCGCGCGCGCTCGAGGAAGGCGGCCGAGCGGTGGTGCTGAACCATCATCATCGGAATGTCGTTGAGCTCGACCGTATAGGGCAGCGTCACCAGCGGCCCGAAGCGGGTCGCGATCTCGGCGGGCTCGTCGTCATGAACGAAATCGCCGACATATTGGATGCCGGCCTCGGCGAGGAGATCGGGCGTCTCCTCGGTCTCGGTGAGGCCTGGGCCGAGCCAGCCGCGCGGCCGCTTGCCAGTGAAATCGCCGAGCAGATCGAGCGCGCGGGCGATCATCGCGCGCTGGTCGGGCACCTGATGGATCGGCATCTGCACGAGCGCGTGGCCCATGAATTCCCAGCGCCGCTCGCGCGCGGCCGCGGCAACGCGCGGATAGCGCGCGACGACCTCGGCGTTGATCGACAAGGTCGGGCGAATGCCGTGGCGATCGAACGCATCGAAAAAACGCCACACGCCGACCCGCATGCCGTATTCGTGCCAGCTCCAATTGGGAATGTCGGGCTGCACCGCGATGCCGGTCGGCGCCGGCAGCACCTGGCGCGCCATCGGTCGCTCGATCTCCCAGACTTCGAGATTGACCACCGGCCAGAGCACCAGCCGCAGCCCCTCGGGCAGGCGGAGCGGCGGGCGATCGACGATGGCGGAATAAACAGCGCGCTCGCGCGGAGTCATGGCGCATCCTCTCCGGGACAGTTCGATGCGCAGACTATCGCGGGATGCGGCCGCGCTCCAGGCGCCGGCTCAGTACAATTCCGCGATCGCGCGCTTGGCGTAATCGGCATCGAAGGCGGCGGCGTCGGTGCGCGGATTGCCTTTGGCGGCGAAATCGCCGAGCGTCGGCACGCCTTTCGGCCGCTCGCCGCTTCCGGCCGCCCAAAAATTCGAGCGGATGAGCGCCTTGGGGCAATGCTGGAACGCTTCGGCGACCGCGATCACCAGCACCGTCCGCGGCTCCTTGCCGCCGACCGCGAAACGCCGCTTCAAGGCCGGATCGACGCTGATCTGGGCGCGGCCGCTGACGCGGTAGGTCTCGTTGGCGCCGGGAACGAAGAAGATCAGCGCGATGCGCGGGTCCGCGACCAGGTTCTTCAACCCGTCGATCCGGTTGTTGCCGGGCCGGTCGGGGATCAGCAGCGCCTTGCCGTC
>DATLUE010000058.1:0-28921 GCA_035533255.1 Allostellaceae bacterium | reverse complement strand
CCACGAGCCGTCGCGGCGCTGATAGAAGGTGCCGAGGGCGTGACAGGAATCCTCGACGATCGCGAGGCCTTCTGCGCGCGCGCGCGCGGCGATCGCTTCGAGATCGCCGCATTGGCCGGCAAGATCGACCGGAAACACCGCGGCGGCGCGGCGTCCCTTGCGCTTCAGCGCGGCGAGGGCGTCGTCGAGCTGCGCAACGCCCATCAGCCCGCTATCCGGATCGCAATCGGCAAACCAGATCTCGGCGCCGGCGAGCCGCGCGGCATTGGCGGTCGCGGCAAAGGTCATTGCCGGCACGATCACGGTATGGTCGGCACCAAGCCCCAAGGCGAGGCAGGAAAGATGCAGCGCCGCCGTGCCGTTGGCGCAGCTTACCGCGTGATCGGTGCCGCATTGGCGCGCGAGCGCGATCTCGAAGTCGCGCACATTCGGCCCGGTGGTCAGCCAATCGCCGCGCAGCACGGCGGCCACCGCGGCGATGTCGTCCTCGTCGATCGCGTGCCGGCTATAGGGCAGGGGCCGGGCCGTTGGCATCAATGCGCTTCCGCGATCAGGGCTTTGAGGCGGTCGGCGTCGAGCCAATCTTCGTTGGTGTCGCTGGCGAAGCGGAAGCCTTCGGCCACCGCGGTCGCGCCGCTCGACGCATAGCAATCGCGCTGCCACCAGGCAAAGCTCGGCTCGATCACGTAGCGGTCGCTGAGATCGAGCGTCTGGCGGGAATCGTCCTCGGTGATCATCACTTCGTGCAGCTTCTCGCCGGGGCGGATGCCGACGACGCGCAGCGGCAGGTCGGGCGCCAGCGCCTGCGCCAGTTCGGTGATCCGCATGCTCGGAATTTTGGGCACGAAAATCTCGCCGCCATACATCAGGCCGAGCGAGGTGATGACGAAATTGACGCCTTGCTGCAGCGTGAGCCAGAACCGCGTCATCCGCTGGTCGGTGACCGGCAGGAAGTCGGCGCCGTCCTCGATCAGCTTCTTGAACATCGGGATGACGCTGCCGCGCGAGCCGACGACATTGCCATAGCGCACCACCGCGAAGCGGCTGCTGCCGGCGCCGGCCAGATTGTTGCCGGCGATGAAAATCTTGTCCGAGGCGAGCTTCGAGGCGCCGTAGAGATTGATCGGGTTCGCCGCCTTGTCGGTCGAGAGCGCCAGCACCCGGGGGACGTTGTTGCGGATCGCCGCGCGCACCACGTTCTCGGCGCCCGAGACGTTGGTGCGGATGCATTCGAACGGATTGTATTCGGCCGCCGGCACCTGCTTCAGCGCTGCGGCGTGGACGATGAAATCGACGCCGCGCGTCGCCATCTCGAGCCGGTCCGCGTCGCGCACGTCGCCGATGAAGAAGCGCATGCGGTCGAGGCCGATCGACGCGAGGTTCTGCTGCATCTCGTATTGCTTGTATTCGTCGCGCGAGAACACGATCACGCGCCGGGCGCGGCTGTGGCGCAAGAGGGTATCGACGAGCCGGCGCCCGAACGAGCCGGTGCCGCCGGTAATGAGCACGGATTTATCGTCGAATTGGCGCATCGCAGCGCGGATATGCTCGCCCAGCGGCTGGACGCGGCCGGTGCCGGCAGCGGATGCCGGTGCCGGCGCGTGCGGCAGCAGCGCTTCGGTCGCGCGCAGGCGCGATGCGGGTTTGGTGTTCTGTGGCATGGCGGTTCAGACGGGCCTTCCAAATTGCTGGGGCGATTGTGGCAGGGTCTTGGTTAACGGAAGGTTGACCGCGCCGCGCCAGTTCCCGCGTTGTCGCGTCTCACGGCGATCATTTCAGATAGTTCGCGAGGCTCAGCGACTGCAGGATGTTGATCGTCTGGTAGGATGCCTGAAGCTGGGTCTGCAGCGTGTTGAGCTGGGTGATCGCGGTCGCGCTGTCGACTTGCTGGATGCCGTTGAGCGAGGTGGTGGCAAGCGTCATGGCGTTCTGGTGCGCGGTGCCGAGCTGGGTGAGGTCGGCTTGCTGCTCGCCGTCGCTGGCGACGAGCTGCTGCACCTGCTGCGCGGCCGTCGCCATCATCTGCTGTCCTTGCTGGGCATTGGCGACGTCGGTCGGGTTCGACTGCGAGAGCGGCGCCGCATGATTGGCGTAGTAGTTGAGCACGCGGATGACCTGCTCGAATGCCGGGTTGTTCCCGGTAACGCCATATTTCATGGTCACGTTGGTGTCGACGGTCGCCTGCGCGACGCCGTTGTCGCCGCCGTAGTAATCGGCCGCGACATTGGTGGTGAGGTCGCCCGGGCTGGGCAGCCCCGCCGGATTGAAGGTCGGGGTGGCGGTCTGGTTGCCCGAGAACACGTAGCGCGATCCATCCTGGGTATTGAGATAGCTGCCGAGCTCGGTCAGGAGCTGCTGCGCGGTCTCCTGCACGCTGGCGCCGCTCGAGCTGAAGGCGTTGTTGGCGAGCGTGTTCTGGAAGCTGGTCGCGATGCTCGCGACATTCTGCATCGCGAGGCTCATGGTTTGCAGCCGCGTGCTCACCGTGCCGATGGTGTTGATGTAGCCCTGCTGGAGCGACTGGGTCGCCTGCAGGTCGATCGCCTGAGCGGCCTGCGGCGCGATGCCGGCATAGGTGGTGCTCTTCTGGCCGGTCGAGATCTGGCCTTGGAGCGTGCTCGCCTCGCTTTGCAATTGCTGCAGGTATTGCAGCATCTGGCTTTGCTGCTCGACGGTGCTGACATTGCTCATCGGCGCTTATCCTTACGCGGTGATATTCATGAGCGCGTCGTACATGGTCTGGATCGTCGAGATGACATGCGCCGACGCGCCGTACGCGTTCTGATAGATCGTCAGATTGCTCAGCTCCTGGTCGAGGTTGACGCCGGTTTTGGATTGCAGCGTGCTCTTGAGCTGCGTCTGGAGCTGCGTCTGGTAGGTGTTGTTCTGGGTCGCGGCGGCGGCGGCGGTGGCGGTCTGACCGACGATCTGGGCGCCGTAATTCGACAGCGTAGCGGTCGAGGCGGTCGCGAAATTGCCGGCGGCGGCAAAATTCGTGTTGCCGGTGAGGTTGCTCGCGATCGTCGACGAAATCGTCGGATCGACGCCGGAAATCCCGTTGTAGAGCAGGGTGGTGTTCTGGACCAGCGATGGGTTGACCTCGATCGTCGCCGCGTTGTCGATGCCGGTGGCGATATTCACATTGCCGAAGAAATGATGCGCGTCGTTGGTCGCGTTCAGTCCACTGTTGGTGGTATTGAGATTGGCGGTGGTGGTGACGCCATAGAGATTGTTGGCGAATTGATTGAGCTCTGCCGTCATGCTCGGCAGCGCGGTATCGCGCGCCTGCAACAGCGCGCCGATCGTGCCGGTGGTGATCGAAGCGGTGACGTCGGTGCCATTGAGGGTCACCGGCGACATCGGCGTTGCGGCGTTGACGGTGCCCGCTTGGGTGTAGCCGTATTGCGCGACGGTCGGGCCGTCGACCAGGGACTGGCCCGCGGTCGTCAGCACCACCATCGTGCCGTTGGCGCGGGTGTAGCTGGTGACGCCGACGAGCTGCGCGACCTGGTTGACCGCCTGATCGCGCTGGTCTTCCAGCGTCGCGGTCGATTGGCCCTCGGCCTGCAGCTTGGTGATCGACAAATTGAGCGAGCCGATCGACGTCAAGGCGCTGTTGAGCGTCGCGACCGAGGTCGCGATGCTGCTGTCGGCATTGGAGCGCAGCGATTGGATGCCCGACGAGAAGGAATTGAGCTGCTGGGCGAGCTGCTGGCCGGCATTGACCGCGGCGCTTTGCGCGACCGGGTCCTCGGGTGTCGCCGCCGCCGCCTGCATCGCGGTGATGAAGCTGTTGAGCGCGCCGCCAAGCGTGCTGGTGCTGCCGACCTGGCCGACCAGATTCTGCAGTTGCGTCAGGTAATCGTTGGTGGTCGAGGCGGCCGAGGCCGCGCTGGTCTGCTGGTTCAGATTGGCAGTGAGAAGCTGATCCGAGACCCGCTGGATGATGCCGGTATCGACGCCGACGCCGCCCGCCGGCGTGACGATCGGCGTCTGGCTGATGGTCTCGCGCGAATAGCCGGGGGTTTGCGCATTGGCGATATTGGCCGAAAGGACCTGGATTTGGGATTGCGTTGCCTGCAATCCGGTCATGGCGGCCTGAAGGGCGATGTCGAGGCTCATGGGCGCGATGCCTTCAGAGCCGGCGATCGAGCGCGACGCCGGCCAGCGGCGGCCGGCGCGTCGGTCCCGCCGAGATCGGCTGCGGGCGCGCATAGCTGGCGGTGGCGCTGCGGCGCCGCTCGATATGGCCGATGATGGCGGAGACCAGTTGATCGGTCGCGGCATGACCGACGCGCAACGCCATCTCGTTGGCGATGGCGGCATCGCCGAGCTTCTTGCTGACGGCGCGCCATTGGTCTTTGAGCGCCGCGGCGACCGGCGCCGCCGGATCGATGGTCTTGAGCGCGCTGCCGCAGGATTTGGTGAGCCGCGCCTTGTCGGCTTGCAGCGGCGCGATTTCCTTGAGCCGCATCGCGCGGATCAGCCCGGTCTCGCGCTCGAGCAGGCTCGCCAGCTCGGTCGCGAGGGCGCACAGGCCGGCGACGCCTTGGGGCGCGGGCGCGGGGCGTGCGGGCAGGGGCGGGGGATTGGCAAGCAGCGGCATGATTGGGCCTATCGTTGCTTTTCTTGCATCTGCAGGATTTCGCGGGTGACCGCGGCGCCGATGCCGATCGAGCCGCTTTGCGCCGCGACCTTGCTGTATTGCTGGATCATCAACGAGCGATAGATGCTCTCGCCGGAGCCGCCGCCGAACATCGGATCGGTATCGACGCCCGAGAACATGCTTTCGAAGGCTTGCGAGAGAAAGAACGCCTCGAAATCGGTGCCGGCTTTCTTGGCGCCGGCGGCGTCGAGATGGCTGCCGATCGCGGGCGCGCCGGGCGCGAGCGAGGCTGAGGCGGTCGCGAGGGCGGCGGTGGCGTCGCTCATCACATCAGCTCGATATCGGCTTGCAGCGCGCCCGCCGCCTTGATCGCCTGGAGGATCGAGATCATGTCGCGCGGGCCGACGCCGAGCGAATTGAGATTGTTGACCAGCTCCTGGAGGCTGACGCCGCCATTGACGACCGCCATGCGGTGATCGCTCTGCTCGTCGACCTGAATGTTGGTGCGCGGCACGACCACGGTCGAGGCGCCGCCACCGGGCGCGAATTGCACATTGGCATTGCCGGGTGCGCCGGGCAGCGCGGGGTTGTTCGCTTGCGGCGCGTTGTAAGGCTGAAAGCTCGTGGGCGGCGTGAGCGTCGACGTGCTGGGCGTCCCCGGCGTCGTCGGATTGAAGATCGGATTCGGATTTTGGATGACCCCGGCACCGGTCAGCGGGTTGAACGTCGTCGGCGAGCCCGCGGGCGCGAAGGCGTTGGGCTGCGAGACTTGCGGCGTCTCGGTGATCCTGACGGTAAGGTTGCCCTGGGCGACCGCAACGGTGCTGATGCGCACGTTCTCGCCCATGACGATGATGCCGTTCTGCTCGTCGATCACCACCCGCGCGACCTGGTCGGGCTCGACCTCGAGCTGCTCGATATCGGTCATGAGATCGACGATGTCGCCCTTCATCGCGGGCGGCACCTTCAGCACCACGGTCGAGGGATCGGTCGGCTGCGCGATATCGCTCTTGAGATGCGCGTTGATGACCTCCGCGATCCGGCGCGCGGTGGTAAAATCGGGATTGTGCAGCATCAGGCTGACGCTCTTGAGCTGCGAGAGCTGGAAGCCGACCTCGCGCTCGACGATCGCGCCGGTCGGGATGCGGCCGGCGGTCGGAACGCCCTTGGTGACCGAGCTGGCCTGGCCTTTGACGACAAAGCCGCCGGCCGCAACCGAGCCTTGGGCGACGGCATAGACCTCGCCATCGGCGCCGAGCAGCGGCGTCACCAGCAAGGTGCCCCCCATGAGGCTCTTGGCATTGCCGAGCGCCGACACTTGAACGTCGATGCGCGCGCCTTGGCGCGCGAAGGCGGGCAGGGTGCCGGTCACCATCACCGCGGCGACGTTGGCGGTGCGCAGATTGCTGTCGCGGGCGTTGACGCCCAGCCGCTCGAGCATGCCAATGAGGCTCTCGCGCGTGAACACGGCCTCGTTAAGCGTGTCGCCGGTGCCGTTGAGGCCAACCACGAGGCCGTAGCCGACCAGCATGTTGTCGCGCACGCCCTCGAAATCGGCGATGTCCTTGATGCGCGACGCGGCGGCGCTCGGCTGCGCCCAACCGCCGAGAATCCCGGCAAGGCCGCAGAGCGCGAGGACGGCAAGGTAAAGGCGGGAGCGGAACTTTGTCATGATGCCAGGCGGGTGAACATGGTTTACCGCGATCCGCGATGCCAAAGCCGTGCCACGCGGTAGAGCGCGGAATTCCGCGGGTTCCGTCCGCCAAAGCGCGGCGGGAGCCGGCAATCGCTGCCGTGCGGCGGCAGGTTTTGCCGGCCGCGGTTAAGCCTCCCTTAACCTTAACGGCGGCATCGTGGCGCCATGAGGATCGAGCAATCTCGCCAATTGCAATCGGCCGCGGGCCGGCGTCCGGCTCAGGCGCCGAGCGGCGATGGCCGCTTCGCCGAGGAGCTGTCGGGCGATACCGGCACCGGCGCCGCGAGCATGGCGACGGCGACCACCACGGTCGACAATCTGTTCATGCTGCAAGAAGTCTCCGACAGCCTCACCGGCCGGCGTCGCGCGGTGCAGCGCGGCAACCGCCTGCTCGACCGGCTCGACGACATCCGCCTCGGCTTGCTGACCGGGTCTTTGTCGCGCGGTCAGCTCGAATCGCTGCGGCAATTATCGCGCGAGCAGGTCGATCTTGCCGGCGATCCGGAGTTGGCGGCGATCCTCGACGAGATCGAGCTGCGCGTCGCGGTCGAATTGGCCAAGCTCGACCAGGTCGCTTAGCCACTCACCCAGGAGGTGAGCGTGGAGAGAGCGCATAGGACCAAGGCCGGCATTACTTCACGAGTACCCAGGTCGGTTGCAGCAAAGGAAATGCGATCAGACCGATGACCGCCGCTGCGGCCATGATCAGGGGGTTGCTCACTTTCCAGCGCAACAGAATCCCGAGACTGACTAGCCCGATGGTCGCCGTCAGCCAATCGCCGATGGCAACCTTCCCGAGCAGAATGGAAGCGCCGAGAATGGTCCCAATGGCGGCGCCATAAGCTCCCTTCACGAAGCCTCGCACATGCCGATTGGCGCGATGGCGGATCAGGATCGGCGCCACGATCAGGATCAGCAGAAACGACGGCAAGAATATGCCGATCGTTGCGACCAGCGAGCCCCAGAAACCTGCTACCAGATAGCCGACGAAGGTCGCCGTGATAACCACCGGTCCCGGACTCGTCATGCCGATCGCGACCGCCACGAGGAATTCACGGCTATCGAGCCA
Source organism: Allostellaceae bacterium (assembly GCA_035533255.1). Taxonomy (GTDB): domain Bacteria; phylum Pseudomonadota; class Alphaproteobacteria; order ATCC43930; family CGMCC-115725; genus CAIKMD01. The sequence continues at coordinate 21,550 of DATLUE010000058.1, read as the reverse complement.
GCCGGTTTGCTGCACCAAGCCCTTTTCGAGAAAAGGCACGATCACCAGGCCGCTGCCGAAGGTCAAGGTCCCCGCCTTAAGGAAAAAGATAAATAACTGGCTGAGAAGCGATACGCTCGCCGTCTTGCTCGTGCCGATGGCGATTGGCGCAACCGCCATCGCCATCCCGGCTGGGGGCTTATTTCGGAACCGCGAGCCGTAATAGAGGATGCCCAGAATTCCCGCGCCGATGAACAGCAATGCGATCTCCGCCTGGAGCACGACCGTGACGACAAAGCAGATCGCGGCAATGCTCCATTGGAACCGATCCTCCATGCCGAGCTTGGCGAGCCGATAGCAGGAATGGAGAATGAGCGCGATGACGGTGGGGCTGACACCGTAGAAGATCGCCGTCATCCACGACAGGCCGCCGAAGTGGACATAGAGAGCACCGAGGGCCGCGACGACGACGAAGTTGGGCAGGATGAATGCCCAACCGCCGGCCCAGGCACCCCAGAAGCCGCCGCGCAGATAAGAAATGAAAATGCCGACCTGAATGGCGAGCGGTCCCGGCAACGACTGGGCGACCGCGATGGCATCGCGCATCTCGTCCTTGGTCAGCCATTGCTTGTCCCGAACGAGCTCCTTCTCCATCAGCCCGCAAAGCGCGACAGGACCGCCGAAGCCGAGCGCGCCGAGACGGAGGAAATAGATCGCGATGTCGCGTATCGGAAGACGGGGCGGTTGGGTCATCGGAGAGTCACCTCGTTGCGGCACCACGCGTAGAGCGCGTCATAGACGATCATGCCATGCGCGAGCATCGCGTAATCATCGGCGAAGATCGCCGAAAGTCCCTGCGATAGAGCCAACAGACCGGCGGATTGCGGTGTCAGCGACGGCTTGCCGGTGTCCGCGCCCCGCACGATGTCGGCAAGCCGATCGAGCGGCCGATCCCGAATAGCGAACGCAACGAGAAACGCATCAAAGCTGCACTGGTCGCCATGATGCCCGAACGAGACATTTGGAATGTCGAAGGGCGTGGCGCCGGTTTCTTCTGCCGTGGCGACTACCTGATCGCGCGGGACGTAGGGGATCTTCGCCTCGGGATCGATGAACCGCCGAATCAGCCAGGGACAGGCGATACGATCGATTTTCGGCCGCTCGCGCGTTATCCAGGCTCGCGTCATCGATCGAAACCTGCGCCGCCGCGGCAGTCCCGCCCGCGACCATGCGTCGAGGCCGCCTTCGAGATAGACGGCGTTCAAGCCCGCACCGAGGAGCTTGGCCGTCACGTGCTCGCTCCTTTCCACGCTATCGCCGCAATAGACGACGATCGAATGTTCGCGAGACAACATGCTTGCCCAGCGATCGACATCCTCCGGTGCTCGCCTCATCGCGCCGACGATCATCGCGATATCGCTGTCGAAAGCGGCGGAGGGCTTTACATCGATAAGAACAGGCGATGACGCGACGCCCAGCCGGGCGTACAGTGCCTGCGGCGAAATAGAAAAACGGCCCGTTTCGTCCACGCTGGCGCACTCCTCGCATTGGCGAGTGGCGCAGAGCTTGGACGACCGAAGCCGTCTAAAGGGGAGCCTGCTGTATCCCCGTTGGAGTCCCAATAGTCCGGCTAAAAAATCTTTGCAAGAGGGTGGTTCGCGACGTGCGGGTTGCTGCTGCCGCTCGGCCCCTGCCGCTACGCGGTCTCGATCGACCGGGTCGCCGGCGCGGGCGGCGACGAAGCCTAGAATGCGACGGAACGTCCCGCGCGCCTCGGGCGTTGAAACGAGGTCGCGCTCGCAGCGCTTCGTCTTGAAGCGCGGGCAGGTGATTCATATACTGCCGCCCGCGTTGGTTGCTTGGGGTGTTTCCGTGGTAAGTCCGCCGCTGCTGCCGCCGAACTACCGTCCGTCGGAAGACGAGGAGTTCATGAACCCGCGGCAGCGCGAATATTTCCGCCAGAAGCTGCTGCGCTGGCGGGCCGAGCTCTTGTCGGAATCGACCGGCACGCTGCAGCATCTCAAAGAGGAAAGCCTCTCCGAGCCCGATTTTACCGACCGCGCGACGCTCGAGACCGACCGCTTCACCGAATTGCGCACCCGCGACCGCGAGCGCAAGCTGATCGCCAAGATCGACGAGGCGCTTTCGCGCATCGAGGACGGCAGCTACGGCTATTGCGAGGAGACCGGCGATCCGATCGGCGTCAAGCGGCTCGACGCGCGGCCGATCGCGACCTTGAGCCTCGAGGCGCAGGAGCGCCACGAGCGCATGGAGCGCACCCACCGCGAGGATTGAGCGGGTCGGGGCGCATCGATTCGACAAAGAGGTTTACGATGAGTGAGCGCGACACGATCGCTTCGTCGGCCCTCCACCGCCATCTTTTCCTGGGCGAGGGACACGAGAAGAGCGAGCGCAGAACCTGGGCGGTGATCGGGCTCTGCGGCGCCATGATGATCGGCGAGATCGTCGGCGGCCTGATGTTCGGCTCGATCGCGCTGGTCGCCGACGGCCTTCATATGAGCACGCATGCCGGCGCCCTGCTGCTGGCCGCGCTCGCCTACACCTATGCCCGCAAGCATGCGGACGATGCGAGCTTCACCTTCAGCACCGGCAAGCTCGGCGATCTTGCCGGGTTCACGAGCGCGATCATCCTCGCGATGATCGCTCTGCTCATCGCTTATGCGGCGGCGAGCCGCTTGTTCATGCCGGTCGCGATCCATTTCGGCGAAGCCATTCCGATCGCCTGCCTTGGCCTGGCGGTGAATGTCGCGAGCGCGTGGCTGCTCAGCAGCGGGCATGGGCATGGGCACCAACACGGGCATGCGCATGGTCACGGTCATGGTCACGAGGGGCATGACGAGACGCGCCACATCGCCACGGCGGCCGGAAGCGTCGTCCTCGAAATCTTCGAGGACGGCGTGCCGCCGCGTTTCCGCCTCCGCGCCGAAACCGGGCCGGTTCTCGCGGCCGAGACCGCATCGGTCGAGACCGAGCGGCCCGATGGCGCGCGGCAGGTATTCGCGATGGCCGATCGCGGCGACTATCTGGAATCGGTCGATGAGATTCCCGAGCCGCACGAATTCGCGGCGCAACTGCGTATCGGCGGTCAGGCTTATTCCGTTGCGTTCGAGGAGCACGCGCAGGCGCATGGATCGGTCGCGCGCGACAACAATATGCGCGCTGCCGTGATCCACGTCGTCGCCGACGCGACGGTGTCGGTGCTCGTGATCGGCGGCTTGGTGCTCGCTTATGTCTTCGGCTGGCTCTGGATGGACCCGCTGGTCGGCATTGTCGGTGCTTGCGTCATCGCCAGTTGGTCGTATGGCCTGATTCGAGACACCGGCGGCATTCTGCTCGACATGAATCCCGACCGGAATTTGGCGAGCGACCTTCGGCGCTCGATCGAAAGCGAGGGCGACCGGATCGCCGATCTGCATCTTTGGCGCCTCGGACCGGGGCATCTCGGGGCGATCGTCTCGGTCGTGACGGCGCATGCGCGCGATGCGGATTATTATCACGCGCGGCTCGCCCGCTTCCGGTCGCTGTCGCATCTCACCGTCGAGGTTTTGCATCAAGCTTGATCGATCCGCCCGATCGGGAGACATTCCATGACAGGCAATCTCGCGCAGATCGGATCGGTTCTGATTGCCACGTTCCTGGCCTCGGTGGTCGAGGCCGTGGAAGCGATGACGATCATTCTCGCGGTCGCCACGGTCCGCGGCTGGCGTCCCGCCGGCTTCGGCGCGCTGGCCGGCCTTGCCCTTCTGGCGGTCATCGTGGTCGTGCTTGGCCCGGCGCTCGAATATGTGCCGCTGCATCTCTTGCAGCTTGCGTTCGGGATACTGCTCCTGCTGTTCGGCATGCGGTGGCTGCGCAAGGCGATCCTCCGCGCCGCCGGAATCATTCCGCTGCACGATGAAGCGACCGCGTTCACGGCAAAGACCGCCGAGCTGCGCGCGCAAAGCGCTCAGCCGATGGAGCGCGCCGATTGGCTTGCCGCGCTGGCGAGCGGCAAGGCCGTCCTGATCGAAGGGCTCGAGGTGGTGTTCATCGTGATCGCGGTCGGCGCGGGACGCGGGCTGCTGGTTCCCGCGAGCGCGAGTGCCGTGGCCGCCTGTGTCGTGGTCGCCGGTGCGGGTGCGATCCTTTATCGCCCGCTCGCGCGGGTTCCCGAGAACACGCTCAAATTCGCGGTCGGCGTGCTGCTGTCGGCGTTCGGCATGTTCTGGACCGGCGAAGGCCTCGGCGTGCCCTGGCCGGGCGCGGATTTGGCGATCCTGGTGTTCGCCGCCTTGTTCCTGGCGGTTGCGCTTGGCGCGGTGGTTCTGGCCCGGCGCGCGGTCCCGGGCATCGCGCGATGAGCGCACCGGTCGCCGTCTTGCGCGAGCTGGCCGGGCTCTTCATCGACGATGGCGCGCTGGCGCTGGCGATCCTCGCGATCGTTGCCTGTGCCGGGATTTCCGGCGCCGTGATGCCGAACGGTCTGGTCGTCGGCGGCATCGTTTTGCTGGTCGGCTGCCCGGGAATACTTCTCGCCAACGTGCTGAGCACGATCCGCCGCCGCTAGCATCGCCCGCCGCTTGCCTGCCGCGGTTGAAAAGCCCATTCTGGCGCGTGCATAAAATGCCCGGCAGGGCGGGGAGGACGCATGTCGAGCAAGCTGCAACTCAGCCTCGCGATCACCAACAATCCGCGCACTTGGCCGATCATCGACGGCCGCGCCGCGCCCGACGGCATCGATTTCACCACCAGCGTGGTCGATCCCTCGGAGATGTTCTGGCGGCAATTGTGCTTTGCCGAATTCGACGTCTCCGAAATGTCGATGTCGTCGCTGATGATGATCCGCGCGCAAGGCGACGAGCGCTTCTTCGGCCTGCCGGTCTTCACGACGCGGCGCTTCTTCCACACCAACATCCTGGTGCGTAAGGACGCCAAGATCGATAGCCCGGCCGATCTCAAGGGCAAGCGCGTCGGCGTGCCGGAATACCAGCAAACCTCGGCGCTCTGGATTCGCGGCGCGCTCGAAAACGATTTCGGCGTCGCGCCCAAGGACGTGACCTTTTTCATGGAGCGGGTGCCGGCGCGCAGCCACGCTGGCGCGGTCGGCTTCAGGCCGCCGCCGGGCGTCACCATCAACCAGATTCCGCCCGAGAAGAGCATCGGCTCGATGATGGTGTCGGGCGAGCTCGACGCCTGCATGTTCTACATCCGCAACCAGAATCTGGTCGATCGCAGCACCGAGGATTTGCACAATCATCCGGCGATCAAGCCGCTGTTCCCGGATTCGGCCGCGGAAGGCATCCGCTATTACAAGAAGACCGGCATCTATCCCATCAACCACGGCATGGTGATCAAGCGCGCGTTGGTCGAGAAGAATCCCTGGGCGGTCATCAATATCCTCAAAGCCTTCAATCAGGCGAACGAGATCGCCGAGCGCGAGCGCCGCGAGCATGTCACCTATCACCTCGAGACCGGACTGGTGCCGCCGCACTATAAGGACGCGCTCGCGACCCGGATCATCGAGCACGGCGTCAAGGCTAATCGCAACACGCTCGAAGCCGCGGCCGCCTTCTCCAACCAGCAAGGCCTGACGCCGCGAATCGTCAAGGTCGACGAGCTGTTCGCGCCCAACGCGCTGGGCTCGTGAGGTAGCATGTCGCAACTGCGGCTCAGCCTCGCCATCACCAACAATCCGCGCACCCGGCCGATCGTCGACGGGCGCGTGACGATAGATGGCATCGATTTCGTCACGAGCGTTCTCGGTCCGGCGGAAATGTTCTGGCGGCAATTGCGCGCCGCGGAATTCGACGTCTCCGAGCTGTCGATGTCGGAGCTGATGATGATCACGGCCCAGGGCGACAAGCGGTTCGTCGGCCTGCCGGTGTTCACGACGCGGCGCTTCTACCACACCGGCATCCTGGTGCGCCGCGACGCCAAGATCGACCGCCCGGCCGACTTGAATGGCAAGCGCATCGGCGTGCCGGAATACGTGCAGACCTCGGCGCTCTGGACCCGCGGCGTGCTCGAAAGCGAGTTCGGCGTGACCGCGAAGGACATGATTTTCTTCATGGAGCGGCTGCCGAACAAGTGTCACGGCGACGCAATCGGCTTCAAGCCGGACGGCGTTACGGTGAACCGCATTCCGTCCGAGAAGAGTATCGCCTCGATGATGCTCTCGGGCGAGCTCGACGCCTGCATGTCCTACACGGGGGTTCCGAACCTCGTCGATCGCAGCGATCTCGATCTCTCGAAGCAACCCGACATCAAGCCGCTGTTCCCGGATTCCGCGGCCGAAGGCATCCGCTATTACAAGAAGACCGGCATCTATCCGATCAACCACGGCATGGTCATCAAGCGCGAGGTCTACGAAAAAAATCCTTGGATCGCGATCAATATTCTAAAGGCGTTCAGCCAAGCGAACGCGATTACCGAGCGCGAGCGGCAGGAGCAAATGGTCTATCACTTCGAGACCGGTCTTGTGCCCGGGGAGTGTCGCGCCGCGGTGGCGAGGCCGCTGATCAACTACGGCCTCCGCGCCAATCGAGAGGTGCTGGAAACCGCGGCGAGATACTCGAGCCAGCAGAATCTCACGCCGCGAATCATGCCCCTGGAAGAGCTCTTCGCACCCAACGTGCTGGCCTCGTGAGGGCCGCGAAAGACGGCGCATGAAGATCGTCGTCACCGGCGCGTCGGGCCGCACCGCGCGCAAGCTCGTCGACCATCTGCTGGCGCGCGGCGTGCCGCCCGGCGATCTGATCCTTATTTCGCGCAGTCCCGAGCGGGCGGAGGTCGCCGCTTACGGCGCGCGCAGCGCCGCGCTGCGCTATGGCGACTTCACCGATCTCGCCTCGCTGCCGCTTGCCTTTGCCGGCGGCGAGCGGATGTATTTCATGCCGATGAACCATCCGCCCGGCGAAGTCGACGAGGCGGCGGTCAAGCGCGCGGTGGTGGCGCTCGCCCGGGAAGCCGGCATCCGCCATTGCGTCTATCAATCGATGATCGGCGCCGGCATCGCCGAAAGCTGCGACGACGATTTCCAGACCGAGAACGCGCTGACGGCGAGCGGCATGGATTGGACGATCCTGCGGACTGCGATCTTCGCCGAGAGCCTGGGGCGCGAGGCCAAGCGCTATATTCGCGAAGGCTGCATTGCCACCGACGCGCCCGATCTGCGCCGCAGCTACATCACCCGCGACGACATCGCCGCAGCGGGGGCTGAGGTGCTGCTCGGGAAAGGTCACGGCGGCCGTATTTATCACCTCATCGGCTCGACCATCTCGACCCGCGAGCTCGCCGCCGAGCTGTCGCGGCTGGCGGCCAAGCCGATCGGGATCGTTCCGGCGGAAAAGCCAGCCTGGGGCGGCGGCGGGGGTCTCGGCGAGCCGGCGAACGATCTGCCGGCGCTGATCGGCCGACCGGGCACGACCGTCTTCGCGCAGTTCCGCGACAACGCGCAAGAGCTGCTGACCGGGCAGCCGCTTACCGACGATTACAAATTCGGCTTTCAATGGCAGGCGCGCGGGATGGAAAAGCGCCCCGACGATCTCGGCCTCACGATGAATCGGCTGTTCGAGGCGGCGCGCGCGGGCGATCGACGCGCCGCTGCCGAATTCCGCGCGATGCTCGCCGCCAATCCCGCCCGCCACGCGCTCTGGCGCCGCATCCATCCCGAATGGTTTTGACGGCAAGAGCGCGCGGCTGCCTCATTCTTGGGCGGCTGCTAAAATTTCTTTAAGTGGACAGGCATAATCGCGCCGTGAATAAGCGGCCTGTCGCTTATGATCGCTTTTGCTGGCGAGATGGATTTTTCGATGGCCAAGCGCGCGAAAGCCCTGAGACAGGCCGGTTCGACGACCACGGTACGCGCCCGCGCGGGTGGTGCCGATTCCGGCCGACCGGATTTCGAATGCGTGGCGCTTTTGTTGCAAGGCGGCGGCGCGCTGGGCGCCTATCAGGGCGGCGTCTACGAGGCTCTGGCCGAGCGCGCGATTCATCCCGATTGGGTTGCCGGCATCTCGATCGGCGCCATCAACTCGGCGATCATCGCCGGCAATCCGCCCGAGCAGCGCGTCGCCAAGCTGCGCGCGTTTTGGGAGCAGATCACTGCGAATTGGAGCTGGCCGCAGGGCCGCGCTGCCACGTCGTATCTGGTGACCGGCGAAGGTCCGCGCAAAGTCTTCAATCAAGCGAGCGCCGCCGCGTCCCTCTCGCAAGGCGCGCCGGGCTTTTTCGCGCCGCGCGTGCCAGCGCCCTGGGTCTATCCCGACGGCAGCCTCGAGGCGACGAGCTGGTACGAGACCGGTCAGCTCCGCCGGACGCTCGAGCGGCTAGTCGATTTCGACCGGCTCAACAACGGCGAGACCCGCGTCAGCCTCGGCGCGGTCGATGTCCGCAGCGGCAACTTCGTCTATTTCGATACCGCGACCGGGGTCATCGGGCCCAAGCATGTGCTGGCGAGCGGCGCGCTGCCGCCCGGCTTCCCCGCGATCGAGATCGAGGGTCGGCAATATTGGGATGGCGGGCTGGTTTCCAACACGCCGCTGCAATGGGTGCTGCAGGACGGACCGCGCCAGGACACGCTCGCTTTCCAGGTCGATCTCTGGAACGCACAGGGCGATTTTCCGCGCAACCTCGCCGAAGTAGCGACCCGGCTGAAAGAGATCACCTATTCGAGCCGCACACGCAACGAAACCGATCGCTTCACGCGCAGCCAGAAAATCCGTCACGCGGTCGCCAAGCTCCTCGAGCAATTGCCGGAAGAGTTCAAGGAATGCGTCGAAGGCAAGCTGCTGCACGGATTCGGCGACCATAAGGTCTACAACCTCGTGCATCTCATCTACCGCGCGCAGAATTACGAGGGCGATTCCAAAGATTACGAATTCTCGCGCCTCAGCATGGACGAGCATTGGCGGGCCGGTTATCGCGACACCGTCCATGCGCTGAAGCATCCCGAAGCCCTGGCGCGGCCGACCAATATCGACGGGATATCGATTTTCGACTTCGCCGCGCCGGACGAAGGTTAGAGCGGAGCGCCGCGTCCTGCGGCGATCCATCGAGAGGGAAGCAGGATCATGAAAGAAAGCGATGTCCGCGAGCGCGCCTTTGCGATGCCGCTGACCAATCCCGCCTATCCCAAGGGTCCTTATCGCTTCGTCAATCGCGAATTTCTCATCATCACCTACCGCTCCGATCCGGAAAAGCTGCGGGCGGTGGTGCCGGCGCCGCTCGAGCTCGACGAGCCGGTGGTGCGCTATGAGTTCATTCGCATGCCGGATTCGACCGGCTTCGGCGATTACACCGAAACCGGCCAGGTGATTCCGGTGTCGTTCCAGGGCCGCAAAGGCGGCTATTGCCACTGCATGTTTCTCAACGACGAGCCACCCATCGCCGGCGGCCGCGAGCTATGGGGCTTTCCGAAGAAGCTCGCGAGCCCCAGCCTCAAGACCGACATCGACACCATCGTCGGCACGCTGGATTACGGCCCGGTGCGGGTCGCGACCGCGACGATGGGCTACAAGCACCGGCAGGCCGATGTCGCGGCCGTCGCCGCGGCACTCGCGGCGCCGAATTTCCTCTTGAAGATCATTCCGCATGTCGACGGGACGCCGCGGATTTGCGAGCTGGTCGAATACTATCTCGAAGACGTCGCCGTGAAGGGCGCGTGGACCGGGCCGGGCTCGCTCGAGCTGCGGCCGCACGCGCTCGCGCCGGTCGCCGAGCTTCCGGTGCTGGAAGTCTTGTCGGCCACGCATATCCTGTCGGATATCACGCTCGGTCTCGGCAAGGTGGTTTACGACTATCTGGCCTGACCGGCGCGCAACAAGTTTCAGCAAGGAGAAGGGACATGCGTCTCAAGGACAAGGTTGCCATCATCACCGGCGCCGCCAGCGGCATCGGCAAGGAGATCGCGAAGACATTCGTCGCCGAGGGCGCCAAGGTCGTGATCGCCGATCTCAATCAGCAGGGCGCGGAAGCCGCGGCGGCGGAATTGGGCAGCGCCCAGGGCCGCGCGCTCGGCGTCGCCGTCGACGTGACCAACGAGGCGCAGGTCGAAGCCGCCACCGCGAAGGCGATCGCGGCGTTCGGCCGGATCGACATCCTCATCAGCAACGCCGGCATCCAGACCGTCGCGCCGCTCGACCAGTTCGATTTCGGCAAATGGAAGCAGCTCCTCGCTATCCATCTCGACGGCGCCTTCCTGACGACGCGCGCCGCGCTGCGCCAGATGTACAAGCAGGGCACCGGCGGCAGCATCATCTATATGGGCTCGGTCCATTCCAAGGAGGCCTCGGTGCTGAAGGCGCCCTATGTCACGGCCAAGCACGGGCTCGAGGGCCTCGCCAAGGTGGTTGCCAAGGAGGGCGCCAAGCACGGCGTGCGCGCCAATGTCATCTGCCCGGGCTTCGTGCGCACGCCGCTGGTCGAAAAGCAAATTCCCGAGCAAGCCAAGGAGCTCGGCATCTCCGAGGTCGAGGTGATCAAGAACGTGATGCTGAAGGACACCGTCGACGGCGAATTCACGACCACCGACGATGTCGCTCAGGCGGCGCTGTTCTTTGCCGCGTTCGAGACCAACGCGCTGACCGGGCAGTCGCTCGTCGTGAGCCACGGCTGGTTCATGCAGTAAGGCTCACGGCGGCGATCAAATTTTCCTCTCCGCGCGAAGCGGGGAGAGGGAGGGGCCCATCGCGCAGCAATGGGAAGGGTGAGGTGTCGCTCTGCGGCGCGATCGCATAGGCTCCCGCGCCCACCTCGCCCGCTCGCACCCTCTCCCCCCAACAGGGCGGCGAGGGTTTCGTTTCTCAGAACGGCGCGACCACGTCGAGAAGCTGCTCGCCATAGCGCGGCTGCTGGTCGTTGGTGAGCTGGCCGCGGCCGCCATAGGAGACCCGCGCCTCAGCGAGCTTGTCGAGTGGCACGGTGTTGATGGCGCTGATGTCCTGCGGCCGCAGCACGCCGGTGACCTGGAGGTCGCGCACCTCGTAATTGACGCGGATTTCCTGATGGCCCTGGATCACGAGGTTGCCGTTCGGCAGCACCTGCGTCACCAGCGCCGCGATTTCAAGCGTGACCTGCTCCTGACGGTTGATCGTCGCCTTGCCGTCGTTGTTGGTGGCGCCGGTGACGTTGATGGCGTCGGCGGGATTGGCCGTCGTATGTGGCAGGATGTTCTGAAGCGGTTTCTCGAAGCCCATGAGGCTGGGCATCGTGTCCTGCTCGTTGGTCGTGCGCTGGGTCTGGGTCTCGTTGTTGAACTGCGCCTTGTCGTCGAAATTCACCAGCACGGTGAGGATGTCGCCGATATTCGCCGCGCGCTGGTCCTTGAAGAAGGCGCGGCTGCCGGCTTTCCACAGCGAGTTCGGCTGGCGCTCGCCGACGATCGGCGTCGGCATCGGCAGCGAGACCGGCTGATAGCCCGGCTGGGTCTTCGGGTCTTGGATCGTGGTCAGGGGCGGCGCCGCGCCGATCTGCGAGATGCGGCTGAAGGCGTTGCAGCCGGTCAGCGCGACGGCGGCCAGGGCCATGACGGTAAAGGGACGGTAGGGATGCGTGGTCATCTTGCTGTCCGTTGGTGCGATTTTGTCAACGCGCGGCGAGCAGCGCGGTGTTGCCGCCATTACCGATCACGACGCGGTTGGGTCCGGCGACGGCGGCGTCGATGATGCGGTTGGATTGGGTGTTGTTGATGCGGATCGCGGCGCCCATCGCGCCGTCGTCGAGCGCCTTGCCCTGGGCGGTAAGCTGCATCGCCGCGGTGTTCAGCTCGATGGTGACGAGATCGCCCTTATGCACCACGATCGGGTCTTCCACGTCGCCGACGCGGATGGTCTCGCCGGCGCGCAAGATGCGCCGCGCCGCCTTGCCGATCAGCTCTTGCGGATCGGTGATTGCGTCGGCGGCGACGCGGTCGCGCGGCAGCTTGATCTCCGTGATGTCGTCCGCCGCGAAAATATCGCCGATCGCCAGGCCGTGGCTCGGCACCGCGATCGTCTCCTGATAGATCACCCGTCCGGTCACGCGCTGGCGCTGGGCGTTGGCGGCATTGGCGGGCGCGGTCACATAGACCGAGAAGCGGCCGCTATGTGGATCGACGGTCAATCCGTCGAGCGCCATCGCATCCGAGGCTTCGGCCGGAACGATGAAGCGCAAGCCCGGATTGTCGAGCTGTATGGTCGCATCGCCGCTCTGCGCGCCAGGCGCGGCTTCGGCGAGAATGCGCTGCGCCACCGTGTCCGCGGCGATGGTGCGCGTGGCGCGCTCGACGCTGGCCTGGTCGAAATCCGAGCTCGGCTGCCAGTCGAGATGGTGCTCGCGCGCGATCGCGCCGAGCCAGGCCGCGTTGAAGGTCACGCGTGTGCCGGGCGCCGGCGACGGCGCCACCGGGTCGATCGCATGCGCGCCGGCATCGCTGAAGAGGTCGCCGATATGGATCGTGTCGCCGGTCACGGTGACGTTCGGCTGCAGCATCGGATCGGCGAAGGCGGCGCCGGGCAGGGCGGTCAGAAGCAACGCGGCGAGGACGATAAATCTGCGCATCATCATGGTACGGGTCCGCGGTTACGGGGGTGCTGGCGTTACTGGATCTGGTTCAGCGTCGACATCATCTGGTCGGAGGTCTGGATCACCTTCGAGTTCATCTCGTAGGCGCGCTGCGCCGAGATCAGATTGGTGATCTCGGAGACGATGTTGACGTTCGAGGTCTCGAGAAAGCCCTGTTGAATGGTGCCGTAGGCGGTGGTGCCGGGATTGCCGGTGGTGGCCGCACCGGATGCCGGCGTCTCGGTCAAGAGGTTGTTGCCTTGCTGCGCGAGGCCGGCTTCGTTGGGGAAATTGGCGAGCTGGAGCTGTCCGACGGTTTGCGGCGTCGTCTGCCCCGCGACCGTCGCCATGACCTGGCCGTTGGCGTTGATCGTGATCGCGGTGGTGTTCTGCGGGATACTGATCGAGGGCTGGATGGCATAGCCGTCGGCGGTCACGAGCTCGCCGGTGGCGCTCAATTGGAGCGAGCCGTCGCGGGTGTACGAAGTCGAGCCGTCGGGCATTTGCACCTGCAAATAGCCGTGGCCCTGGATCGCGAGATCGAGCGGGTTGTTGGTGTTGGTGAGATTGCCCTGCTGCGCGATGCGATAGACCGCCGCGGCCTTGACCCCGGTGCCGATCTGCACGCCGACCGGCACGATCGTGCCGCTGTCGGACGAATTGGCGCCCACCGAGCGCTCGTTCTGATAGAGCAGGTCCTGAAACTCGGCGCGCTGCGATTTGAACGCGGTGGTGTTGAGGTTGGCGATGTTGTTGGAGATGACCTCGACGTTGAGCTGTTGGGCCAGCATCCCGGTCGCGGCGATGGAAAGTGAGCGCATGATGCGTGGTTCCTTTGAAGGGTCTTGGCGCTAAATCGTCTTGCCTAAGCGGTCGATGGCGTTCTTGAGCCGGTTGTGCTCGCCATCGGCGAAATTCTTGGAGTCGGTGATTTCATGCGAAGCCGCCATCAGCTTCGTCATCTCGAGGATCGGCTGGACATTCGATTCCTCGATCGTGCCTTGCTCCACCTGGGTGGTCGCGATCGGCTGCGGCGCCTGGTCGGTCGTGTAAAGCCCGCCTGCCTGCTCGACCATCGCCTGCGGATCGTCGAAATTGACCACGGGAAGCTTGCCGATCGTGCCGCGGCGGGTCGCGACCGTGCCGTCGGTACCGATCGTGACGTCGCCGGAGCCCGCGGGAATGACGATCGGCGAGCCGCCGTCGCCCTGCACGACGAAGCCGGTCGAGGTCACGAGCTCGCCCTGGCTGTCGAGCTGAAGATGGCCGTCGCGGGTGTATTCGTTGCCGCTCGGCGTCGTGACTGTGAGAAATCCGGCGCCGTTCAAGGCAACGTCGAAGGGATTGCCGGTATGGGTGAGCGGGCCTTGGCTCATGTCGCGCGCGGTGCCGGCGATCTCGACATAGGAGCTTGGATTGCTGCTCTGGGCGTTGCTCAGATATTCCTTGAACATCGTCCGTTCGCCCTTGAAGCCCGGCGTCGACAGGTTGGCGATGTTGTTGGCGAGCACGTCCATCTGACGCTGGCGCGCGTTCTGACCGGAGAGGACGATATAGGTCGAATTTTCCATGACCGAGCGCCTGGTTGATCCGGCTCTCCCTCTGCATGGCGCGTGCCAGAAGCGGAATCGCGCATTGTCAATGGCTTAGACCGAAGGGGGCTTGAGCCTCGGGCGCATTTGGCCGGCCTTGCCGGGAAAAATCTGCCGCTTCGGCGGGGCGCTTCAACCAGTTGTTAACCACACGCTCGCTATCGTCCGCCCCAGATTTGCCGAGGCAAATTCCGGCTCCGCAACCTTTTACCGAGCGATAGCGTCATGGCAACCACCACCGTCACCGAAGAGATCGAAGCGGTCCCTCAAGCCGAGGGCGAGGCCGACGCCAAGAAAGGCGGCGGCAAGAAGAAGCTGATCATGATCGTCGGCGGCGTGGTCGGGCTGTTGCTGGTCGCCGGCGCCGGACTTTATTTCACCGGCATGCTCGACAGCGTCCTCGGCCATAAGAAAGCTGTGGTCGCCGAAGCGCCGCCGCCCAAGCCGCTGGTGTTCTTCGACCTGCCCGACTTCCTGGTCAATTTGAACAGCGGCGGCACCAAGAAGGCGAGCTTCCTCAAGCTCTCGGTCAGCCTCGAGCTCCAGAAACAAGAGGACACCGCGCGGCTTCAAGCGGTCATGCCGCGCATCGTCGACAATTTCCAGATTTATCTCCGCGAGCTACGCGTCGACGATCTGCGCGGCTCGGGCGGCATCTACCGGCTGCGCGAAGAGCTGCTGGCGCGCGTCAATGCCGCCGTTGCCCCGGTCAAGGTCAACGACGTGTTGTTCAAAGAAATGCTGGTTCAATAGGCGCGCAACATGGCCGACGAAACCACGCCGCAGAGCGACGAGCAGCTCGCCGCCGAATGGGCGGCGGCGACCGACGGCGCCGCTCCGGAGGGCCAGGGCGAGAGCGACGGCGGCGAGTGTCAGGGCGATGTGCCGCTGGGCGCGGCGCGCGTCCTCAACCAGAACGAAATCGACAGCCTCTTGGGCTTCGGCGATGGCGGCAACCAGGCCGGCGACAATTCCGGCATCCGCGCGATCATCGATTCGGCGCTGGTCTCCTACGAGCGCCTGCCGATGCTCGAAGTGGTGTTCGACCGCCTCGTGCGCATGATGTCGACCTCGCTGCGCAATTTCACCTCGGACAACGTCGAGGTCTCGATCGACAACATCACCTCGATCCGCTTCGGCGACTATCTCAACTCGATCCCGCTGCCGGCGATGCTGACCGTCTTCAAGGCCGAGCAATGGGACAATTACGGTCTTTTGACCGTCGACAGCGCACTGATCTATTCGATCGTCGACGTGCTGCTCGGCGGACGCCGCGGCACCGCCGCGATGCGCATCGAGGGCCGGCCCTATACGACGATCGAGCGCAATCTGGTCGAGCGGCTGGTGTCGGTGGTGCTGTCCGATCTCTCGGGCGCCTTCGATCCGCTGAGCCCCGTGACCTTCCGCTTCGACCGCCTCGAGACCAACCCGCGCTTTGCCACCATCGGCCGGCCGGCGAACGCCGCGGTGCTGGCGCGCTTGCGCGTCGACATGGAGGATCGCGGCGGACGGCTCGAGGTGCTGCTGCCCTATGCGACCCTGGAGCCGGTGCGCGAGATTCTGCTGCAAGGCTTCCTCGGCGAGAAATTCGGTCGCGATTCGATTTGGGAAGCGCATCTCGCCGGCGAGCTGTGGAACACCAACGTGCCGATCCAGGCGGTGCTCGACACCGTCGAGATGTCGCTGCGCGATGTCCTCAAGCTGCATATCGGCAGCCGCATCAAGCTGAACGCCGAGCCCAACGCCGACATCAAGTTGATCTGCGGCGATCTGCCGATGTTCGTCGGCAAGATGGGCCGCAAGGCGGGCAACATCGCGATCCAGATCGAAGACAAGATCGAGAAAGATCGAGGAGTCCTCTGATGCTGAGCTTCCTGGGCGACGCCGTCGTCGCTTTGCTCCTCATTGCGACCATCGGCTACTCGGTCGTGCTCAACCGGCGGCTTGGCTCGGTGCGTAGCGACCGCGAGAAGTTCGAAGTGCTGGCGCGCAATCTCAACACCGCCTCGCACCGCGCCGAGGCTGCCGTCACCAATCTGCGCGTCACCGCCGACGACCTGAGCCGGCGTCTCGAGAAAAAGGTCGAGGAGGCGCGCGCGCTGTCCGATGATCTCACCTATATGATCGAGCGCGGCGGCGGCATCGCCGACAAGCTGGCCAATCAGATCAGGGCCGGCCGCGACGAGCTGAAACCCGATCTCCGACCCGAGCCGAAACCCGCCGCGAAGCCGCCCGCGCGCGACGAGCATCGCGTCGAGCCGGTGCTGCAGCCGGCGCCGCAGCGCCCCGATCCGCCGCGCGCCGAGCCGATCCGTCCCGCCTTCATCCGCGCCGAGGCGCGCGCCGAGCCGATCCGGGTCGAGCCGCGCGTCGCAGTTCCGGCCGAGCCGATGGCACATGAGGCCGAGCCGACCGCCGAGCGCGCCAACGCACCGTCGCGTGCCGAGCGCAATCTATTACGCGCTCTCGCTACCCGCCGGCGATAGGAGCGGGCGGTGAAGCTTCGCCCGCGTCTCATTCCGGCCGTCATTCTCGCGGCGACGGTATTGCTCGGCGTGAAGGTAAGCGACATTGTTTCGATCGGCGGCACGGTCGACGCGCTGGCCCAGGCGCCCGCGCAAGCGCCCGCGACCGGCGCCCCGGTCGATCTGACCAAGCAGGCGAATGCCGCAACCAGCCCGCCGCCCGCCGCCGCGCAACCCAATCTCCCGTCCGGATCGCAGCCCGCCGCGGCGCAAGCGGACACTGCGCAACCGCCAACCCAAACCGCCGAAGCGCCATCCACGCCGCCCGCGGCGGCGCGCGCGCCGCTCAAGGACCCGCTGCTGCTGAGCCCCGCCGAGATCGAGGTGTTGCAGCAGCTCTCGCAGCGCCGGCGCGAGCTCGATCGACGCGCCAGCGAGATCGATCAGCAGCAGGTCGTGCTGCAAGCCGCGGAAAAGCGCGTCGATCAGAAGATCGCGGAATTGCAGGGTTTGCAGAAGAGCATCCAGACCGCGGTCGCCAAACAGAGCGCGGCGGAAGACGCGCGCACGCAAAGACTGGTGAAGATCTACGAGACCATGAAGCCGAAGGACGCGGCGCAAATCCTCAGCCAGCTCGACATGCCGATCACGCTTGAGCTGCTGAGTCACATGAAAGAATTAAAAACCGCACCGATCCTCGCCGCGATGGACCCGGCCAAAGCCGAGGCGATCACCACGGCGCTCGTGCAGAAGCAGAACCAGCCGGCCGCGACGCCGGTTTCCGCCGCCGCGCCGGCGCCCCAGCCGTGACGACGAGGGCGATGCGCGCCGCCGTTTTCCTCGCCGCTCTGGCGCTCGCGTCGATCGCGACCGCGGCGCGCGCCAGCGAGAAGGTCGAGGTGCGGGCCGGCGAGCATGCGGGCTACGGCCGGATCGCGATCCAATGGCCGAAGCCGGTTGCCTATGAAGCAAAGGTTGCGGGCGAGGTCCTGACGATTCATTTCGCGCGGCCTTTCACCGGGCCGCTTTCAATCATCGACCGCAAGCTCGATCGCGATGTCGCCAGCGTCGCGCAATCGGCCGACGGCATGACGGTCACGGCCCAGCTTGTGCGGCCGATGGCGATCAAGACCTCGGTCGTCAATCGCGCGACGGTCGTGATCGATCTGGTCGCGCCGGCCGCGCGCCCCGTCCAAAAACCCGCCGCTAAGGCCAAGACCGCGAAGCCGGAAGCGCGCAAGACCGCCGAGCTGCAGGCGCCGGCTCAGGCCGCGCCGCTTGCGATCGTGCCGCCGGCCGGCGTACCCGAAACCGCGGCCGCGCCGCCGCCGGCCGCAACCGGCCCCGCGTCCGGGCTTCCCGCGCCGCCTCCGGCCGCCGATCAGGCTGCCAGCAATGCCGGTCCGGTCGCTTTCGCGCCGCTGTTCGTGAGCGAAAGCGGTCATGCCAGCTTGCGCTTCGATTGGCCCGGCCCGACGGCGGCGGCGGTCTATCGCCGCGACGGCGCGCTGTGGATCGTCTTTGCCGCGCCGGCGAAGCTCGATCTCGACGGATTGCGCGCGCAGTCGCAGGGCGTGCTGTCGGCGATCGATGCGGTTCCCGCCGATGGCGGCACCGCTCTGCGGCTGGTCGCCGCCGACGGGCTCAATCCCAGCGTGCGCCGCGCCGGCAATTCCTGGATCATCGATTTGAAGAACGGCGCCGCCGCGCCCGATGCACCGATCATCGTCGATCCGCGCCCCGGCGCGAGCTTGCCCTCGGTCGAGCTGCATGTGCACGAGGCGAGCGCGCCGCTGCGGATCAAAGACCCGGTGCTGGGCGATACGCTGATCGTCGTACCGGTATCGGAGCTCGGCCGCGGCATCGACGCGACGCGCAGCTTCGTCGATTTTCGGCTCCTGACAAGCGTGCAGGGGATCGTGATCCGTCCCAATACCGACGATCTTTCCGTGCATCCCGATGTCGATACAGTCGAGATCACGCGGCCCAACGGCCTCGTCCTGTCCGACGAGCGCGATCGGCTGCTCGGCGGCGCGCCGACCGATCTTCATCGCCTGTTCGATTTCGCCGCCTGGCGCGGGCCAGACACCGAGACCTTCATCGAGCGCCGCAGCCAATTGGACAATGCGGTCGCGGCCGTGGCACCGGCCGCGCGCACGCCGCCGCGGCTGGATCTCGCGCGTTTCTATTTCGCCCATCTGTTCGGCGCCGAGACCTTGGGCGTGCTCGATCAGATCGAGCGCGACGACCCGCAAGCCGCGGCCGATCGCAGTGTCCACGCGCTCAAGGGCGCCGCTTGCTTCCTGGCCGACGATACCGCCTGCGCGCAGCACGAGCTCGGCGTTGCCGCGCTCGACAACGAGCCCGAGGCGGCGCTGTGGCGCGGCGCGCTCGCGGCCCGAGGCGGCGATTGGAATACCGCTTCGCGCGAATTCATCGACGGCATCAGCTTGCTGCCGAGCTATCCGAAAGCGCTGCGCAACCGCTTCGCACTTGCCGCGGCCGAAGCGCTGATCGAGACCGATCGCGGATCGGCGGCGGGGCCGCTAATCGACATCGTGCTCAAGGATTCGCCGAATGCGGGCGACCATGCGATGGCGGAATATCTCACCGGCCGCCGCGAGCAGCAGCTCGGCCAGCTCGAGCCGGCTTTGGAGAAATGGGTCAAGGTCGCCGCGTCGGGCGATCGCAAGGCGCGTGCCCGGGCGCTCTATGCGCGCGCGATGGCGCTGTACGATACCAAGCAGGCGAGCCGGATCGAGACCATCAACGCGCTCGACGCGCTGCGTTTCTCGTGGCGCGGCGATATTTTCGAGTTCACGCTGCTGCGCAAGCTGGGCGAGTTGCAGCTCGCCGAAGGCAATGTCGATGACGGTATCGAGGCGCTGCACGAGGCGGCGGTCTATTTCCGGAACTATCCGGCTTCCAAGGAAGTCGCCAAGGAAGCGGCGGACAGCTTCGCCGATCTCTTCCTCGGCAAGAGTGCCGACGATGTGCCGCCGGTCAAGGCTCTGGCGCTTTACACCGAGTTCCACGATCTCGAGCCGGCCGGCGCGCGCCACGACGCGATCGTGAAGAAACTGATCGACCGGCTGGTCGCGGTCGATCTGCTCGATCAGGCGACCGCGCTGCTCGACGATCAGGTCAAGAATCATCTCACCGGCCGCGATAAGGCGCGCGGCGCGACCCAGCTCGCCTTGCTGCGGCTGATGAACCGCCAGCCCGATGCGGCGGTCAGCGCGCTCGACATCGATGTCGGCAGCGACCTGCCGACCGATCTCGTGCGCCAGCGTCTGGAGCTGCGCGCGCGTGCGCTCACCGATCTCAACAAGGCGCCCGCCGCGCTGGCGCTGCTGGCGAACGACAACAGCGTCGACGCCGCAAGGCTGCGCGCCGACATCTATTGGCATCAGCAGGATTGGAAGGACGCCGCCAAGGTGTTCGCCGCTCTGGCCGGCGCGCCGCCCGCGCAAGGTCCGCTGGGGGTCGATCTATCGCGCGTGATGCTCGCCTGGGCCGCGGCGCTGACGCTCGACGGCGACCAGCAAGGCGTCGACAAGCTGCGCAAGGATTGGGGGCCGGCGATCGCCGGCACGCAGACCGCGCAGGCGTTCGACCTGATTACCGAGGATCCCACGACCGGGCTGGCCGGCGGCGGCTCGGCCGCCGATGTCGCCGCGCGCATCGCCGAGATCGGCACGCTGCAAAGCTTCATGTCGGCCTATCGCCAGCGTCTCGCCAGCGGCGGCCTCAGCGCGATCAATTAGGCTTCGACCTGAGCGGATTCCGCTCACATCGAGCCGCTTAGCCGAGATGGATCGCGGCGAACAGCCGTGCCGTCGCGCCGACGTCGACCATGCTGACCAGCGACAAAACCACCCAGAAAGCGACCGAGAGATAAAGAATCAATCTCATCTTCCGGTCTTAGGCGGGCGGGGCGATCGCCATCCCCGCCGCCGTCGCCAAGCTTACCGACCTTTAATGAACGGGACCGCCAGGCGATAGACCTCTTGCTCGGCGTCCCACGGCACCATGTGCTTGCAGCCGTTCATGATGTGCAGATTGATCTCGGGATGCATCTTCTTGAACAGCTCGGCGCGCTCGCCGGCATGGGCGCGGTCCTCGCGCCCGAAGATCAGCAGCACCGGGATTTTCAACTCCAGCATGCGCTTCCATTGCGGCACCGCCGGCTGCGCGCCGCTGCCGCCGGCGCCTTCGGGCGCGTTGGCGCGCGCCGTGAAGGTCTGGAACGCCTTGCCGATGCTGCGGCTGTGGCGCAGCGCGAGCTCTTCGGGCGTCACCAGCTCGGTGTGGAAGAGATCGGCTTGCATCAGCTTCTTGGTGTCCTCGAGCGTCGGCTCGCTGGTCGCCATCTGGCGATCGACCCGCGCCGCGACTTGGCTGTAGCGGCCCTCGACATCCTCGGGCAGCGGCGGAATCAAAGTGCCGGTGCCGAGCACGACCAGATGCGAGAAGCGCGCGGGCTCCTTCGACGCGAGCTGCACCGCTTGGCCGCCCGAGCGCGAATGCGCGATCAGCGCCACTTTCTCGAGGCCGAGCGCGTCGAGGAATTTCGGCACCGAATTGGTCTGGTAGGCGAGGGAGAGATCGCTGCCGACCTCGCTGAGGCCGTAGCCGGGAAAATCGAAAGCGATCGCGCGCAAGCCGGCTTTGGCGAGCGGCCCGAGATTGCGCCGGAACACATCGGCCGAGGAGCCGAGCGAGGCGCCGTGCATCAGCAGCACCGGAATGCCCGCGCCCTCTTCGATGTAGCGCAGCTTGAGCCCATCGACGGCGACGTATTTGTCCGCGGTCATCGTGGCGAGATGGGTGTCCATAGTTCCTCCTCTTGGGCTTGTGCCCGGCGATTGCGCCTATGTTCGGCCGGCGATGGCGTTCTGGCAACTGCTAATCGTTGCAAAGTTATCGTGCGTCCCTCGACGTCGCTCGGGCCGAGGTAGAGCTTTAATGGCA